>NZ_JANRHB010000030.1:0-62772 GCF_024733855.1 Gordonia sp. GONU
GCCCAACGACTCAACAGTCGACCACGCAAAACGCTCGACTGGAGAACCCCAGCCGAGCGTCTGCGTGATTTACTTGTACCCGTCTAACCAACCGGTGTTGCGAGGACCCCTAGAATCCGCCACTGGGACGGGCCGACACACCCATCGACCGGCCGTTTCTCGCCGGCTCGTCGGCCCATCCCGGCGGAGCTGTTCACGGGGCCCCGGGGGCCAACGCCGCGCGTGCCGCCCTCGCGCGAAACGGAATGTTCGGTGGGCTCTACCGCATGACCACGAAGTCGCTGCTGAACGTGATCACACGCTGAGGTCGTCCCGGACACCGACGTGACCAGGCGATACGAGGAAGTGGTTACGCTCGAAGAGTGGCTGCCACCGACTCCCCTGCACGCACATCCGACGCGATCACCGGCTTCGAGAGCACTTTCGCCGACGAACTGACGCCTCTCACCGTCGAATGGCGAGGCGCCGACGTCCCCGATCCGCGCCTTCTCGTCGTCAACGACCAGCTCGCGGCCTCGCTGGGTCTCGACGTCGATTCCCTGCGTACAGAAGACGGGATAGCGATCCTCTCCGGCGCGGCCGCGCCCGCCGACGGCAAGCCGGTGGCGACGGCGTACAGCGGTCATCAGTTCGGTGGGTATGCACCGCTATTGGGAGACGGACGCGCCCTCCTGCTCGGCGAGCTCGTGGACGTCGAGGGCCGTCGCGTCGACCTACAGTTGAAAGGCTCGGGGCCGACGCCGTTTTCGCGCGGCGGGGACGGTTTCGCGGTGGTCGGGCCGATGCTTCGCGAGTACCTGGTCAGCGAAGCGATGCATGCACTCGGCGTACCCACCACGCGATCGCTGGCGGTGGTGGCAACGGGCCGCGGGATTCATCGCAACGGCGTCGAGCCGGGAGCGGTACTCGCCCGGGTCGCGGCGAGCCACCTGCGCGTGGGGACCTTCGAGTTCGCGGCGCGGAACGGGAGTGTTCTGCAGCCGCTCGCCGACTATGCAGTCGCGCGCCACTATCCCGACCTCGCCGAATTGCCCACGACCGGCGGCGGGAACCGCTACGCGAAGTTGCTGGAGGGTGTGGTCGAGCGGCAGGCCGCGCTCGTCGCCCAGTGGATGCTGGTCGGGTTCGTGCACGGTGTGATGAACACCGACAACACCACCATCTCCGGGGAAACTATCGACTACGGTCCGTGCGCGTTCATCGACGCCTTCGATCCCGCTGCCGTGTTCAGTTCGATCGACCACGGTGGACGCTACGCCTTCGGGAACCAGCCCGCCGTTCTGAAGTGGAACCTCGCACGTTTCGCTGAAACGCTCCTCACGCTGATCAGTCCGACGCCGGACGATGCGATCGCTGTCGCGACGGCAACGCTGTCGACCTTTGACGCGCACTACGAGCGCCATCTCTACGACGGTTTGTCGGCAAAGCTGGGCCTGGCCGACACCTTCGTCGAGCACGAGGTGATCGACGACCTCCTGACGCTGCTGGCAGCCCATCGGGCCGACTGGACAGGTGCCTTCCGGGCGCTTGCGGAGGAACTCCGTGGACGAAGCACCCCGCTCGACATCCTGCTTCCGCGAGAAGCCTCGACGCCGTGGCTCGCGCGCTGGCGCGAAGCCCTGGCCCGACACGGTCGCGACGAGGCGGCCACCGCCGATGCGATGGACCGCGTGAACCCGCTCTACATCCCGCGCAATCATCTGGTCGACGAGGCGTTGCAGGCCGCGAACGACGGTGACCTCGCGTTGTTCGCGGAACTGCTCGACGTCGTGACCAACCCGTTCGAGCGCCGCGTCGAATGGGTGAAGTACACATCGCCCGCCCCCGAGGAGTTCAACTCGTCGTTCCAGACGTTCTGCGGGACCTGAGCGTCCAGGAGTGTTCCGCGGAACACTCCGGCGGGCCGAAACGGGCTCACGTGTCTGCCGGTTGCGCGACCATGGACGTCATGTGGACGCTCACGAGGGATCAGACCAGCGTCGGCGACTCGCCGGCGACGCGGAATTCGACGGCGGTGGCCCGCTCCATCGGGACGGTGTCGAGCATTGCGGTGGCGAACTCGGCGGGCACTGTCGCCAGCGCTGCTGTCGCCAATTCGGCAGGTACGGCCTCCAGCGCAGGCGTCAGCTCCTCGGCCGGGACCGTCGCGAGTGCGATCGTCGCGGGTTCGGCGGTGACGGCCGCCAGTGCGGTCGTCGCCGGAAGTATGGGCACAGCACTCAGTTTCGGGATCGCCGGAAGCCTCGGCATCGTGGCGAGCCTGCTGTGCCGCGGTTGCGTCGGGTGTGTCGGTTGTATCCGGTGCACCGATTGCATCGGTTGCGTGGGATGCATCAATTGCTCCGGCCTGCGCGGTGCGGTCGGTCTCCGTGACGTGCATGCGTGATGCCTGGGGTCGGTCACGGTGAACAGACCCGACCCGACCGAATCGGAAACATCGCTGATCATCGAACGCGCCCGCACGACGGCGCTCATCGAATCGATGTCCGCGCGGTTGGCCGCCGTCATCGAGGCGACAGCGGACGCTGCCTCCGACGACGAGCACGATCCCGAAGGGACAACGCTCGCCGTCGAGCGAGGCCAGTTGGTGGCCCAGCTCGAGCGGTCACGGGTTCGTCTGGACGAGATCGACGCTGCGCTCGAACGCGTCGGTCGCGGATCGTATGGACGCTGTGAGACCTGCGGCACGGTGATCGACCCCGAGCGGCTCGAGGTTCTTCCCGCGGCCCGGCAGTGTGTGCGTTGCGCGGCGCGGAATCCGTCCCGCCGATGGTGAACCCGACAACGCTGAACCCGACGACGCTGAACCCGACGACGCCAGGTCGAGAAGTTCATGTTGAGTTCGCCGGAAGATACATGCCGTTGCGTCTGGCCGAGTAGACCGGAGGTCGGGTCACTCTCTCCCGGATCGAAAGGTATGCGCATGAAGGCCATTCAGATCGTCAAACCAGGTCAACCCCCGCAATTGCGGGAAGTGGACAAGCCGGTGCCGGGTCCGGGCCAGGTGTTGCTGAAGGTGACGGCCGCCGGAGCGTGCCATTCGGACGACTTCGTGCTCAATCTGCCCGAAGAAGGTTTCGCCTATCCCCTGCCCATGACGCTCGGTCACGAGGGCGCGGGCGTGGTGGCCGAAGTCGGCAGCGGCGTCACGGGTGTCTCCGAAGGCACATCGGTCGCGGTCTACGGGCCGTGGGGCTGCGGCGTCTGCCACTTCTGCTCGCGGGGTCTGGAGAACTACTGCAGCCGGGCGGGCGAACTCGGTATCGCACCACCGGGGCTCGGAAACCCTGGTGCGATGGCCGAGTACCTGCTCGTCGACAACCGGCGGCACCTGGTTCCCCTCGGCGATCTGGACCCGGTGGCCGCGGTACCGCTCACCGACGCCGGCCTCACGCCGTACCACGCGATCAAATCGAGCCTTCCGAAGCTGGTGGGCGGCACGACTGCGGTGGTCATCGGCGCCGGCGGCCTCGGACACGTCGGCATCCAACTGCTTCGTCACCTGACCCCGTCACGGGTGATCGTGCTCGACGTGAACGACGAGAAGCTGGCCTTCGCGCGCGAGGTCGGCGCCCACGAGGTGGTGCTCAGTGACGCCGACGCCGTCGCCAATGTCCGCAAGATCACCGGCGGCGAGGGTGCAACCGCTGTCTTCGACTTCGTCGGTCTGCAGCCCACGATCGACATCGCGATGGGCGTCGTCGGCACCATGGGCGACGTGGTGATCGTCGGTATCGGCGACGGTGTCGCGGCGGCAAAGGTCGGATTCTTCACCCAGCCCTATGAGGTGTCGGTGCGCGCACCGTACTGGGGGGCGCGCGATGAGCTGATCGAGGTGCTCGATCTGGCGCGGGACGGTGTTCTCGAGGTGGCGGTCGAGAAGTTCTTACTCGACGACGGCGTCGAGGCCTACCGACGACTGGCGGCGAATGACCTGCGCGGCCGGGCGGTCGTGGTGCCGGACTGAACACCGTCCGGACGTCACCATGGACGTGTCACCTGCGGTTTCTCGTACTCGAGGCCGCGGGTGACTTTCGTCGTTCGTTGGGCGAAGCCGCTAACCTACGGTACCGTAACTTACGTGGATGTAGAGCTCGCCCAGTCGGAAGCCGTATACGCGCACTACCTGGATCACCAGCAGGACCGCGTACGCGCGAGGCTGATGTACGGGGTGCTCGCCGCCAGGATTCGGCCCGTCGTGCGCTTCACGTCCCGCGATCGTCTGGTTCGTGCGGTCCGAAGCGGCAAGCCGTTGCTGATCGCCGCCAACCATGTCTCCGAGCGCGATCCGCTGGTGCTGGCGGCCGCAGGGTTCCGCTCCCCCATTCGACCCCGGATCGGCCACCTGCGCGTGTTGGCGAAAGACGAACTCTTCGAGGATCCGGAGCAGCGACGAAAGATCGACACCCTGGGCGGTATCCCGGTGTTCCGTCCGAAGGACCACGGCGTCCGAGCGGCTGCGGAGGCCGGACGGCAGATGTTCGGCGTCTGCGTCGAGCGAATGGTCCGCGGTGACAGCATCGCGGTCTTCCCGGAGGGGACCTGCAACGAGGGCGACGTCACCCGTCTGCAGAAACTCGGCACCGGCATCGGTCACATCGCCTATCGGGCGCTGAAGGCCGGGGTCGACGTCTCGCTGGTGTCCGCCGGGATCGCCTACCCGGACCACGGCGACCGTGTACGTCCACGCGTGACCTTTGGGGAACCCGTTGTCCTGGCGGGCTTCAAGGACGAAACGCCGGCTGCACTGACCAGGATCATCCAGGGGGATCTGCAGGGCGTCGTCGACGAGGTGAGTCGGGTCGCTGCCCGGGCCTGAGGTCAGTCCGTCGTGGGCGGCAGATCTTCCCACGACTGGTTACGGTCTCGTGAGGTCGCTTCGGCCGGCTGAGCGCGCCGACCACCTCGCCAATCCTCGCTGGTCGCGGCATGAAGGGTTTGGTCCGCGAACCCCGCGGCTACACCGGGGTATGAGCAAGGATGAGCAGACCAAGGAACCGGACCGGGACGTCGATGTCCGCGACGACCCGGAGCGTGCCGATCCCGACGATCCTCGCAAACCGGAGTCGCCCACCGACCTGACGAAACCGTCACTGATGTTCGTCCTGCGCAAGACGGCTCGCGAGTTCTCCCGCGATCAGTGCACCGACCTCGCCGCCGCACTCACCTACT
Organism: Gordonia sp. GONU; assembly: GCF_024733855.1. Lineage (NCBI taxonomy): Bacteria > Bacillati > Actinomycetota > Actinomycetes > Mycobacteriales > Gordoniaceae > Gordonia > Gordonia sp. GONU. The sequence goes on from NZ_JANRHB010000030.1 coordinate 5,173, forward strand.
ACTCGGTGCTGTCGTTGTTCCCCGCGCTCCTCGCCATGGTGTCTCTGCTCGGTGTCTTCGGGCAGGGCGAGAAGACCGTCGACGCGGTGCTGACGATGGTCGAAGACCTCGGGCCCTCGGACGCGGTGGACACCCTCCGCGCGCCCGTCGAGCAACTGGTGGCCGCACCGAGTGCCGGTCTCGCGCTCGTGCTCGGTCTCGCCGGCGCCCTGTGGTCGGCGTCGGGGTACGTCGGTGCGTTCGGACGGGCGATGAACCGCATGTACGAGGTCGACGAAGGCCGGCCGATCTGGAAACTGCGGCCCGCCATGCTGTTGGTGACGCTCCTGGCCCTCGTCCTGGCTGCGGCGGTGGCGCTGATGCTTGCCGTCAGCGGGCCGATCGCGCGGTCCATCGGTGACGCCATCGGTTTCGGCAGCACCGCGCTCACGGTGTGGAACATCGTCCGCTGGCCGGTGGTGTTGTTGTTCGTCGTGGTGATCGTCGCGGTCTTGTATTGGGCCACACCGAATGTGAAGCAACCGAAGTTCCGCTGGATCAGCGCGGGCGCGGTCCTCGCGATCGTCACCTGGATCGTGGCGTCGGCGGCGTTCGCTCTCTACGTGTCGAACTTCGGCAGCTACAACAAGACCTACGGAGCACTGGCGGGCGTCATCGTGTTCCTGCTGTGGTTGTGGCTGACGAATCTGGCCCTGCTGTTCGGCGCCGAGTTCGACGCCGAACTCGAGCGGGGTCGACAGCTCCAGGCGGGCATGGCAGCCGAAGAGCGCCTGCAACTTCCGCCCCGCGACACCACTGTCTCGGACAAGAACGAGAAGATCCACCAGGAGTACATCGAGAAGGGGCGCGAATTGCGGAACTCCCGCGGTGGCTGACGGGTCAGGCGAACACCGCGACCGTCTGTGAGGCCTGGATGATCGGCCGGGATGCGCTGTCCCAGAGTGTCATCGACTGGTGCGAGTAGCCGTCACGGGTGAACGTGCTCGACGATTCGAGTAACAACCACTCCGTTGGCTTGGGCACCTCGTCGGTGCAGATGTGCAATGTCCAGCTCATGGTGCTGATGGGTGCCCAGTCGGTGAACACCGCGGTTGTCGCGGGCGGCAGCGCGTCGGCCAGGGCGACGAGCGCGGTCGCCGGATCGACCCCCACGGCGCCACGGTGGCGGACCCAGGCGAGGAATCGCGGCGGCCCGTCGTTGGACATGGGGCCGGCGCCGCCCGCCTTGCGGATGTCGAAGTTGTCCACGAACGCGGGCCGGAGCGAGGACGCCTCCGAGAATGCCTGACAGTCGTCCGGGCCAGGAACCTCGGGTATCACGACGAAATCGTGCGCGATCGCGCTGGGCCGCGGGGCGGCGAAGATCAGCGACGCGTGGGCGGCGACCTGTCCCCCGCTGACGGTCTCCACCGCGACACTCGTTGCCGAGCGGCCCTCGCGAAGACGGCGGGCGGTGATCGTCGCGGCGTCGACGACCGGAGCGCTGAGCAGGAACTGGGCCGACTTGAGCGGCGGGAGCGGGCCCCCCTCGGTCAGCTGCGCTGCGTGCACGGACAGTGCGGCCGTCAAGCCTCCGTAGGCGGTACGACCCTGCGTCCATTCGACGGGCACGACGAAGTCGCAGGTCGGATCGAAACGGGAAACGAGTTCGGCGAGTGTGGGCACGGGGAAGCTCCCTGACGCAATTATGACGATCGGTATACCCGGCGAACGCTACGCTATGGCGGTTTGCATAGGCAACCGCACTCGACCGGTCGGCTACTCCTCGGCCGGCGAACGGGCAGACCTGGCCGCGGCAGCATCGCGCGCCATGGCCTCGCGCATGAGTTGCCCCCCGTTGGTGAGCACCGCACGCCGCCACGGCAGCGTGCCTTCGATCTCGATCTGGATGGACATCGACAACACCGTCCGGATGACCACGATGATGCCGAGGATCACGGCGTCCTCGATGGACGGCTTCGAGGTGATCGTCCGGATGAGATCTGCGGCGACCAGGATCTCGAGACCGAGGAGGATCGCGGACCCCAGTGTGGTTCGTAGCACCGAGAAGGCCTCGCCGCCGCCCTCCTTGCGGGAGAGCGATCGTGCGCCGAGGACGATGGCGATCACAAACCCCACGATCATCGCCAACGCGCCGAGCGCCTCGAAGGCGACGGCGACGGCGGTGAAGACGTCCTCGAAATCCATGTGCGCCAGACTATCCACGTCCGGGGGTTTCCAGAGCATTTCACGGCCTGTCGTGCGTCACGCCTCGATCGTGTGGTTCGGTGTGCACTTGCCACTGACCGACCCGCGCGAGCGTGATGGCCGAGAGCGGTCGGGATACGATTCGTCGGTGTTGGTACGAGGGCGATGTCGATGACCTCCGCTTTGATCGCCATTCTGGTGATCGTCGGGTGGTCGTTTGTGGCGGGCGGGTTGTCCCGGGTCAGGATCTCGGGTGCGTTGCTGATGGTGATCACCGGCATGGTGATCGGACTGACCACCAGCAACCCGATCGGCTATGCACTCGACACCGACGATGCCGAGCCGGCGGTCGAGCTGATCCTGGCGTTGCTGTTGTTCGTCGACGCGATCGAGGTCCGGGGCGGCTACTTCGCCGGCGAACGCCGAACGTCGTTCCGGCTGTTGCTGATTGCGATGCCACTGTCGATCGCGGCGGCCACGCTCCTCGGCCTCGCACTGCTTCCGACCATGTCGGTGGGTGTGGCACTGGCCATCGCCTGTGTTGTTATCCCGATGGACCTGACGCCCGTCTCATCGCTGGTACGCGACCAGCGAATCCCCTCCAGGGTGCGTCACCTGTTGAACATCGAAAGCGGCTACAACGACGGGATCATCGCGCCGGTCTTCATCTTCGCGCTCACGCTCGCCGGCGACCACAAACACGCCTCCTCGCCTGCCGACGCACTGGAACAGGCAGTGCCCTCGGCCCTGTGGGCCGCGCTGGCGGGCAGTGTCATCGGATTCGTCGCGGCTCGACTGACGAACATCTCGGCGCGTCGCGGGCTCGCCACGGAACAGTCGATCAGGATCAGTCTCGTCCTCATCCCGATACTCGCCTACGGATGTTCGGTGCAGCTCGGCGGCAACGGCTTCGTGGCGGCGTTCATCTGCGGTATCGCCTACAAGGCAGCCCGGGCGGACGGGCCCGGTGACGAGCAGCTGCGCCTGGCCGACGACGTCAGTGGCCTCGCCGCACTCACGATGTGGTTTGTGTTCGGTTGCGCAGCCGTCCTGGTCTTCGAGCTCGGATTCGTCTGGCAGCTGGTCGTTCTGGGGATCGCTGCCCTGACGGTCCTGCGGATCGTTCCCGTGTACCTGGCGCTCCTGCGGACCGACCTCGGTCGTCGCGATCGATTACTGGTCGGCGTTCTCGGCCCGCGTGGCACCGCGTCGATCGTGTTCGGTCAACTCGCATTCAACGAATTCGACGGTCTGGTCGCCGACCAGACCCTCTACGCGATGACGGTGACGGTCCTGGCGAGTGTCCTGTTCCACGGCTTCGGCGCGGCTCTCATCGCTCATCGTCTCGGCCGGCGGAACCCGGCTCCGGAGTTGAAGTCCGACTGATTCTTTGACTTGCACGGCGGGTCGATCGCCCGGAGCGGCCGGTCGCTTGCCGGACCGTGACCGTTCCCCTGGGAGCATCACCGCTGCTCGCATACGGTCTGGGCGTCCGGACGGACGCAGCGTGGTCATCTCTGCGGTGGATGTATGGGTCGCATGTCCAGAGTTCCGCTGTCTCACAGCAGCCTTCGTGGATGTGAGAAATGCGTAGAGTTTCTGGCCTATTGGAAATTCATCCAGTTCGTCCAGAGGAATACCGATGACACAGACCTCCCACGCCATCCCGCGCGACGCCTTCGGTCCCGACGCCCGCAGCGTCGACACCGAGGTGCTCGACTCCCACATCCACCACATCGAGCACGGCGATGGGAACCCCATCGTCTTCCTGCACGGCAGCCCCACCAGCTCATACCTCTGGCGTCACGTGTTCACCCGTCTCACCGGACGCGGGCGACTGATCGTTCCGGATCTCATCGGATTCGGGGACTCGGGACGTCCTGACATCGCCTACGAACTCGACGACCACATCCGGTACCTCGACGCCTGGTTCGATGCCCTCGATCTGCGCGATGTGACCCTCGTCGTGCAGGACTACGGCGCCGCCTTCGGAGTCTCCTGGGCTGCACGACATTCCGGCCGCGTCAAGGCCGTCCTCCTGGCCGAGCCGGTCATCCGTGACATCGCGTCAGCGGACCTGCCCGAACCGTTCGTCCAGGCGCAGCAGCTGATCCGGACGCCCGGCGACGGTGAGAAGTTCGTCGTCGAGGACAACCTGTTCCTGACCCAGGTGCTACCCGGTGCCTTCCTCACCCCGCCGGCACAGGAGGACCTCGACGTCTACCTGGCGCCGTTCCCGACCCCCGAGTCGCGCGGCCACCTCATCAAGTTCCCGCGCAACCTGCCCATCGACGGCACTCCCGCCTCGAGCGTCGACTTCCTGGAGCGCAGCGTCGACTGGCTGAAGACCAGCAGTGACGTTCCGAAGCTGCTGCTGACCTTCGAGCCGGGCTTCCTGCTGACCCCGGAGATCCTGTCCTGGGTCACCGAGAACATCGCAGCGCTCGAGGTTCGCGCCGCGGGTGCTGGTGTCCACTTCGTCCAGGAGGAACAGCCCCAGGCCATCGCCGACGGCGTCGTCGACCTGCTCGCGCGTGTCGAGGGAGCGAAATGACCGTCACCGACGCCACGACGACGGCCGACGCGGTACGCCCCGGATCCGCCGAACTCGACGCACTTCTCGAGCGCATCGCCGCAGGCAGCTTCGAGCGCGAACGCACCGACACCGCCCCTTACGAGCAGGTTGCGTGGCTGAAAGAGGCGAGGATCGGTGCGTATCGGCTGCCGGTCGCCGACGGCGGTGGCGGTGCGACCGTCCGCGAGTTGTTCGACCTCGTCATCCGGCTGAGCAAGGCCGACTCCAATCTGGGCCACCTGCTGCGTGCCCATTTCGGGACGGTCGAGGACATCCTGCTGTGGCCGGAGTCGCCCCGGCGCCGTCTGTGGTTGGAGCGGGTCGCGGCCGGTGAACTGATCGGCAACGGCAACAACGAACTCGGCAACAAGCACGCCGGTGATTTCGCCAAGTCGACGACGTTCACGCCCGACGGTGACGGCTACCGACTGGACGGCGTGAAGTACTACTCCACCGGAACCCTGTACGCCGAACACACTTTCGTCACGGGTGTGACCTCCGAGGGCGTCCCGGTCCAGGCGTTGCTGTCGCTGAGCCGTGCGGGCATCACCGTCGAGGACGACTGGGACGGATTTGGTCAGGCCCTCACCGGAACGGGCACAACCCGTTTCCAGGGCGTTCGCGTCGAAGCCGACGAGGTCGCTCTCCCGCCGGAGGACCTCAGCACGATCCCGCGCTGGCATCTCGGACCGTTCTATCAGCATTACCTGAACGCCGTCGTCGCCGGCAACGCTCTCGCCGTCGCCGACGACGCCGTTGAACTCATCCGTGGTCGACGACGCAGCTTCACCCATGGCTCGGCCGACCTACCGCGAGAGGATCCGGTGCTGCTCGAGGTGGTCGGCGAGATCCACTCCCTCGCCTACGCCACGGAGTCGCTGGTGCTCGACGCCGCCGACGTCCTGGGCCGGATTCCCGCAACGGTGGTCGACGGCGTGACCGATGACGGCGTCGTGCACGAGGCCGCCCTGCGCGCGTCTCAGGTACAGGTTGTCGTCGACGATCTGGCGCTGCGGGCGGCCGCCCTGCTGTTCGACGTCGGTGGGGCGTCGGCGGTGAAGCGGTCGGCGAACCTCGACCGGCATTGGCGCAACATCCGGACCGTGGCGTCGCACAATCCGACTCGGTTCAAGAATCGTGCCATCGGCGAGCTCGTCGTCAACGACGTCACCCTCCCCGACAACACGTACTTCTGATCGCAACCGCCAACACTCACCGCAGCACCCACACGACAAGGAACACCGCGTCAGCCATGGCCGATCGTCGCCAGATGAACCTCAATCTCTTCATCCTCTCGTCGGGACATCATGAGGCGGCCTGGCGCCATCCGGCCTCGACGCCCGAGCGGATGTTCGAGCCCGACTTCTACCTGGGTCTGGCCCGGGCAGCGGAGGCGGCGACACTCGACGCGGTGTTCCTTGCCGACATACCGAAACTCGACGCCAACATCGAGTTCAACGCGGCCGGCCGCCTCGACCCGCTGCTGACGCTGGCGACCGTCGCCGGCGGGACCGAACGCATCGGTCTCATCGCGACGGCCTCCACCACCTACTCCTACCCGTGGCAGCTCGCCCGAGCCCTCTCGACACTCGACCATCTGTCTCGCGGCCGTGCCGCGTGGAACATCGTCACCACCGACTCCCCCGACGCCGCACGGAATTTCGGGTTGAACGGGAATCCGGACGCCGCGCTGCGGTATGAACGCGCGGAAGCCTTCGTCGAGGCGGTCGAAGCGCTGTGGGACTCATGGGACGACGATGCGGTCGTGCTCGACCGAGCGGCCGGACGGTACGTGGACCCGAGCCGCATCCATCATCCGAACATCGCCGGCCCCCATCTGAAAGTCGCCGGCGCGCTCACCACGCCGCGTCCGCCGCAAGGACACCCCGTCCTGGTACAGGCGGGTTCGTCCGACCATGGCCGCGTGTTCGCGGCGCGACATGCCGAGGCGATCTTCACTGCTCAGCAACGCATCGAGGATGCGCAGGCCTTTTACCGGGACGTCAAGAGCAGAGCCTTCGATCTCGGCCGAAACCCCGACCACATCAAGATCCTGCCGGGACTCAGCCCGTTCATCGGTGGCACCGAGGAGGAGGCTCGCCGACTCGAGCGGGAGTTCAACGAACTGACGATTCCCGCTTTCGGTCTCATGCAGCTCAAGGACTTCGCCTACGTCGACCTCGACGATCTGGACCTCGACGCGCCCGTACCGATCGAGGCGTTCGGCGACGCGGGCGACGTCACGAACAACAAGAAGTCGCGAACGCAGGTGTACGCCGACATCGTCCGTCGCGAGAAGCCGACACTTCGGCAGTTGCTGCACAAGCTCGCCGGTGCCCGCGGTCACCGCGTCGTCGCCGGTACCCCCGAGCAAGTCGCGGACACGATGACGGACTGGTTCCACAACCGCGCGGCCGACGGCTTCAACGTCATGCCGCCATTTCTCCCCGGTGGGTTCGACGTGTTCGCCGAGACCGTGGTACCGATCCTGCGCCGCCGTGGCCTGTTCCGAGAGGGCTACGAAGGCATGACGCTACGCGAGCACCTCGGTCTGCCGCGCCCGGGCAAACCGTAGGTTCTCGTCGGCGACATCGCCTTTGAACAGACGACGGTCGGTGTAATAGCTCATCGACATCACCCACGGTGCGCGTGGTCCCTGTTTCGGCAGGGTGTCGAGAGCACGCTGGACGTAGCCGGCGCCGAAGTCGAGCAGCGGGCGAGTGGGCATGTCCGGGTCGGCGACCGCCCACACCGCGTCGTGGCCGTGAGAGTCCATGTAGCCGAGCAGCTTACAGAAGTACTGGCAGAGCAACCCGATCTTCAGTGTCCAGGACGCATTGGTGTAGCCGATCGCCAGCGCGAAGTTCGGCACCCCGGACAGCATGATCCCGCGGTACACGACGGTGTCCGGCAGTGAGACGGACTCTCCGTCGACGGTGAGCTCGATACCGCCGATGATCTTGATGTTGAGACCTGTTGCGGTGACGATGATGTCGGCCTCGAGTTCGGCACCGCTCTCCAGGAGGATGCCGGTCTCGGTGAAGGATGCGATCCGATCGGTGACGATCGAGGCCTTGCCCGCCCGGATGGTGCGGAAGAGATCGGCATCGGGCACCACGCACAGCCGCTGATCCCACGGGTCGTAGGGCGGATTGAAGTGCACGTCGACCGGAAAGTCGTCCGGCAGCTGAGACTGGTTGATCTTCCGGATCATCCGCCGGGCGACCTGCGGGAACCGCTGGCACAGTTCGAACAGGATTCGCTGCTGCGCGACGTTCTTCTGCCGGGTCAGTGCGTATCCGCGCTCGTCGCCGAAGATCCGCTTCAGAGCGTTGGCGAGGGCGTCCTCCCGGGGCAGCGGGATGACATAGGTGGGCGTGCGCTGCAGCATCGTCACATGCGCGGTCTCGTCGGCCATCGCGGGGAGTAGCGTCACGGCGGTCGCGCCGCTTCCGATCACCACCACTCGCTTGCCTGCGTAGTCGAGATCCTCCGGCCAGTGTTGCGGATGAACGATCTGACCGCGGAACCGATCCTGTCCGGCGAAGTCGGGACTGAACCCCTCGTCGTAGTCGTAGTAGCCGGAACCGCAGAAGATCCACCGCGCGCTGATCTGCGTCCGTTCACTGGTATCGGCCCGTTCGATGTCGACCAGCCACCGTGCTTCGTCCGAGGACCAGGCGGCGGACACGACCTTGTGGTGGTACCGGATGTGGCCGGCCAGGTCGTTGTCCTCGATCGTGTCGTGCAGGTAGTCGAGAATCCGCGGGGCGTCGGCGATCGCCTGCTTGTCCGTCCATGGCTTGAACTCGTAGCCGAACGTGTGCAGGTCCGAGTCCGAGCGAATGCCGGGATAACGGAAGAGGTCCCAGGTGCCACCGGCGGCCCCGCGGGCCTCGACGATCGTGAACGTCTTCGACGGCTGCTCGGACCGCAGATAGTGGGCGGCGCCGATCCCCGAGATCCCGGCTCCGATGATGAGGACGTCGACGCGGTCTGCTGCGGTCACTGTTCACTCCTGGCTGTCCGACGCGGTGCTGTCTCCAGGATGCCAGCTCCGACAAGCCCACCACTTTTCGGCAAACCCAGCACCTATCAGGGTGGAGATTCTGCCGAAAAATGGTGGGTTCACGCCACGGCGCGGAGTGCTACTGCTGCCCGTGCCAGACGGCGTCGAACGGTGCGGTCGAGCCGAGGCGGCCGACGATCCCCGCATGGGTGTACTCCTTGGCCGCGCGCACCGCGTCGAGCACATCGGCGCCCTTGGTCAGCTCGGCGGTCGTCGCTGCGGCGAACACACATCCCGCACCGGAGACCCGCTCGTCGCCCACCTTGGGTGCGCGCAGGATGGTGATGTCCGTACCGTCGAAGACGACGTCGACGGCCTCGTCACCGGCGAGTCCGACCCCGCCCTTGACGATCACGTACTTCGGTCCGAGATCGGCGATACGACGAGCCGCTTCGGCGAGGTCGTCGATGCTGGTCAGCTCGTCCATGCCGGCGAGCGTTGCCGCCTCGAACAGATTGGGGGTCACGACGGTGGCCAGCGGGAGGATCTCCGCGCGCAGGGCGTTGTCGGTGTCGAGGGCGGCGCCGGGTTCCTGACCCTTGCAGATCAGGACGGGGTCGACGACCACGTGCCGCCACGACCTCGATGCCAGTGCCTCGGCGACCGTCGAGATGGTCGCGGGCGTGCCCAGCATGCCGATCTTGACGACGTCCGGTTCGTGCGCGACGGTGGCGGCCTCGATCTGGTCGGCGATCACGCCGGCCTCGATCGGGACGAAACGGTGACCCCAGCCGGCCTGGGGGTCGAAGGACACGATGCAGGTGATGGTCCCGACGCCGTAGGTGCCGAGCTGGGCGAAAGTCCGGAGGTCGGCCTGGATTCCCGCACCACCCGTCGCCTCGGAACCGGCGATCACATACGACACCACAGACATTGCTCGATCCTTTCGGGGTTCTGGATGAACCGGGTCTTTTCTACACCCCCGACCGGATCCACCTGCACAGGAGTCGGCCGTGGCGACGTCTCGGCCGTGAGGTTTGCCCGAAAAGCGGCCGGGTATCCGACGCCGCATGACAGCGTCGACGAGCACCGACACGATGCGTGCCATGGTCTATCGGGGGCCGTACAAGGTTCGTGTCGAGCAGAAGCCCATTCCCCGCATCGAACATCCCAACGACGCGATCGTCCGGGTCACCCACGCCGCCATCTGCGGCTCCGATCTGCACCTCTATCACGGCATGATGCCCGACACCCGACCCGGCATGACGTTCGGTCATGAGTTCATCGGTGTTGTCGAGTCCGTCGGCGGGTCGGTACAGAACCTGAAGGTCGGCGACCGCGTGATGGTGCCGTTCAACATCTACTGCGGCACCTGCTTCTTCTGCGCTCGAGGCCTCTATTCCAACTGCCACAACGTGAATCCCAACGCGACCGCGGTCGGTGGGATCTACGGGTACTCGCACACCTGCGGCGGATACGACGGCGGGCAGGCCGAGTTCGTCCGGGTTCCCTTCGCCGACGTCGGTCCCAGCGTGATCCCGGACTGGATGGACCCCGAAGACGCACTACTCCTCACAGATGCGCTGTCCACGGGATACTTCGGCGCGCAGCTCGCCGACATCCGACAGGGCGAGACGGTCATCGTGTTCGGTGCGGGTCCGGTCGGGTTGTACGCGGCGCGGTCGGCGTGGTTCATGGGTGCCGGGCGGGTCATCGTCGTCGACCACCTGCAGTACCGTCTCGACAAGGCCGAGACCTTCGCATATGCGGAGACCTACAACTTCGCCCACTACGACGACATCATCGTCCATCTGAAGAACATCACCGACAACATCGGTGCGGACCGCGTGATCGACGCGGTGGGGGCCGAGGCAGACGGCAACTTCCTGCAACACGTCACCGCCGCCAAGCTCAAGCTCCAGGGCGGTTCACCGGTGGCCCTGAACTGGGCCATCGACTCCGTTCGCAAGGGCGGCACGGTATCGGTGATGGGCGCGTACGGCCCGATCTTCAGCGCCGTGAAGTTCGGCGATGCGTTGAACAAGGGCCTGACGATCAACATGAACCAGTGCCCGGTCAAGCGCCAGTGGCCGCGCCTGTTCGAACACATCCGCAACGGCTACTTCAAGCCGAATGACATAGTCACACACCGCATTCCGCTCGAGCACATCGCCGACGGCTATCACATCTTCTCGTCGAAGCTGGACGGATGCATCAAGCCCATCATCGTCGCCGACGCCGGCTGAGGAGAAGCGCATGCCTGCCTACCCAGCGAACCGACCCAACGATCCGGACACCACCGACCTCGTCAACCGCATCCCGGGCTGGGGCGTCGATGCCGATCCGGCCTCCCGGCCCGCGGTCCCGGAGGAACTGCCGGTCGGGCCCGCTCCCGGTGTGCACTGGGAGGTACCGGAGGATCAGCCCCACCGTGAGGCGAGGGAACGATCTAACGAACATGCCTTCCTGACACCGGTTTTCGGTACGTCGACCCCGGCCAGCGGTCTGTCGGGAGTGATCCGGCGATCCGCTTATCGGTTCAGCGAGGGTCGTGCGGCGCACTGGCTGATCCTGATCGGGGCCGATCGTGTCGGCGTGGTCGAGGCGCGACTCCGCTCGGTCGCGGCCGGCCGGCCCGACAATCCGATCACCGAGACCGGCATCCGGACGGAGGTCAGCCATCACGGCTGGAGTTCGCGGGTGGGGCGTGAACGCGTCGACAACAACCATGCCTGGCTCGATCCGATCCTGGTCGGCGGGCCGTGGGTCGCCGCCGCGGCAGCGGCCGGACTGGTGTCGCGCGCGATCCTGCGGGGCGAGCGGTCACGGAGTCGCTGAGCAGGCCCTCGGGCACCGGAGCGACACGGATTTCCCCAAACCCCGGACATGAGGCGCCGAGACCGGACTAATGGACTCATGTCCATCGGGGGTCGACCACGCAGTTTCTCGCGCACTCACATCCGCGTCCTGACGCGCGATCACAGGCGTTTCCCGACACGGCGTCGACGCTTGCGCTCCGTGCTGACAGCGTGCACGGCGGCCTCCGCGTTGGCATTCGGCGGTGCCGGCCAGGTGGCCGCCGACCCCTACCCCGGCTTCTACGACCCGCCACCGGCCTTCGACACCCGCCCCGGATCGCTGATCCGGTCGGCGCCGTCGTACGCGGCGATCATCCCGTTCACCGGCGCGAACATCGACGCCCGGACCACCACGGTGATGTACGCGAGTACCGGCGCGCGGAACCGTCCGACTGCCGTGACCGGCAGTGTCCTCGTCCCCCGATCGCCCTGGACCGGACGCGGCGAGCGTCCGGTCGTGGTGGTGGGGTCCGGGACCATCGGTGCCGGCGATCAATGCGCGCCCTCGCGACTGTTGCGGTACGGGCAGGCGTACGAGGAGCTCGCGATCGGGGCGCTCCTCGCGAACGGTTATGCGGTGGCGCTGACCGACTACGAGGGACTCGGCACGCCCGGTGATCACCCCTACCTCAACCGCAGGTCGCTGGGGACGTCGATGCTGGACATGGCGCGTGTGGCACGCAACCCGAAGTTCGGGGTGAGCGCCCAGGCCCCGGTCGCGTTGTGGGGCTACTCAGAGGGAGGCTTCGCGGCCGGCTCCGCCGCCGAACTCGCCGGGTCGTACGCTCCCGAACTCCCGATCTTCGGCGCCTTCGCCGGTGCCCCGGCACCGGATCTGGCAGATCTGGCACGACTCGGGGACGGGAGCCTTCTCGGGGGTGGTGTCGGCTGGGTGGTCAACGGCTTCATGGCCGCCTACCCCGAACGACGTGCGGAGTTCCTCTCCGTGTTCAACCCCCTCGGCCGGAACGTTCTGCGACAGGTCAACTCGTACTGTGTGTTCGATGTGCTCCGGATGAATCCGTTCGTGCCCACGACCTTCTACACCAGGGATGGCCGTCCCATCGCCACCCATCTGCGCAAGGAGCCGTGGCGGACGGCGGTGAACGACCAGCGTCTGGGCCGTGTCGCGCCGCGGATGCCGATCCTGGTGAGTCAGAACCGTGGCGACGACGTGGTCGATGCGCGCGGTACCGATCGGATGGTGCGGTCCTGGCGTGCACAGGGTGCGGACGTCACCGTCGAGACGATGAATCTCCCGCTGGTGTTGCCGGGGACCTTCCTCGGACACGGGATCGGATTGACCTCCGAGCTCGCGGCCCTGTCCTGGCTGAACGGCAAGGCAGCCGCCCTGCCCGCGCGGTGACCGAGGTGCGATGACCGAGGTGTGATGTCCTACGCCTCCGGGTATGTCCACTTTCGTTCGCACAGCCGCCGGAAGGAACGTCATGGCATTCCCTGGGGCAGAACGGTTCCTGCCGGACTCGCACGATCTCGACGACCTGGTCGAGGCCGCCCGCACGTGCCGCGGCTGCGACCTCTACAAGGCGGCTGATCAGACCGTCTTCGGAGCCGGATCTCCGGGTTCGACGATCATGTTCGTCGGCGAACAACCCGGGGATCAGGAGGATCGGGCGGGCAAACCGTTCGTCGGTCCGGCGGGACGGGTGTTCGATCGTGCCTTGGACGCCGCCGAGATCGATCGCGAACTCACCTACGTCACCAATGCGGTGAAGCATTTCAAGTTCACGCGCGCGGCCGGCCAGAAACGTCGAATCCACGACAAGCCGTCGCGAACCGAAGTGGTGGCGTGCCGACCGTGGTTGCTGGCCGAACTCGACGCCGTCGCACCCCGAATCGTGGTGTGCCTCGGCGCGACCGCGGCCCAGGCGTTGCTCGGGAGCACGTTCCGGCTGACCCGGCACCGGGGCGAACGATTCGATCTGGCCGCCGACGGTGATGTCGGACCTAACTACGCCGTGGACGTGCTGGCGACCGTCCACCCGTCGTCGATCCTGCGCGGACCGTCGGACAAACGTGACCGGGCCTTCGACGAGTTCGTCGCCGACCTGCGGGTGGTGCGGGAACTGCTGCAACCCTGATCTTCCATCGCCGGCCGAACGGTGACGATCGAGCGAAGCGGCGTACCTATTGCGAAACGTTCTCCAGCACTGTGTAACTCGGGTCCTCACGATGAAATCCATGAAGCCTGTCCCTGGAACGTTGCGCCGAACTCCCTGACGGGAGTCTGGAGGTGTCTATAGTCGGCAGGGTGCGGCCATGACGTGGTGGAACGGCCGTCGCCCGTCGATTGGTTCGAGATGTCTGACCTGGTGGCAGATTGGCCGGGCCGACGACCGAAGTGCCTCTGCCCCACCGCGGATCGGCTTCCGTCCGAACCACTGACCACGACCTCGCATCGCCCGTGGCGGTGCGCACAGAAACGGAGAGCCGTGAACACCTCAGAGATCGCCGACCGGTTCGAGATCGCCGACACGCTGTACAGATATGCCCGCGCGGTCGACACGAAGGACTGGGATCTGTGGCGCTCGGTGTTCACTGCCGACGCCACGGTCGACTATTCCTCGGCGCCCGCCGGTCGATCGGGAAGCCGCGACGAGATCGCCGCGTGGCTGGAGGAGAGCTTCGCATTCGTCACGGTCAGCCAACACTTCATCACCAACATCGAATACTCCTTCGAGGGCGACCGCGCCCAGGTCCGCGCGATGTTCTACAACCCCATGCAGTTCGTGGGGATGACCGAACTCAGCACGTGCGGCGGGAACTATCACCACTCGATGGTGCGCACCGAAACGGGCTGGCGGAGCGAACGCCTGCACGAAGAGAGCCTCTGGTTCGTCAATTCGCCCCTTGCGCAGGACGACTGACGATGCGACGCGACGCCGTCCGGCGTTACCGACCTGTGGCCAGAGGGAACGATCCGGCACCAACACCTGGCGACGGGCCCGGCGTCGAGGTTTCCGCTCCTAGCCTGAGGGGTAACGCCCGAAGGCACACAGAGGAGTCATGTGAACGACACGCGAACCTGTCTGGTCACCGGAGCGACCGGCTACGTCGGGGGCCGGCTGGCACCCCGATTGCTCGACCGCGGTCACCGTGTCCGTGCGCTGGCCCGGACACCGTCGAAGCTGGCCGACGCGCCGTGGACGGCCGACCCGCGTGCAGAGGTCGTCCAGGGTGACCTGTCGGACCGTGACTCACTGGTGGCGGCCTTCGACGGCGTCGACGTCGTCTATCACCTGGTTCATTCGATGAGCACCGACGCAGACTTCGCAACCGAAGAGCGACGCTCTGCTGAGAACGTGGTGGCAGCTGCACAGGAGTGCGGCGTGTCCCGGATCGTCTATCTGGGTGGGTTGCATCCAGAGGGAACCGAACTGTCCGAACACCTGGCATCGCGGGCCGAGGTCGGCGACATCCTCATCGAGTCGCCGGTCGAAGCCGTCGCGCTGCAGGCCGGAACCCTCATCGGGTCCGGATCGGCGTCGTTCGAACTCATCCGCCACCTCACCGAGCGGTTGCCGGCGATGACGACACCGCGGTGGGTCAGCAACAAGATCCAGCCCATTGCCGTCTCCGACGCGATGCACTACCTCGTCGAGGCCGCGACCGCGGAGGTCCCGTCGTCTCGAACCTGGGACATCGGCGGACCGGATGTGCTGGAGTACGGCGACATGATGCGGATCTACGCACAGGTCGCCGGGCTCCGCCCGCGGACGATGGTCGTCCTTCCGTTCCTCACACCGTCGGTGGCGAGTCGTTGGGTCCGCTTCGTGACACCTATCCGGGGAAAGATCGCCCGGCCGCTGATCGAGTCGCTGGAATGCGACGCCGTCTGCCGAAACCGCGACATCGACTCGATCATCCCCCGCCCACCGGGCGGGTTGACGCCGTACAGCCGCGCAGTCGCCGAGACACTGAACCGGGCCGAACGTGGTGCCGCACCGGCGACGTGGGCGAAGGCCGCCGCGGATGTGCCTGCTTCCGAACCGATCCCGACCGACCCCGACTGGGCCGGAGAAGAGGTGTTCGAGACGAGTACGACGACCGTCGAGAACGGATCCGCCGACGAGATCTGGGATTCCCTCGAGCGGCGCGGGCAGGTGGTCGGCGAGAAGCGTCCCGAGTTCCTGCGCGTTCGGGTGAGCGAGGACTCACGCGGGAACGGGTTCATCGAATACGCGTTGCGCGACCTCGGTGGCGATTCCCCACGTACCGAGGTGACCACCACCTGCCGCTTCTTTCCCCACGGGATCGTCGGACTCGCCTACTGGCGACTCGGAGGTCCGTTTCGCGCACTCGGTGTGCCGTCCGCGGATCCGTTTCACTGAGGCGCAGATCGGATTCGCCGACCAACGGACCGGGCTACCGGGGATCGGGCGTCTCACGGGATACAGTCAGCGGACCCGCCGATCGGGCGGTGCCAGCACGACCGGGCGGACGACGAGCAGAAGGTGATCGGGTGTCGCTGTCGGAACGGATCGACGACTTCCAGCGACGTCATCCGGCGACCGGGTTCCCACTGGCGGTGATCTACAAGTTCGTCGACGATCAGGGCGCGTACCTGGCAGCACTCTGCACCTATTACGCGTTCATCTCCCTGTTCCCGCTGCTGTTGTTGTTCTCGACGATCCTGGGCATCGTGCTCGCCGACAATCCGGAACTGCAGGAGCGGATCCTGGACTCGGCGATGAGTCAGATCCCGGTCATCGGGAGCCAGCTCGGAGAGCCCGAGAAGCTCAGCGGCGGGATCCCGGCCCTCGTGATCGGTGTGCTCGTCTCGCTGTACGGCGGTCTGGGTGTCGCCGTCGCGGCCCAGAATGCGATGAACACGATCTGGGCAGTGCCACGCAACGAACGACCGGACCCGATCTTCGTGCGTCTGCGCGGCCTGGTGCTGCTGTCGACGGTCGGCCTCGCCGTCATCGGACTGACCGTTGTCAACGGCCTCGCCGCCGGTATCGAGCTGGGCGTCGTCGGACGCTGGTTCGCGATTCTCGGCTCTGTCGTGCTGAGCACGTCCGTCTTCATCGTGGCGTTCCGTTTCGGTACCGCTCGAGCCCTGTCGGTGCGCGACGTCCTACCCGGTGCGCTGGCGGCCGCGGCGTGCTGGCAGGCGATCCAGACCTTCGGCGCGGTGTACGTCGCACGCGTCATCGCCAACGCGAGCTCCACCAACGGCGTCTTCGCCATCGTTCTCGGGCTGCTCGCGTTTCTCTATGTGACCTCGATCGTGCTGGTGTTCTGCCTCGAAGCCAATTCCGTACGAGTGGATCACCTGTATCCGCGATCGCTGCTGACACCGTTCACCGACAACGTCATCCTCACCGAAGGCGACGAGGCCGCCTACTCGGCGCAGGTCAGGGCGCAGCGGAACAAGGGGTTTCAGGCGATCGACGTGACTTTCGACAACCCACGCGAGGACCGCACGAACGGGGAGGACGCCCCGGGTGGTCAGGGTGGAGACGATTCGCGCTGAGTCCTCAGCGCATGGAGCCGGTCTCCAGGTACCGCTGATGGAAGCTGAACGCCTCACCGAGGATGTGCGGGGTCTGGCCGGCGGCCGGCATCGCCTCGGCGCGGACGAAGTAATCGTTCAGCATCGGCCGGAACTCCGGGTGCGCACATTTCTCGATGATCAGGGGCGCGCGGCGTCGCGGCGACAGGCCACGTAGGTCGGCCAACCCGTGTTCGGTGACGATCACCTGGCAGTCGTGTTCGGTGTGGTCGACGTGTGGCGTCATCGGCACGATCGACGAGATCGCGCCGTCGCGGGCCGTCGACGGACTCAGGAACAACGACACATAACCGTTGCGGGCGAAGTCACCCGACCCGCCGATGCCGTTCATGATCCTGGTGCCCATCACGTGCGTCGAGTTCACGTTGCCGTAGATGTCGGCCTCGAGCATGCCGTTCATCGCGATCACACCGAGACGGCGGACGACCTCGGGATGGTTGCTGATCTCCTGCGGACGCAGGGTGATGTGGTTCCGGTAGAAGTCGATGTTGGACGTCAGTTCCTCGATACCCGCCTCGCTCAGTGCCAGTGCGGTCGACGACGCGTGTGAGACGGTCCCGTCCTTGATCAGCCGCAGCATGCTGTCCTGGATGACCTCGGAATAGCAGGTCAGTCCCTTGTAGGGGCCGCGGTCCAGACCGCCGAGCACGGCGTTGGCGACGTTGCCGATACCTGCTTGCAGAGGAAGCAGCGTGTCGGCGGGTAGCCGGCCGTTGCGGACCTCGTAGTCGAAGAAGTCGAGGACGTGACCGGCGATCGCCTCACTGATGGCGTCGGGCGGGGTCACGGGGCTGGCGCTGTCGCGGTGGTCGGTCTCCACGACGGCGACGACCTTGGCCGGGTCGACCCGGAAGGTCGGCTGGCCGATCCGGTCCTGTACGCGGGTCAGCGGGATCGGCTTGCGGTTGGGCGGAAGTGCCGTGCCGTAGTACACGTCGTGCATTCCCTCGACGCCCGCGGGTACCCACGAGTTGACCTCGAGGATGACCTTCTCGGCCACGTCGAGCCAGGTCTTGTTGTTGCCGATGGACGCGGACGGAATCAGCTCCCCCGATTCGGTGATTCCGGCAACCTCGACGACGGCGACGTCGACTTTGCCGTAGTAGCCCACCCACACCTGCTGGGCCACGTGGGACAGGTGTATGTCGACGTAGTCCATCCGACCGTCGTTGATGCGTTTACGGGCGGTGGCCTCCGACTGGTACGGCATCCGCAGTGCGATGCCGTCGACCTCGGTGAGGAGGCGTTCGGTCTCGGTCGAGACCGAGGCGCCGGTCAGCAGGTTGATGGTGAAATTCGAACCTGTCGCCCGGGCTCCCCTGATCTTGTCCGCGAGGGCGGGGATGATCACCTTCGGTGTTCCGGCACTGGCAAATCCGCTGATCGCCACGGTGTCGTCGGGCTGGATGAACTGCACTGCGTCGTCGGCGGACATCACCTTCGACGCGTATGCGGTGCTGCGAATACGTCCCGACGGCACGGAACTACCTACGGTGGGGGTCACGTCCCTCAGGATAAGCGCAGGTCGAAATGATCACGGTCACGGATGACCGAGGCATGTCGATCGCGGCATGGTATGAGGCGTCGGGTGAGTTGCTCGGGTGAGTTGGTCGGTTGACCTGTCCGGTAGGTCTCAGTGCACAGCGCCCAGCTCGACGAGCAGCACTCCCACGACGATGACTCCGATGCCGGCCAGCACCCGGGGGGTGAGTCTTTCCCGGAACAGGAAGTGGGCTGCGATGGCGGTCGCCGCCACGCCGGCCGCCGCCCAGATCCCATAGGCGACGCCGAGCGGGATTCCCTGACGAAGTGCGACTGTCAGTGCGACGAAGGCGGTGAGATAGCCGACCACCACGATCCCGTAGAACCGCGGTCGCCCGTCGGTGGCCACGCGGAGTGCGAGCGTGGCACTGACCTCCGCCACGATCGCCAGGATGACGAAGACGTACCCCACGTTCAGGCCTCGTCGATCATCGCGGCGACCGGTGCGTGGGACGAGGACCCGGATTCGACGAGCACGACGCCGATCATGATGCACACGATCCCCACCGCCATGACGGGACTGAACGCCTCATCGAAGATCAGGGCGGCGAGCACCGCCGTCAGGGCGACGCCGGCCGCCGACCACACGCCGTACGCGACGCCGATCCCCATCCCCCGCTTCAGGACTGCGGCCAGCAGCATGAAGGCCGTCGCGTAGCCGACGACCACCACGAGGTAGAGGACCGGGAGTGATTCCGAGCCTTTGAGAGACAACGTCGCGGCGACCTCGGACACGATCGCGCCGATGAGGAGGATCCAGGGCAATGGGGTTCCTTCGACGGTTGAGGGACTTCGCGCGAAATCTACCCCGCCAACCGCTCGGACCCGCAGCCTGGGCTGCGGGTCCGAAAACGGGTGTGTGTGCGGTCAGTTGGCGGAGCCGACCGTCGTCGCCGGACGGTTGCCGTCGACGGCGAGCCAGGGTGCCTTGGTGCCGAGGATCGCGTCGATGCTGAGACGGCCTGCGCCGACCACGGCCAGCAGAAGCGCGCCGGCGCCGAGTGCCAGCACGAGTTCATAGCCGCCGTCGGAGGCCCAGATGCCGTTGTCGATGTGGGCGATGAACAGCGCGCCCAGCATGTCGAGGAAGAACAGCAGGCCGACGACCGGGGTGAGCAGACCGGCGATCAGAGCGATACCGCCGAGGATCTCGAGCCAGGTGACGAGGAACGCCGAGATCGCGGGCAGTGGAACGTCCATCATCTCGAACCCGGCTTTGGGGCCGGCCCACCCGTTCTGCTGGAACTTCTGCAGGCCATGGGCCAGGAAAACGGCGCCGAATGCGACGCGTGCGAGGAGGATTCCCACGCTGCGGACGATGGGACTGGACATGGAAAACCGCCTTGAGCTCGAGGATTCACTTGATGTGTCAATTGATGAACCTAGGACCAATGAGTTGATGAGTCAAGTGAAGCTTCAAGTAATGGAGATCGGATAGACTGCGCGAATGTCCGGTGAGCAGGAGCCCAGATGGCTCGACGACGAGGAGATGGACGCCTGGATTCAGGTGGCCACGGCGCTGGCTCGGCTCCCCCATGCGCTCGACGCTCAGCTGCTCCGGGATGCGCAGCTCACCCACTTCGAATACGAGGTCCTCTCCGCGTTGTCCGAAGCGCCCGACCGTACGTTGCGGATGAGTGAGCTCGCCGAGATGTCCTATGGTTCCCTGTCGCGTCTCTCCCATGTCGTGGGTCGGCTGGAGAAACGAGAATGGGTGCGCCGCCATCAGTGCCCGGAGGACGGTCGCTTCACGAATGCGGTTCTGACAGAAGCGGGTTGGGAGAAGGTCGTGGCTACTGCGCCCGGTTATGTCGCCAATGTGCGTCGGCTCGTCGTCGACCGCGTGACCCGTGCGCAGTTGCGTCAGGTGTCAGCGATCGGGCGACGCGTCAACGACAGCGACGAACCCGGCAGGCGCTGACGGTCGTCCACGGCTCGCGGTCAGCTGCTGTGTGCCGACGACACCGGGCAACTCGATCTTCACTCCGTGAGGGGCGACGTGTGCAGTCTGTCCAGGAACGGGACGACCACCGGGTCCACGTCCCCGCGAGCGGTTGTACCCAGTCTTCGGACGATGTGTTGGACACCGGATCCCGCATCGAGCACGGGTTGCACGAGACCCAGACGGGCACAGCGATCGAGGATCGGGAGAAGCAGTTCCTCCGCCTCGGCGAGGGACCCGCTCGCGGCCAGACATTCGGCCAGGAGCAGCCGGGCGTCGAGCTCCGCTCTCGGCCGGGTCGTCTCGTCGATCGACCCGGCCAGGGCGCGTGCCCGTCGGCACGCGGCGTTCCGGGTGTCGGTGGTACCGACGGCCAGGAGTGCGCGGATGGCTGCCTCCTCGGTCTTCTCGGCGGTGAACTGAACGATTCCGTCCGGAAGGTCGTGCGGCATCTCGGCCGGGAACGAATCTGCGGACAGCGCTGACGCACCGATACCCGAACGGATGCGTTCGGCCGTGATGTGGGCGGCCAACCGCGGGAGATTCAGCGCCTGTGCCAGCCGTTCGCCCTCGTCCAGCCGCTCGGCGGCCTGGTCATCTTGCCCGAGAGCGTGTTTCGCGCGTGCGCCGACGACATAGGTGGCGAGCATGATCTCGACGATGCCCCCCTCGGCGCCGAGGTTGTAGGTGTCGTCGAGGAGCCGCTGGGCCTCGTCCACATTCCCGCGTTCGTACAGCAACTCCCCGAGGAGCGCGCCACTGAGCCGGGAGCCGTAGGAGCGGTCCTCGTCGGAGGCACGAGCGAGTCCCATCGCGTGCCGGAACGATGCCTCGGCGGCGTCGAAGTCCAGTTTTTCCCGCGCCGCCACGCCGTCGAGGATGTATCCGTAGATGACGCTGAACGGTCCTTTCGTCCGGCGGTGGTGCGGACGTGCCCAGCGCTGCCATTCCCGGGCCTCGTCGTAGGCGAACCGTTGGATCTCGCGGAACGATGCGACAGCGGCGACGCCGGACAGAACCCACGGACGCAGGCGCTCGGCGCGCACCATGCAGGCCCCGACGGCCTCGTCGACGCCCTCGAGTTGATCGTCGAGAACATTCATCAAGGCACGGATGAGTCCGGTCTCCGCGCGGATGTCGGCGACATCGCCATCGGGGCCGGCGCCGGCCGGGAGTGCGGCATCGATGGAGGCGAGCGCCGTGTTCGCCGGTGCCCGGTGGTGAAGAAGCGCGTGCGCCCAGGCGAGCGCCAGCTGGAGATCCGGTCGCTGCCTGCGCGTTGTCACCGGGAGCTTGGCGGCGAGGCCGAGCAGGGTGCTCATCTTGGACTGTTCGAGCAGGTCGTAGCCTTCGCGTTCGACCAGGTCGACCGCCTCGGACTCATCGCCGGCGGCGAGGAAATGGTCGACGGCCGGGCTGAACATGCGCCGCTCGGCGAACCACGCGGCTGCTCGCCGGTGGAGATCGTCGCATCTGTCGGACTCCTGCCGTTCGAGTCGACGACGCAGGAAGTGGGCGAACAGGTTGTGGTAGCGGAACCACTGTCCTTCGGGGTCGAGTCGGGTGAGGAACAGGTCACGTTCCTCGATGTCCTCGAGCATGCTCTGGGTGTGGCGTCGGCCCGTCAACGCGGCCGCCAGCGACGCACAGATCCGTTCGCTGACCGAGGTCGCCAGGAGGAAGTCGAGGAGGTCCGGGTCGAGGCTGTCGAGGACGTTCTCGGCGAGGTACTCCCCCAGTTCGCGGTGGTTCGCCGAGAACTGACGGATCGCCGCGCGGGGATCGTCGTGCTCGCGCAGCGCCAGGGACGCCAGCTGCAGGGCGGCCACCCAGCCGTCGGTGGTCTCCTCGAGCTCGGCGACATCGGTGTCGTCGATCGGCAGCCCGGTTCCCCCGGTGAGTAGCTCGCGAGACTCGTCGATGTCGAAACGCAGTGCCGCGGCGTCGATTTCGATGAGTTCGTTCTTCACTCGAAGACTGCTGAGCGGCAGATATCGGCGTGTGCGGCTGGTGACGACGAGCTGGAGGTGGTGGCAACCGTTGTCGATCAGGAACTGCGCGATCGCCCGGCTCGCCGGGTTGGTGATCCGATGCCAGTCGTCGAGGACGATGCGGATGTGCTCGTCGGTCGTGTGGGCGCGATTGATCAGCGTGGTCAGCACGTAGCGCTCGGCGCCTTCGCCGTACTCCTCCAAGGTGCGGGTGAGCTCATTCCCCAGGCCGGGAAACGTCACGCTGATCGCGTCGACGAGGTGCGACAGAAACCATGCGGGTGTGTTGTCGTCCTCGTCGATCGCCAACCACGCCGTCTTTCCGCCGGTGGTCTCGGCTGCCTGGACGTACTGGGCGGCCAGCACGGTCTTCCCGTATCCCGCGGGTCCGTGGATCAGGATCAGCCGTGCCCGATTGCCGGTGGTCAGCCGCGCGAGCAACCGGGTGCGTGGAACCGTGGCGTGGGCCAGGACCGGCGGCCGGTACTTGGCGGTGATGACGGGCGGACGCCCCGAATCCGATCCGTCGGCGCGGGTGTCGAGGTGTGGGTACTCCGAGGTGTCCGTGGACGAGTCGGACTCGGTCGGCGCGGGACCGTCGATGTCGGCGAACAGCGGTACCGGCACCTCGGGTACGGGATATCCGAGTTCGAGGCCGGCCTGCCGCAGGGCTTCACCGAACTCGCGTGCCGTCGCATAGCGGTCTGCGGGTGTGGGGGCCATCGCCCGCGCGATGACCGTCCACAGGGGCTCCGGTATGCCTTGCGCTCGGAGGTCCGGAATCGGTTCGGTGGTGATCCGCAACAGCTGGGCGACCAGGTCCTCGTTCTTGCGACGCCCGTACGCCGGTCGGCCGGCCAGCGCCGCGAACAGTACGGCGCCGAGCCCGTACACGTCGGAGAGCACCGATGGTGACTCACCGCGCAGCACTTCCGGCGCGGTGTAGGCCGGTGTGCCGAGGACCAGTCCGCGGGTGGTGTCGTCGCGATCGGCGAGCCGGGCGATGCCGAAGTCGGTCAGCTGTGGTTGGCCGTACTCGGTGAGAAGGATGTTCGAGGGTTTCAGATCTCGATGCAGAACGCTGGCCCGATGGGAGGTCTCCAGGGCGCCGGCGATCTTGATCCCGACATCGAGGACCTCGTCGACCTCGCAAGGCCCTCGGCGACGGAGCCGCGTGTCCAGCGAGCCGCGGGCGTGGAAGGGCATGACGATGTACGGGAATCCCGACCGCGTCACGCCGGCCTCGAGAATGTGGACGATGTTGGGGTGACCCGACAGACGGCCCATCGCCTGCTGTTCGCGGAGGAACCGGAGGCGATCGGTCTCGTCGCGGCCGGCCCGCAGCACCTTGACCGCCACCTCACGGTCGAGCGCAGGTTGGAGACAGCGGTAGACGACCCCGAACCCGCCACGCCCCGCGATCCGAGCGTTGGTGAAGCCCGCCGCGCTCAGATCATCCGCGATCTCCCGGGACGGGGGATCGGCTGGTCGCGTGACTGTCCGACGGGCCATCGCAGGTCCTAGAGATCGGATCGTTTCGTCATCGATCGCGGCTGGTCGGGCGAACTCCGAATGTCTGGTTCGGCCGACAGACGCACCGCAGGCTCATTCATGGCGTCCCCTCGTCGTCTCAGAGTCTAGGCGCCGGGGCGCGGCGATTGCCGCGGCATGGGTCAGCCGAGACGGCGGATCGTGTCGGCCGCGGACTCGACGGCGGCGTCGCGGAATCCGCTCCCGGCCCAGAGGTTGATGCCGTCGGGGTCGGTGGCGGCGGCGCGCCGGATGCCACCGGTGAGCTTGTTGACCGCCGGATACTCGGCCACCGCGGCGTCGGAGAACTCGTCGGTGAAGCGGTTGCGCAGCGCCCGTGCGGGGCGTCCGCTGAATGCGCGGGTCACCACCGTTTCGGTGCGCGCCGGATCGGCCAGCGCGTCCGCGTGCGCCGGCTTGGTTCCGGCTTCGTGGGTGCGCAGCAGCACGGTGCCGACCTGCACCGCGACCGGACCGAGGGATCGCACCTCGCCGGCTCGATCACGGGTCGACACACCGCCCGCCGCCACGAGAGGAAGATCGACGCGTGCAATCACCGCCCGGACGAGGTCGTCCAGCGGTTGGGTGGGCGGATCGGTCCGACGGTCGAACACCGACCGATGACCGCCGGCGTCGGGTCCCTGCACACACAGCCAGTCGGCGCCGGCCTCGGCGGCCCTGCTCGCGTCGTCCTCGGTGGTGACGGTGACGCCCACGTTGCAGCCATGGCGTCGCAGTTCGCCGACGGTGTCGGCCGATGGGCAACCGAAAGCGAACGAGACGAAGGGAATTCGTTCGTCGCACATCAGCGCGATCTTGGCGTCGAACCGATCGTCGTCGTCGCCGAGTTCCTCGATGGCGGGCAGTTCCACGCCGAGAGAGGCGGCGTAGTCGAGGAGGCGATCGCGGTAGCGTGCCACGGCGTCCCGATTCACCGGTTCGGCCTCGGGGACGAAGATGTTCACCCCGAAGGTGTCGGTGCCCCCGTCGCGGACGGCGGCGATGTCCGACGCGAGGCGCTCGGGAGTCAGGTATCCCGCGGCCAGCTGGCCCAGTCCCCCGGCCATGCTCGCGGCGATGACCAGTTCGGGGGTCGTCGGACCGCCGGCCATCGGTGCCGCGACGACCGGCACGTCGAGGTCGCGCAGATCAGCCATGGACCGGTACTCCTCCGCTCATGCCTGTTCGGGGGCTCGGGCGGCGGTGATCCGGGACAGCCTGGATTCCGCGACCGAGTCCATGTCCTCGAGTTCCAGACCCTTCGTCTCCTCGACCTTCTTGAACACGTAGACGAACGATGCCGCGGCACAGAAGGCGAAGAAGCCGTAGATGATTCCGAGTCCCACGGCCTCGGTCATCGGCGGGAACAGCATCGAAATCGTGAAGTTGGCGATCCAGTTCACCGCGGTGCACACGCCGAGAGCGACACCTCGGATCCGATTGGGGAACATCTCCCCCAGCATCACCCACATGACCGGTCCCCAGGTGGCGGCGAAGGCGACGACGAACAGGTTTGCGCCGATCAGCGCGATCACACCCCACGGGTCGGGAAGTGTGACGTTCTCGCCCTCACCGATCTGCTGGGTGAACGCGACACACGCCATGAGCAGTCCGATGCACATCCCCACGGATCCGCCCAGGAGGAGTTTCCGGCGTCCGATGCGGTCGACGAACAGGATCGCCACGAACGTCATGGCCACGTTGATGACCGCCGTGATCACTGATGTCTTGAACGAGTCGCTCTCGGAGAATCCCACCGACTGCCACAGCGTCGTCGAATAGTAGAAGATCGCGTTGATGCCGACGAACTGCTGGAACACCGCGAGCCAGATGCCGACCCACACCAGCGGGTGAAGTCCGAACGACGGGCCGGTGATGTCCTTGATGGACGACTTGGACTCACGCTTGACGGTGAGCTTGATCTCCTTCACCCGATCGAGCGGGTTGTTCTCTCCGGTCACCTCCTGGAGAATGCGGGCTGCTTCCTCATCGCGGTTGCGGCCCACCAGATATCGCGGTGACTCGGGGATCATCAGGGCGAGCACGCCGTAGACGACGGCGGGTACGACACCCACGAGGAACATCCATCGCCAGGCCTCCAGACCCCACCAGAGGTCGTTTGACGCACTGCCGGCAGTGTCGGCGAGAACGGCATCCGACAGCAGGGCGGCGAAGATACCCATGGTGATGGCCAGTTGCTGCATCGATGCGAGTGCGCCGCGATAACGAGCGGGCGCGATCTCGGAGATGTAGGCCGGGGCGATGACCGAGGCGATACCGATGCCGATGCCACCGAGCACGCGCCAGAGCAGCAGGTCCGGAATCGTCTGCGTGTACGCGGTGCCGATCGCCGAGATGGTGAACAATGCCGAACCGAGCAGCATCACCCGCTTGCGGCCCCACACGTCGGCCAGTCGCCCGGCGAACCATGCGCCGAGGGCGCAACCGAGCAGTGCGATCGCGACGGCGAACCCCGTCATGAGCTTGCCGAGACCGAAATTCGATTCGATCGAGTCGACGGCGCCGTTGACCACGGAACTGTCGAAGCCGAAGAGGAATCCGCCGACGGCCGCGGCAACGGTGACGCCGATGACCTTCGCCGTGTGTTGTTCGGCGATCTCGCGTTGTTGCGCGTCGGCCATCACATGACCCCGCTCGCCGGTGTGTCGCAGCACGAATCCTGGGACATGTCCGTGACCTCGCTGTCCGGTTGCATGGCCGTCGTTTTCGACGGTTTCGCGCCCAATCTACTCGCGGAGCGAGACCACGCGGCGCACATCCGAACACGCGTCGGTCTCGATCTGGTCTGGACCGGCGGGTCAGAAGTCGTCCCGTACGTCTTGGGGGGCCGAGCTCGCCGCGCCCTCGGTCACGATCTCGGCGAGCGGTTTCGGCCGTCCGTAGTGGTAGCCCTGTGCGAGGTCGCACCGGACGGCGGCGATGGTGGCGGCCTGCTCGGCGGTCTCGACGCCCTCGGCGATCACCCGGACTCCCATCGCGTGCGCGACGTCGACGATGCCCGCGAGGATCGTGCGGGCGCTCGGGCGTTCCTCGAGGGCGTCGACAAACGCCTTGGCCGTTTTGAGGATGCTGACCGGCAGTCGATACAGCTCACTCAGTGAGGAAGCGCCCGTGCCGAAGTCGTCGAGGGCGATGTGGATGCCGAGTGCCCGGATCTCACGCAGCAGGTTGAGCAGGCCGCCGTCGAGCGGTGCGAGCGCGCTCTCGGTGATCTCCAGGCAGAGTGATCGCGGGTTCATGCCGGTCTGCTCGCAGGTCGCCGTGAGTCGGTGGAGGAATTCGCCGTTGGTGAGTTCACGCCGGGAGGCGTTGACGCACAACATGATCTGCGCCAGCTCGGGCGTCGCTGCCACCTCGGCGCAGGCCGTTGCCAAGACGTGCGCGCCGACCTTGTCGATGAGCGTGGATTGCTCTGCGAGAGGGATGAACTCGGCCGGCGGGATCGAACCGAGGTCGGGGTGATTCCACCGCAGGAGTGCTTCGAGCGCGACAAGCGTTCCAGTGTCGGTGGAGACGATCGGCTGGTAGTGGATCTCCAACTGCGAGCGGTCGGTGTCCAGGGCGCGGCGCAGTTCCTCTTCGATCCGCTGGCGGCGCTGGAGTTCTTCCCGGTGCTGCGTCCGAAACTGGACGTACGGTTCTCGAGATGCCTTGCGTGCCTGGTAAAGAGCGATATCAGCATCGCGAAGGAGATCCGTGGGGGTGTACCGTTCGCCCGCCGCAACGGTGGCCACGCCGATGCTCACCCGCACCGTCAGCGGTTCGCTGCGGATGCTCACCCTCACGGGAGGTCTGATCGCGGCGCGCACCGACTCGATCTGTCGATCGATCTCGGCGGTCGTGCTCTCTTTCGTGTGGGTGGTGACCAGGACGAACTCGTCGCCCCCGATCCGCCCGACCGCACCCGCCGGGGGCGTCGCCGCCGCGAGCCGCTGGGCGACGGCGTGGAGCACCTCGTCGCCGACGGCATGACCGAGCGAATCGTTGACGAGTTTGAAATTGTCGAGGTCGATGTAATAGATCGCCACGCAACCGGAGTCGTGTTCGGCCAGGGCATCCATGTGCGCCTCGAGCTCCTTGAGGATCCCGGCCCGGTTGTACAGCTGGGTGAGTGGATCGTGGACCGCGTCCCACGCCAGCCGGGTCCGCTCGCGATAGCGCTCGGTGATATCGGCGAAGGACACCAGTGCGACCGCGTCGGAGGTGTCGTCGTCGATCGGCCGGCAGCTGCACGACAGCCATCGCTCGCCGCCCGGCGTGTTGATCGTCGCGGTCGCATCGGTGATCGCGACCCCGGTCCTCAGACAACGGACGACCGGCGATTCACCGTCGACGAAGTCGAGCGGCAGATCGTGGACGAGCGAACCGGGCACGCTTTGTGGACCGAGCATGGTCGCGGCGGCCGGATTCGCCAGTTCGATTCTGCCGTCCCCTCGCACCACGATCACTGCCTGGTGCAGGGCGGCCAGGATGGTGCCCAGGCGTTCGATCAGCGGTCTGCGAGTGGCTTCGGCGACGATCAGGAAGCCATCGTCCATCGACGTCACCGAGATGTGGGCCAGGAAGGTCCGATCGTTGTCGGCACGGCGGTGGAGTTGGTCCACCGTGCCACCCAGTGCCATCGCCGCCTTGATGTCGAGGGTGCCGCCGATGACCGAACCCAGTTCACGACCGAGGGCTTTGTCGGCGCTGATTCCGTACATCTGCTCGGCGGCGGGATTCCACGACCGCACGGTCATGTCCCGGTCGACGGCGATTACGGCGTTGCTGACGTGATCGAGCAACGCCGCCTGCCGCCGTAGAGCCACCTCGATCGCCTTCTGGGCGGTGATGTCGCGCAAGATCACCTGATAGGCGGGCTTGTCGTGCCACACCGTGCGTACCGAGGTGACCTCCATCGGACGTGACACCCCGTGGGCGTCGACCATCACGACTTCCTCCGGATACGTCGCCGCTCCGGCCTCCTCGCCCATGCTGACGATTCGCTCGATCATGTGCGCGAGTTCGTCAGGATGGACGAAGTCGGTGATCGGACGGCCGAGCATCTGACCCCGGTCGGTCACACGAGCGAAGTCGAGCGCCGCGGAGTTCACATAGACGATGACACCGTCCTGGTGTACGGCGATCGCGTCCGGACTGAGTTCGAGGAGGAGTCGGTAGCGTTCCGCCACCGCCGCGTCGCTGGATCGGGTCATCGGCTCGGCGTGCGGCGCGACGAGATCACCGTGGCCACCGTCCGTCGGCATCGATTCCGGCACTGCGTCAGTCCTCCCCCCACCCTGCTCCGAGCCCCCGCTGTTCATATTCCCCCACACAGGGGACAAATGGAGCGCGAAAACGACGGCAGAGTCGTGCCAAAGTCAGATTCGTCGCGACCGGCACCGTGAAATCTCGTCGCGACCGGCGCCGTGAGATGGGTCGAATGCCGCTTTCTGGGGGATTCTTGTGGGTGGGGTTCGGTCCGATGACCTCGACAATCGCTGTCAATTCCAAATCACGAAAAGGGAGTGCACCAATGACAAACAACAGATCGACCATTTCCGGTGTGGGAGCTGTGACCGGCTACGGATGGGGTCGGGAGGCCCTGTGGAACGGCCTCGTCTCAGGCAAGTCCGCAGCCGCGTTGCACGAGGGTTTCGGATTCGGTTCCGACGATCACGGGGGCCCGGGCTGGATTGTGCGAGTACCGGAGGGCGGCGACCAGGCGGACGGGAACACCCGGTTCGCCCGCGCGATGCGAAGTGCTGCGCGGGAGGCGATCGAGGATGCGTCGGAACGCGGTTGGCGTCCGGGCTCTCGCGTCGGGCTGGTACACGCCTGTGTGCTCGGCGATCTCGACATGTACCCGATGGTCACCTCCGGTGTCGGGCAGTACACGGGACGTCAGTACCTGTCCGTGACACCGTCCACGCCGGTCTCGCTCCTCATGCAGGAGTATGGCTTTCACGGTCCGGCCATGAACGTGTCGGCCATGTGCACCTCGGGGTCCGCGGCGATCGTGACCGCGAAGTCGTGGCTCGACTCCGATCTCGTCGACGACGTGCTCGTCGTCGCGACCGACCTGTCGGCGAAACCCGAGGTGGTCGGCATGTTCGTGCAGCTGGGCGTCGCCGTCACCGACACCGACGCACTCGACGCCTGCCGTCCGTTCCAGACCGGCAGCCGCGGTTTCACCTTCGGCGAGGCCGCCATCGCCTTCACGATGACCAACCGCGCCATTGACGGTTATGCAGATGTGTTGGGCGGGGCCATGTCCCACGACGCCTATCACGTCACCTCGATCGATCCGGAACTGACCAACGTCGTGGGCTGCGTGGAACAGGCGCTGTCGGCCGCCGGCGTCGCGGGCGAGGAGATCCGATATCTCAACGCGCACGGTCCGGGTACCGCGCAGTGTGATCGCGCCGAGGCGACGGTCGCGGAGACGATGCTGCCCAACAGCGAGGTCTTCTCCGTCAAACCACTTGCCGGGCATTGCCAGGGAGCAGCGGGTGCGGTCGAGCTCGCCGCGTCGCTGCTCGGCTACGAGCGCGGCGAGATCCCGGCGACGCCGAGGGTGTCCGAGGGTATCCCGCAACTGCTCGACGGCCTGTCCCCTCTCGATGCTGGACCCACCGTGAAGACCTCGCTGGGGATGGGAGGCCACAACGCGGCGCTGGTGATCGCGCCCCGGCGCTGACCCGAATCACGCCGACGCGGCGTGATTTGACCCTTTCCATACGTATTCGGCGAGATCCAAGCGGAAACCCCAGCGAAGACTCACAATTCAGAGATGTCCAACGTGCCGGAGAACTCGGCGACCGACCGACCCGCTACGGAGCACGGACCGAGGTCGGGTGCGCGCGGTGTTCTGACCGCGCTGTTGGACTCCCCCTTCGCCGGTATGTCGCCGTGGATCCTGATGGCACTCGTGACGGGACCGGGCCGCTTCGAGGAGGCAGCGGCGTCGGCCTTCGCGCTCTCGTTGTTGCTGGTCGTGGGGACCCATCGCCGCGGGAGCAGCTTCAAACTGCTCGAATTGTTCGATGTGGCCTACTTCGGGACGATGGCCGCACTGGCTCTTTTCGCCTCGGACGATGTCATCGACTGGCTGGAAAAATGGGGCGGCGAGATGACCAACGTCGCGTTGGTGGCCTTCGCCCTGGGCTCGATCCTCGTGCGGCAACCCTTCACCCTCCAGTACGCCCGCGAGACCACCGAGCCGGAATACTGGACCAGTCCGCTGTTCCTGCGGATCAACTACGTCATCACCTGGGCGTGGGTCGGCGGTTTTGCCGTCGCAGCGATCTCGGGCGCCGTCGGGGACATCGTGTTGGACGACCCGAACAACTTCTGGACCGGCTGGATCATCCAGATCGGCGGCACGGTATTCGCCATCGCGTTCACCGAGTTCTATCCCGATTACGCCACGTATCACGCCGCCGTCCGTGAGGGGTGGCCGACGGACGAGGAACCGCAGAGCATGTTCCACCTGTTCGAGTGGGTGCCCGGCTATGTCCTGGCGATCGGGATCGCCGGTCTGCTGACCGAAGAACTGAGCACAGCTGTCGGGATCGGCGTCATCGTCGTCGGGGCGGTCGGAATCAAGGTCTTCCGTCAGCTGACCGCTGCGTTCGACACCCGCCTGGCCAGGACGGTGCCGGGAACGTCGAAAGGGCCATGAACCCGGTACTCGCGCCCCCCGCCGAGGACCGTCGGTAGTGTCGTGACCATGAATCTCGACGGGGTAGGAATCTGGAGTTCGCCACTACGATACGGAGACGCCGGGGAGGCCGCGGAAGCCGCTGCCGAACTCGACGAGTTGGGCTTCACCGCCCTCTGGATTCCCGACGTCGGCGGTCCGGTTCTCGATTCGGTGCGCAACCTGCTCGGTGCCACCGAGAAGGCGGTGGTCGCCACCGGAATCCTCAACATGTGGATGCACGAACCCGCGGATGTCGCGGCCGCGCACGCGGGTTTCGCCGATGAGTTCGGTCCGCGCTTCCTGCTCGGCCTGGGTATCAGCCACGCTCCGCTCATCGACGCGCAGGAGGCCGGCCGCTACCAGAAGCCGCTCGCCACCACCCGCGCATTCCTCGACGGGCTCGACGCCGCGCCGCAGCCGGTCCCAGCGGACAGCCGGGTCCTCGCGGCACTCGGACCGAAGATGCTCGGTCTCGCGGCGGACCGGACACTCGGGGCCCACCCGTACCTGGTCACGCCCGAGCACACTGCCACCGCTCGCGAGACCCTCGGCGACGGACCGCTGCTCGCCCCCGAGCAGACTGCGATCTTCGCCGCGGACCGCGACGAGGCGCGTGCGGTCGGCACCAAGTGGCTCACGGGTTATCTCGCGATGCCCAACTACGCCAACAACCTTCGTCGCCTCGGTTTCACCGACGAGGACCTCACCACGGTCAGCGACCGGTTGTTCGACGCACTGATCGTCTGGGGCGACGAGTCGGCGATCCTGTCGCGCATCGACGAACACCGCTCCGCCGGCGCCGATCACGTGTGCGTCCAGGTGCTCCAGAAGGACCACCGCGGCTTCCCGCGCGAGCAGTGGCGCCGGCTTGCGGCGGCTCTCCGACAGAACTGATCGCGAACCGCGATCCGTATGACATCGAGTCCGGAAACCGGGCTCGATGTCATACGGATTCGGCTGACCTCACGGGATGTCGCGCCGTCGGAACCCGGCGAAACCGATGGCCAGGAACCCGATGGTCACCATGCCGATCCACAGAAGGCCCCACCAGTTCGCGCCGGCGGCAACGACGTCGGGTACATGGTGGAACGGGCTGAAACCGAGTGCCCACCCGGGCAATTTGAAGCTCGGGCCGAGAATGGTCATCACGAAGGACACCAGCACGCCGAGCCAGATCGCCGGACGGGCGACCGGTCGGGCGCCGATCACGGCGACCGCGAATGCGATGACCGTCCAGGTCGCCGGGATCGTCGCAAGGGCTTGGAGCAGCGCGTCGCCGAAGGTGATAC
This sequence comes from Gordonia sp. GONU, assembly GCF_024733855.1. Taxonomy (NCBI): domain Bacteria; kingdom Bacillati; phylum Actinomycetota; class Actinomycetes; order Mycobacteriales; family Gordoniaceae; genus Gordonia; species Gordonia sp. GONU. The sequence goes on from NZ_JANRHB010000030.1 coordinate 38,340, forward strand.
CGATGTCTGCGGTGGACGCGAAGATACCGACCACCACCCCGGCGATCAGCAGGAACGCCGCCGTGGCCAGCAGCGCGACAGCGACATTGGTGGCGATGTAGCGCACTCGGGCAACCGATGTCGCGAGCACCGCTTCGGCCCGGTCCTCGAGTTCCTCGGTACGCACGCGGTTGACGATCTGCACGCCCGCGACCGATGCGATGATCCCGACCAGACTGAGGATCGTCGTGACGAACGCGGAGATCAGATCGGCCGGGGACGCGGCGCCGGAGGCGAAGACCCCGGCCATCGCCGGATTCGCCTCCAGCAGGCCTTTCACCGACCTGGTGAAGTAACCGAAGACGACGCCCAGACCGATGAACGCCACCGACCACGAGGCGATCGGGGCTCGGTTGAGGCGGACCGCGAGGTCCATCGGCGTTCTGTTCCGCCCCCGCGGCGGTCCGGGCCTGGACGGGACGAGTCCCTGGCCGAAATCACGTGAGACCTGAAGTGCGAAGCCGACTCCGGCGAGAACAACCGCGAGTGCGACTCCGAGTGTCAGCGGCCACCAGTGATCTCCGGTTGCCGGCCGCGTCTCCTGGACCCATCCGAGCGGGTTGGCCCACGTCGTCCAGGTCGGTGCGCTCACCGAATAGAGAAATCCTCTCAGGACGAACAGCACGCCGAGCAGCGACACCGAGATCGTCGTCGCCGCACGGGCGTCGGCGCCCACCTGAGCGCTGACAACCGCGACGGCGGCGAACATCCAACCCGTGACGGTGAATCCGGCACCGAGCAACATCGACGACCCCCAGGCGCCGCCGCACAGTCCGGTGGCCACCGCGGCCACGACACCGATCGCCAGCGAGCACAGGACGGCCATCACCAGCGCCGTCAGGAGGCGTGCCGACCGGCCGAGAACACCTGAAGCCAGCAGTTCGGCCTGGCCGGAGTCCTCCTGCCCACGACTGGCCTTGACGACGATGAAGATCGCGCCGAGCGCCGCGATGAACCCGCCGAGTGCGAGACTGCGCCAGGCGTTGAAGCCGTCGACAGTCGACAGGTCGTAGGCCGGGCCGAAGATCAAACCCAGCGCCGGGTTGGCCCCGACCGTGGCGGCGAAGGCCCGCCTTTCCACGAGGTCGGGAAACAACCAGGGGTACACGAGGACCGACGACACCGACAACGCCGTGGGCAGCACGATCCACGGAGCGAACGTTCTCGCCTCGTGGTGCAGCGTCGCGGTCAGCAGCGGTCGCGTACCGGCGATCGAGGCGACGGCCATGGTCACCCCTCCTCCGACGCCGAACCCTCGGCGCCGTAGAGCCGGAGGAACAGGCTTTCCAGCGACGGCGGTTCGACGGTGAGCGACCGCAGCCCGCACGATGTCAACACCTCCATCGCCGCACCGATGCGGTCGGAATCGACTGTGGCACTGATCCATCGACCGTCGATGTCGACCTCGTGCAGTTCACCGAGCAAATCCTCGGACGGGATGGTCTCGAGCTCGGCACGTACAGATGTGCGGGTGCGACCCCGTAGGTCCGCCAGGGTCCCCGTCGCGACGATCACGCCGTCGCGAATGATGCTGAGACGATCGGCGAGGGTCTCGACCTCGGCGAGGATGTGGCTGGACAACAAGACCGTGGTACCCCGGGACTTGGCCTCGCCGACCACCTCCTGGAAGACGTTCTCCATCAACGGATCCAGTCCCGACGTCGGCTCGTCCAGGATGAGCAGCTCCACCTCCGATGCGAGCGCGGCGACGATCGCCACCTTTTGCCGGTTGCCCTTCGAGTACTGGCGTCCGCGCTTGGTGGTGTCGAGTTCGAAACGCCGGACGAGATCGGCACGACGCTCCTCGTCGAGTCCGCCGCGCATCGAACCGAGGAGATCGATCATCTCGCCGCCGGTCATCGACGGCCACAGGGCGACGTCACCGGGGACATAGGCCAGCCGTCGATGGAGTTCCACGACGTCGCGCCACGGATCGCCGCCCAGTATCCGAACCTCACCCGCGCTGGCCCGCAACAATCCCAGCAGCACGCGGATCGTCGTCGACTTGCCTGCTCCGTTCGGACCGAGGAATCCGTGGACCTCCCCCCGCCGGACCCGGAGGTCGAGCCCGCGCAGTGCTTCGAAACGGCCGAACGACTTGCGTAGTCCTCGTGCGTCGATGACGAGATCGGGCATCCCTACGGGCATGGCGTACCTCCGGGCTCGGTGAGTCGCCACGATCGTTCCATGGCGCCCGAAGCGCTGTCGGCGCAACGCGCCGAGAGGTCACACTACCGTCTACGGCCACGCCGCCGACCCGACCGGTCGGGCGTAGACTCCGCGACCATGGCGATCGTCAACCGAGGGTTCGTGGGCCGTCGCGACCGCGATGCTCGCCGGCTGCCGCCCGGGCAGTACACGACCCTGGACTTCCCGGTGTTGTCGGCCGAACCGACACCGTCTGTCCCCCTGGACAGATGGTCCCTCGCCATACAGTCGGCTGAGCACCGGGTCACGACATACACCTGGGAGCGGTTCCAGGCGCTGCGCCACGACGAGATCACCACCGACATCCACTGCGTCACAAGGTGGTCGAAGTTCGCGACGCGCTGGCGTGGTGTCTCTTTCGACACGCTGATCGATGCGTTGCCCTTCGAACCCGCCCCGTACGTCATGGCGCACTGCTACGGCGGGTACACGACCAATGTCCCGCTCGCCGATCTGACCGGTGGACGAGGCTGGATTGCCGACACCTACGACGGGGAACCGCTGGCACCCGAACACGGCGGTCCCGCCCGGCTCCTCGTCCCTCACCTGTACTTCTGGAAGAGTGCGAAATGGATTCGGCGCCTTCGGTTCATGCCCGAGGACACGCCGGGATTCTGGGAGGAACGCGGATACCACATGTACGGCGACCCCTGGCGTGAGCAGCGGTACTCGTGACCGACTGGCTGCTGACGACGGTGACCTCCGTCGTCGACATCACCCCGACCGCACGCACACTGCGTCTCGCGCTGCCCGAACCCGTCCATGTGCTGCCCGGTCAGCACGTCGACATCCGGCTCACCGCCGAGGACGGCTACTCCACCGCCCGCACCTACTCGGTGTCGGACGCCCGGGAGACACGCTCGCTCGAGGTCACCGTCGAACGCCTCGAGGACGGTGAGGTGTCCCCTTACCTGGTCGATGTCGTGGAGGTCGGTGATCCTCTGGAGATCAGTGGACCGCATGGCTGGTATTTCACCTGGGCCTCCGGCGACGACCGGCCGGTGCAACTGATCGGCGGTGGTTCCGGGGTCGCGCCGCTCATGTCGATGATCCGGAGCCGCGAGGTCGACGCACCGCTCACACCCTTCTCCCTGGTGTACTCGGTGCGCAGTCCGGAACGCGTCTACTACCGCGACGAGATCCGGCAACTCAGGGAGCACCATCGCATGGATCTCCATCTCGTCCACACTCGTGACGCACCTGCCGGATCGGCGCGACCGGCCGGACGCCTCGACTCGGCGGAACTGGCCGCACTCACCATGGATCCCTCCCGATCACCGACCGTGTACATCTGCGGGCCCAACCGGTTCGTCGAGGACTGTGCGAAGTGGATGGTCGACGCCGGCCACGACCCGACCCGTATCCGCACCGAACGTTTCGGCGACTGATCTGCGACAAGTGCGGGTTTCCGTCCAATGCGTGTCGTTGCGCACGGACCGGAAGTAGCGTGGCGGCATGACTTCCGCGTACGACTTCACCGCGACCGGGATCGACGGCAACCCGGTCGACCTCTCGCAGTTCCGGGGCGACCCGCTGCTGATCGTGAACACCGCGTCGAAGTGCGGCTTCACACCCCAGTACCAAGGCCTCGAGACGCTTCATCGCGACTACCAGGAGCAGGGACTGCGTGTTCTGGGTTTCCCGTGCGACCAGTTCGCACATCAGGAACCCGGCGACGAAGAAGAGATCAAGAACTTCTGTTCGCTCACCTACGACGTCACCTTCCCGATGTTCGCCAAGGTCGATGTGAACGGGCCCGATGCCCATCCCCTCTTCGAGTGGTTACGCACTCAGAAGTCAGGAGTGTTCGGCGGACGGATCAAGTGGAACTTCACCAAGTTCCTGGTGAACCGCGACGGAGTCGTCGTCGAACGCTTCGCACCGGCCACCAAACCCGAGAAATTGGTCGGGCCCATCGAGAAGCAGCTGTGACCCGCCGACGATAGGACGAGATCTCGTGAGCCGGACAGCGTCGTTCGTGCGCGTGGTGCTCGCCTACCTGGTGGCGTTCGGTGTCGCCGCCGCATGGTTGTGGCTGGGTCCCGACACCGGTCACCTGTGGCTCGACACCCTCATCGCCGACCTCTGGGCGACGCTGGTGATCTTCGGCTTCAGTCGCCTGTACTCGAACTCGAGCATGTATGACGCCTACTGGAGCGTCATACCGCCCGCACTCCTGGTGTATTGGTGGGCCGCCGGTGATGTCGGCATCGACGCGGTGCACTGCTGGGTCATCGCTCTCGTCCTCGGAGTATGGGCGGTTCGGCTCACCGCCAACTGGGCCATCGGGTGGCCGGGTCTGCAGCACGAGGACTGGCGTTACCGCATGCTCAAGGACCGGGCAGGTGGCGCGGCTTTCGTCGTCGACCTGTTCGCCATCCACGTCTTCCCCACCATTCAGGTGTTCCTCGGCATGGTCCCGGTGTATGTCGCAGTCACCCGGCATGATTCGACGATCGGCTGGCTCACCGCACTGGCCGCGGTCGTCGGATCGGCCGCCATCGCCCTCGAGTACGTCGCCGACGCCCAGCTGCGTCATTTCACCGCACACCGCACGCCTGGGTCGGTGCTGGACTCCGGCGTGTGGTCGTGGTCCCGGCACCCGAACTACTTCGGCGAGTTCGGTTTCTGGGTCGCGATGGCGTTGTTCGGGATCGCCGCCGCGCCCGCCGACTGGTGGTGGCTGCTCGTGGGTGTGGCGGTGATGCTGGCGATGTTCCTCGGCGCCAGCATTCCGATGATGGAGCAGCGCAACCTGTCCCGACGTCCCGGCTATCCCGATGTCGTCGACCGGGTGTCCCGGTTCGTACCCCGCCCACCTCGCCGAACCCCTCCGCCGCATTCCGCCGAACGCACCCCCGGATGACTCGACGCGTTGTGGTCGCCGGCCTCGGTGACACCGGCATCCTCACCGCCATCCATCTGTCCCGCCACGCGGACGTCGTCGGGATCTCGTCGAAGCCCGGACTGGTCAGCGGTCAGGAACTCGGGCTTCGCGTGAGTCGGCCCGACACCTGGGCCCGCGACTACCGGATTCCGTTCGAACGATTCCGGAAGCTGGACCGCGTCCGCACCGTCCACGGGTCGCTGACCGGAGCCGACCTCGTCGAACGAACCGTCACCGTACGCAATGCCGACGGAACCGATCTCATCGAACCGTTCGACGCACTGGTCATCGCCACAGGTGTCCGCAACGGCTTCTGGCGACGTGCCGGTCTCCAGTCCGCGGCCGACGTCGACCGGGACCTGGCCGCTGCACACCGCCGTCTGGCGGTCGCGGATTCGATCGCAGTGATCGGAGGGGGTGCCGCCGCGGTGAGCGCGGCGGCGAACCTGGCAGCGACCTGGCCGGATAAACGGATCGATCTCTACCATCCCGGTGAGCGCGCACTGCCCCGCCACCATCGGCGGACCTGGCAGAACGTGTCGGCGCGGCTGCGCACACTCGGTGTGGGTGTGCACGGCGGACACCGCGCCCGGGTGCCCGCCGGCTTCGGCTGCGACGAGATCACCAGCGGATCCGTGCGCTGGACCACCGGGCAGGACGCCGTGCACGCCGACGCGGTGCTGTGGGCGATCGGTCGGGTGACCCCGAACTCGGAGTGGTTGCCCCCGCAGATCCTCGATCCGGGCGGATTCGTCTACGTGACACCGCAGCTCCGGGTTCCGGGACATGAACTCGTCTATGCCGTCGGCGACATCGCCGCCACCGACGCCCTCCGTGGTTCGGCCCGTAACCGTGCCGACCGGCTTCTCGCCCACAACATCCGCGTCGACCTGGCGGGCCGGCCGGACCGGGCGCGGCGCTACGTGCCGCCCCGCCGACGGTGGGGATCGGTTCTCGGTGTGCAACGCGACGGTCTGCAGGTGTTCGCGCCGAACGGTCGCGCGTTCCGTTTCCCCGCCTGGTCGGTCGACACGGTGCTGCAACCGTGGATCGTCCGCCGGGGGATCTACGGCGGGATTCGCGACGCGGGTTCGCCGGCCGGCACCGATCGTCGGCGGCGTCGCACCTGAAAGGTCATCTTCCGCGCTTACACTCGGCCCATGAGCAACGAGCAGTTCTCGGCCCATCCGACAGACCCGGTGGACCCGCCGCCCGGTTCGAACACCGTGCCGGTCCCGCCCGCGTCGGCACCGGCTGGGGCGACACCCCCGGGAGCCCCCGCGACGACCGATGCATCACTGAAGCCGACAGCCGCCGAACGTGCGAACACGATCGTCAGGAAGGTCGTCATCGGCCTGATCATCGCCGCCCTCCTGGTGATCACCTACTTCATCCTCGAGGCGTTCCTGCCGCGCTGGTGGGCCGGGCAGATCGGCAGGCGGGTCGACGGTTCGATGGCCAGCGGCGTCTGGACCGGACTCGTCCTGGGTGTTCTCTGCACCTTCGTTCCGCTCCTGTTGTTCACGCTGGCGTTCCTGAGCCGCAGCCGGTTGCGGAACGTCCCGGCGATCGCGTTCGCCGTCGCCGGCATCGTCGTGGCGATCCCCAACCTGTTGACGCTCTCCGTCGTCGCCGGCGGCGGCAATGGTGCCCATGCGGGTGAACGCATCTTCGACGTCGAAGCCCCGGGCTTCCGCGCCGCCACCGCGTGGGGCGTGATCATCGGTGTCCTTCTCGCGATTCTCGTCGGCTGGTTCATCTGGCGCTATCGGCGGCGTGGACGACAACTCGAGGCGACGCGCCCGAAGAAGGACAAGAAGAAGTGATGGTCGGATAGACCCACTCCGAACGGGTCAACCCGCTACCTCATGCAGGTGGCGGGTTGACCCGTTCAGGGGGCGGAGGCGGTCAGTCGGCCAGGCCGGCATCCTTGCTGCCGTAGCTCTCCCGCAGCTTCGGCTTCACGACCTTGCCGCCGGCATTCCGGGGTAGCTCGTCGATGATCACGAGATCCTTGGGGTGCTTGAACCGCGCGAGATTCTCGTTCAGATGCGGTTCCAGCTCGGCCAGCGTCAGATCGATGACGCCCTCGGCCAGGACCACGACGGCGACCGGCACCTCGCCCCACTTCTCGTGTGCGCGACCGATGACGGCCGCCTCCAGGATCGCGGGGTGGCCGTAGAGGACGTTCTCGACCTCGGCGCAGTAGATGTTCTCGCCGCCGGAGATGATCATGTCCTTGGCGCGGTCGACGACGTAGAGGAAGCCGTCCTCGTCTTCACGGACGAGGTCGCCCGAGTGGAACCACCCGCCGCGGAATGCCTCCGCGGTCTCTTCGGGCTTGTTCCAGTAGCCCTTCATCAGGTTGGGGCCCCGGTAGACGATCTCCCCCACCTCACCGGGTTTCACATCGTTCATCAGCGGGTCGACGATGCGGGCGGTCACCGCGGGCACCACCTTGCCGATCGAACCCTGCTTGCGCAGTGCGTCCTTGCCCTCGAGGATCGTCGTCACCGGAGACATCTCGGTCTGCCCGAAGGCGGTCATGTTCAGCGCCTCGGGGAAGGCCTCGCCCATGGCGTTGAGCACGGTGTCCGACGCCGGCGCCGCCCCCCAGCTGATGTTGCGCAGACGGAGCTTCCGCGGCCGCGCTTTCTGCGCCGCGCACACCGCCTGCCACTGTGCGGGCACCATGAACACCGAGGTGGTGCCTTCCCTCTCCAGGGTGTCGAGCATGGCGTCCGGGTCGAAAGCGCCGAGTGGATGGATGACCGCGCGGATGCCGCGGTAGAAGACCGGGGCGAATGCGGCTAGCCCGGCGATGTGGAACATCGGCGGTACGACCGATGCCACGTCCTCGGCATCGGCCGACGCGGTGGTCGCCATCGTGGTGACGGCCTGCGCGTGGAAATTCTGGTGGGTCAGCATGGCGCCCTTGGGCTTTCCGGTGGTACCCGAGGTGTACATGATCGCGGCGACGGTGTCCTCCGGGACATCGACCGCCGGCAGATCCGAGTCCCCCTGCGCGACAAGGCCTTCATAGTCGAGATGCTGGGGGTTCTCACTGCCGTCGACGACGATGAGGGTGTCGATCGCGCCGGTGGACGCACTCACGGCATCGGCCAACGGCACGAGGAGCTTCTCGGTCAGTATGACCTTGGCCCCGCTGTCGGCGACAAGATAAGCGACCTCGGCGGGGCTCATCCGGATGTTCACCGGAACCGGGATCGCTCCGATCAGCGTTGCGCCCAGCACGGCTTCGACGTACTCGGTGCGGTTGAGCAGCACCATGAGGATTCGGTCGCCGAACTCGACTCCGAGTCGGCTCAATGCTGCGCCGAAAGCTCGTGACCTGTCATCGAGTTGCTTCCACGTCGTGGACTTGTCCAGGTATGTGATCGCCATGTTGTCCGGCGTCATCAGCGCATGCCGGTGGACCTGGTTGTTCCAGTGGTTGCGGCGCGAGCGGTACGGCTCGGTGGTCAGGTCGGCGGTGGCGTCGGTGGTTGCGGTCATCATGCTCCCGTGTCGATCGTGCGATGGTCGACATTGTTGTCTGCGTCACACCCTACGCAGACCGGGCGGGTTGCTCGTCAGATTTCGCCGGGTCAATCGGACAAACCGGCGTCCTTGCTGCCAAAGCGCTGGCGCAGCATGGGTTTCGTGACCTTGCCACCGGCGTTTCGCGGGAGGGCGTCGATGATCACGAGATCCTTTGGGTGCTTGAAGCGCGCCAGATTGTCGTTCAGGTGGGGTCCCAGCTCCGCCAGGGTCAGGTCCTCTACACCGTCGGCGAGCACGACGACCGCGACGGGCACCTCGCCCCACTTCTGGTCCGCCCGGCCGATGACCGCCGCCTCGGCCACAGCGGGATGGCCGTAGAGGACGTTCTCGACCTCGGCGCAGTAGATGTTCTCACCGCCGGAGATGATCATGTCCTTGGCACGGTCGACCACGAAGAGAAATCCCTCGTCATCCTCCCGGACGAGGTCACCGGAATGGAACCAGCCACCGCGGAAGGCGTCGGCGGTCTCCTCGGGCTTGTTCCAGTAGCCCTTCATCAGGGTCGGCCCGCGGTAGACGATCTCCCCCACCTCGCCGGGCTTCACGTCGTTCATCAGCGGGTCGACGATGCGCGCCGTCACCGCAGGCACCACCTTGCCGATCGACCCGATCTTCCGCAGGGCGTCCTTGCCCTCGAGGATGCAGGTCACCGGCGACATCTCGGTCTGCCCGAACGACGTCATGTTGAGAACGCCCGGGAATGTCTCGTTGATGGCGTTGAGCACGGTGTCCGAGGCGGGGGCGCCACCCCAGCTGAGGTGACGCAGACGCAGGCCGCGCGGACGTGCCTGCTGTGCGGCGCACACTGCCTGCCATTGTGCGGGCACCATGAACACCGATGTCGAGCCCTCTCGCTCCAGCGTGTCGAGCATGACGTCGGGGTCGAAGGATCCCAGCGGATGGATGACCGCCCGGATTCCTCGGTAGAAGACCATCGCGAAGGTCGCGAGGCCCGCGATGTGGAACATCGGCGGGACGATCGATGCGACGTCACCGCGCTGCGGGTTCGTCGTGGAGATCGACGTGACGGCCTGCGACTGAAAGTTCTGGTGGGTCAGCATCGCACCTTTGAGACGGCCCGTGGTGCCCGAGGTGTACATGATGATCGCGACAGCGTCCTCGGGGACGTCCACCGGCGGGAGATCCGAGGAGTCCTCGGTCAGGAGGTCCTCGAACGATAGATGGTCGGGGTTGTCGCTCTTGCCGACGACGACCACGGTGTCGGAGGTGCCTCCCAGGGCTCGCGCGGCATCCACGACGCCGGTCAGCGCCGATTCGGTGACCACGACCTCGGCGCCGCTGTCCGTCATGAGATAGGCGACCTCGCCGGGACTCATGCGGACGTTCACCGGCACCGCGATCGCACCGATGAGGGTCGCCCCCAGAATCGCTTCGACGTACTCGGTGCGGTTGAGCAGCGCCATCATGACCCGGTCGCCGAACTCCACACCGCGTCGGCTCAGCGCCGCGGCGAAAGCCCGGGAGCGGTCGTCGATCTGCCTCCACGTGCGCGTCTGGCCGAGGAAGGTGATCGCGGGTTCGTCGGGAGTCGTCAGGGCGTGTCGTCGGACATGGTTGTTCCAGTGGTTGCGGCGCGAGCGGTAGGGCTCGGAGGTCACGTCGGTGACGGCCTCGGCGGATGCAGTCATTGCGGTCTCCCGTGTCGTCGGACATTCGTTGTCCGACTCACCAGCCTAGGTCGTGACTATCACGGAATACGCTGTGCAGCCGATGATTTGCGCCTATGGAAGGGTTAGCCGGCTCCTATGGACGACGCCAGGGCGGCGTCTGCGCACGTGTCCCCCGTGACGGAGTCACCCCATGCGGTCCGCCCGGCACCGCAAGTACTCCCGGACGCGAGGGTCGTGGGCGAGCGTCGCGGCGCGCTCGAAGTGCCGACGTGCCTCGTCGAGTGCGCCGGTGCGGGCCAGGAGGTCTGCGCGTGTGGCGTGGAGAGGTTGGAAGTCGTCGAGGTCGTGCTGCTCCTCGAGTTGCCCGAGCAGCGCCAGACCATCGGCGGGCGACGTCGCGCGCCCCACGATGGCTGCGTGCGCGACCCGTGCACCCAGTGTCGGGGTGACGGTGAGGAGCGCGGTCGACAAGTTCTCGAGTACGGCCCAGTCGACGACGCCGGTGCGTGCGCGATCGGCGTGGACCGACTGCATGGCGGCCTCGAGCTGGAATCGCCCCATCGGTGCGCCGAGCGCCGCGGCACGTCGGAGCATCGCCTCGCCGTCGCGGATCAGTTCGCCGTCCCACAGCGCAGGGTCCTGCTCCTCGAGCGGGACGAACGGTCCGTTCCGGGCCGGCGCACGGGACAACGACAGGGCGATGAGAGCGGCGAGTCCCCATGCCTCGGGCTCGACGTCGAGGAGAGATGCGAGTGTCACGGCGAGATACAGCGCCTCCCCCGTCATCGATTCGACGGCGTCGGGACCGCGATCGGTCGCGTCCTCCCAGGCGATCGCGAAGCACCCGTAGACGGCCTCGAGCACCGCGGACAGTCGTCCCGGCATCGCCGTGCGGTCGGGAACGGCGAACGGGATGCGGGCGTCGCGGATGCGTCGCTTGGCGCGGACGAGTCGTTGCGCCATCGTCGCGGGCGCCACCGCGAAGGCCGCGGCGATGTGAGTGGCCTCGAATCCCAGCACCGCCTGCAACATCAGGGGTGTCCGGATGGCCGGGTCGATCGCGGGGTGAGCGCAGGTGAACAGCAATTCGAGTCGCTTGTCGCCGATCGCGTCGGGGTCGAGATCGTCGATGGGTGTCACGCTGGCCTCCCCGGCGATATCGGCGCGGTCGTCGAGATCGACCGACATCCGGTGTGACGCGGACTTCCAGACGTCGCGCTGGTGGTTGCGGGCAACGGTGAGCAGCCACGCGGTCGGTTTCTCGGGTACGCCGCGTGCCGGCCACGTGACGAGCGCACGTTCGAAGGCGGTCGACAACGCGTCCTCCGCGAGCGCGAGGTCGCCCGATGAAGCGGCCAGGAGCGCCACCAGCCGCGAATACGCCTCGCGAGCGGCGTGTTCCGCGACGGCGTGCGCTCCAGGCCGGTTCATCCGTTCGGTGTCCACGCCCCGTTCACGGTGTACGTGGCCCCGGGTCGGATCTCGACGACACCCCAGTCGATGGGGGGCGCCTGACGTGCCCACTCGATGGCGGCGTCGAGGTCCTCGACATCGACGACGATGGACCCGCCGAGTTGCTCCTTGGTGTCCGCGAAGGGACCGTCCTGGATGACGAGTTCGCCGTCCACCTTCCGCAGCGTGGTGGTGGCGGTCGAATGCTGGAGCACCTCGGCACTCACCAGGACACCGGCGTCCTGCAATGCCCGGGCGTAGGCGGAGAATGCTGCCTGACCCGACCGGATGGCGTCCTCGCCGAGCGTCGTGGCGTCCTGCTCCGGGTAGTGCAGCAGAAGTGAGTAATGCATGGTCTACCTCCTGGTCACCGGACCGCCTCTCGGTCCGTGTGAGGAGATGACGAGCGTGCGACCCGTCGATCGACAGCCTACGGCCGATGGATCAGATTCCGCGGCGATCCGCCCGGACCGCGGCATCGGGCCACATCGGCGGGCACGCTGTCCCGGGTGTCGTGGCCAGTTCGAAATGCCACCACTCGTTGACGAATGTCCGGCACAACCCCCAGCGATAGCCGTTGCGTTCCAGCCAGGCAGCGCCCTCCCACGGGCCGACGTCGACGGCCTCACCGCGAACGTGCGGCGACTCCTCCGCGGGAAGAACCCAGCGCCGGGCCGCCGCGGGACTGCCGTAGGTGGCGATGGCGTTCCGCCACAACTGTCGCTGTTCGGCGTCGGACCGTTTGCCGGAGGTGATGTACATCTGAATCCCTTGGGCGCGGCCGTCGTTCGCGGCGAGCGTGTACGACGCCGCCAGTCCCGGTACGAGTCCGGCCGTCCCGGGGGCCAGGGCGGTGGGCGCTGCCACCGCCGGGCCGACGCCGACCACCGCACCGGTCACGGCACACGCAGCGCCGGCCACCGCGAGGACGACCCGCGTGAGTCCAGACGCGAAGATGCTCATCAGACCAGTAAACCGTACGACTGACGTGTACTGCATGGACCGGTGTGCGGCATTACCGTCGAATGTGTCGGGCCCGTCGACGCAATGGAGGGGCTGCATGAGGAAACGCCTGATCATCTGTTGCGATGGCACGTGGAAATCATCGAAGGATCCGCGGGTCTCCAACGTGGAGAAGATCGCTCGGGCCGTCAAGACCGATGCAGCCGACGGTGCCGTTCAACTGGTTCACTACGTGAACGGTGTCGGGACGGGCTCCGCGTGGTCCGACCGTGTCCTCGGAGGCGCCTTCGGTCGCGGGTTGAACGCGAATCTCGTTGACGCCTACCGTTTTCTCGTCCTGAACTACGAGCCCGATGACGAGATCTTCGTCTTCGGTTTCAGTCGAGGCGCGTACACCGCCCGCAGTCTGGTCGGGATGATCAGCAAGGTCGGGCTGGTCACGCCACGCCAACTGGCCGAGAACCCCGCGAGCAACCTGTTCGAGAAGGCCCTGCAGTCGTATCGGGACGAGAACAAACGATCCGCCCTCGGTCGCGAGGTGCCGGTCGCGTTCATCGGCGTGTTCGACACCGTGGGAGCCCTCGGCGTTCCCGGTATCACCCGGTACAAGCACAACTTCCACAATGTGAAGCTCGGCGACAAGGTCGAGGTCGCGCGTCAGGCGCTGGCGATCGACGAGTGTCGGCTGACGTTCGACCCGTGTGTCTGGGAGACCGCCGGTAACACCGAGACCGATGTGAAGCAGGTCTGGTTCGAGGGCGTGCACTCCGACATCGGCGGAGGTCTGAAAGTGGTCGAACCGTCCGAACTCACCCTGGCCTGGATGGTGCGGGAAGCGAGCCTGCGCGGTCTCGAGTTCTCCTACGACCGGTTCACGGCGATCCGACAGCCGGTCGATCCCGCGTGCCCCGAGTATGCCGCCAACAAGTCGATGAACGCCGCATACCAGGTCATCAACCTCATCAAACTCGCAATCGGACCATTTCGACTGCACGGCACCACAATTCGCCATCGACGCCAGAGACGCAGGCTCGAGGTCGAGAAGGATCCGGCGTCGCCGCTGTTGATCGCCGAACCCGCGCTCACTCGATGGGAGACCGACCAGGACGGGCGCAGGCGGAAGGCGCCCAACATCGGATGGTGGATCGACATGTTCGACGGCGACCCCGTTGCGTTACGCGCCCGCGTCGTCGAGATCCCACCACTCTCGGCGCCACTCGCCACAGCGTGACAGCAGCCTTCGGATCGAGACCGAACACCAGCACCCGCGGGCGAACGCCTCCGGGAGGCCGGGTCAGGCCTCCTTGACCGCGGCGATCTGGATGAGGTTGCCGCAGGTGTCGTCGAAGACGGCCACGATTGCCGTTCCGACGTCGGTGGGCTCCTGGGTGAAGACGACACCGTGTTCACGCAGGCGGTTGTACTCGGCGTCCACATCGTCGACGGCGAACTGCGCCAACGGGATACCGTCCTCGACGAGTGCATCCCGATAGGGCTTCACCGCGGGATGCCCGGCCGGCTCCAACAGGAGTTCGGTTCCTTCGGGCGCCTCCGGCGACACGACGGTGAGCCACCAGGCGTCCTCACCCAGCGGTATGTCGAGGTGTTTGGTGAAGCCGAGGACGTCGGTGTAGAAATCCAATGCCTTTCGCTGGTCGTCGACGAAGATCGAGGTCAACGCGATTCTCATGTCATGCCTTTCGTGGCGCGGGCCACCGCCTGGCGATCTCTGCCAGCGGTGTCGGATCGAAGTAGTGGAACTTGGCGCGTCCGCGTTTCTCGGCGTGAACCAATCCGGCGGCCTCCAGTACGGCCAGATGTTGCGAGATGGCCTGGCGGGTCAGGCTCAGTCCCCGGTTGGCGGTGAGACGTCCGCAGATCTCGAACAGCGTCTGACCATCGCGGTCGGCGAGTTCGTCGAGGATCGCACGTCGCGTTGGATCGTCGAGAGCATGGAACACGTCGGCCACACCCGACCATAGGCAAGTCGCTGCTTGCATGTCAACGGCCGACTTGCAGAGATGACGAAGCGGGCCCGTGGACAGTGTCCGCGAACCCGCGTCGAGTAGTTCAGTTCAGTCCCTGGGGAACGGTACGCCCATGCGCTCGTAGGACTCGTAGACCTCTTTCATCTTGCCGTCCCGGAACGAGCCCAGAAGTGCCTTCACCGCGCGGCGACGAGCCGCGGCGATCGGCTTGGGGTACTGCCTGGTGTTCATCAGCTTCTGCGCCCACTCCGGATGGAGATCCTGGATGGCCCAGTCGACGAGGCTCACCACTGGACGCTGCCACGAGGGGTAGCGCCACGGTGCGGTCGGATTGAGGAGTTCGACGGTCGGCATGGTCACGGCCAGGTACGGCAGCGAGTCGGCGAGATACTTGTCGACACCTTCCTTCGTGGTCGGCACGTTCGCTCCGCCCAGCTCACTACCCATCCGTGCGTAGTCGTGGAAGAACTCCTCGAGACGTTCGTCGCTGAGCGGGTCGGGATGGAAGGCCTTGTGCGACGCTGCGAGAGCCCACGCCTGGGTGCAGTAGTTCCAGGTCAGCAGATCGGGGTCGCTGGCCTTGTAGGCGTGGCCGTCGGGACGTACACCCTCGATGCGGTTGTGCATTCCCCGGACCGTCT
Source organism: Gordonia sp. GONU (assembly GCF_024733855.1). Lineage (NCBI taxonomy): Bacteria > Bacillati > Actinomycetota > Actinomycetes > Mycobacteriales > Gordoniaceae > Gordonia > Gordonia sp. GONU. The sequence goes on from NZ_JANRHB010000030.1 coordinate 53,713, forward strand.
TCGACACCCGTTCGGCCACCGGCGTCGACGCCAGGGCGACACCGAAGAAGAAGGACAGGGTGTGTCCGGAACGTGAGGAGAATGCCTTCTCGTCGAACTGGCCGGTCGGTACGCCGTCGATCCGTTCGAGGGCGCGGGTGTGCTCGTACGCCATCCAGGCCATGTCGGGGTGCAGGGTCTCCATCATCGCGGCGGCACCCATGGCGATCTGGACCGTCGGCAGGTGCTCGTGGACGTACCAGACGGCGCTCCCGGGTCCGAACCACCCGGGATCATCCTTCGGTTCGGTGAACTGGACGTTCCGGAAGAACTCGTCCCGGATCGACTGGAAGGACTTGTCCACGGCCCAGTCGAAGACGCTGCGCTTGTGTGGAACAGACGCGACCGACGGGGTCGGCTCAACAGCGGGCCGTGCTGTGTCTTGGATCACCATGCCACCGAGAATAACGCGACAGACTATTCGTATTCTATTCGCTTTCGGCGAGCTGCCTGGCCGACCCCCGAAACGTGAACATCGCTCCACTGCAGGGGAATTCGGCTTCGTCAGCGGGCGGTGGCAGGGCGTCTGATCCAAGTGTTCGCATTCGGGTCGTCAACGCCGAACACGGGACGCACCGCCGACCCGGCGGCCGGACCGAATGTCGAACGCACCGTCCCGATCGGGACGGTGCGTTCGACATTCGGTGTTCGGCGTCAGGCGAGCGCCTTCTTGATGGCCTTGTCGACCTCGAGATCCTCGACCATCGAGTTCGCGGCCGCGAAGGCGAGTTCGACGCGGTCGGCCGGTTGCAGCCCCGGCCACACCGTGCAGATGGCGATCGAGTCCCAGGCGTCGAAGGCGAAGAACCGCAGCGCTTCCCAAGCCTGATCGAAGGTCGGCGCGTCCTCGACGCCTTCATCCTCGAGGGTGTCGAGATACGCGCGGAGGAGTTTTTCCTCGTTTCCGCGGCGGATGGCCGCAGGCGTCGAGTGGGTGAGCATGTAGCTGACCTCGCGCAGGCCCGGACCCCGGTGGATGACCTGCCAGTCCAGGAGGCCGGCCGTACCGTCTGGCTTCAGGTAGGTGTTACCGATGTGGGAGTCGCCGTGCAGCATCGTCTGCGGACCCTCTTCCCACTTCGCGTGCAGCGCCTTGTCATTCTGGTTCGCGAACTCCGCCATCCGCCGGGCGGCGGCCGGGATCTCGACGTTCTCGTCGTTCAGGATCGTCTTGCGCACCTTGCGGAATTGCCAGAGCAACAACGGGAATCCCGGACGTGCGGATTCGGGTGCGATCCACGGCAGCTCCGACGCGAGCCGCGGGCTGTTCCAGAACTGCGCGTGCACCCGCGCGAGCGTTCGCATGATGGCCTCGACACCGGGCAGGGTGATCTCCTCGACGCTGAACGGGAAGGTGGCACCCGCGGCTTCGAGGTCCTCGAGGACGAGTAGATGCCGGGCACCGTGGCCGGCATGTGCGAAGTACGACTTCGGGGCGATCGAATCGGCGAGTTGCGGACGGATCTGGTCGTAGAACTTCACCTCGTTGACGGCCATGTCGAGTGCCGCCACCATCGTCCGGTTCTTGGCGTTCAGAGGCGTCGACTTGATGAAGACGCTGGCCGGCAGTCCGGCGTCGAGGCCGACGCGGTTCCACTGGATGCCGAGCCGGTTGCGGTCGGTGGTTCCCGACGTGCCGTCGAGTCGGGTGACGCCTTCGGCGACCGCCCCGGGTGCCTTCGCGGCGAAGACCTTGGTGAGGAAGGCAGCGTCCACCTCGCCGACGCTGGTGGGTTTGGGTGCCGGCGCCCACGGCGAGATCGCGAGCGACGTCTCGGCCAGGGCCTTCAGGGTCTGTTGCATGGTGTGATCTCCCGCTGTGTGCAGGCGTCAACATCCGACGCCCCGGTGCAACATAGTTTACTTCGTCACCTATGTCGGGGGGACCGGTTTCGTCGGAGCGATCACGGCAATTCGACCTTGGAGGCCAGCCAGCGTCCGTCGACCTTCTCCATCGTCATCAGGATGCGGCTGCGGTCGAGACGAGGATCTGGGCTCGCCGTGTTCGTCACCGTCTGGTCGACGAACAGCATCACCTCGACCTTGTTCTCGGACTGCGACCTGATACCCGCATCGATCACGGTTCCCTTGCCGGTCGCCTGGTTGTCGACGAGCAGCTGGCGCAGCTGCGAACTCGAACTCGAGTACATGTCCTTGAATTCGCCGGTGGCACCCTCGAGTACGCGCGCGAAGTCCCGGTCGAGGTTGCGGGTGTCGATGCTGGTGAGTGCGACCGCATAGCTCTCCGCGGTCCGTAGTGCCTCTTGCCCGGAGTGCTCGATGTCGATGCGGTTCTTCAATTGCACGCCGAAGACGATCGCCAGCGCGGATGCCGCGATCGTGATGACCGCCAGCAAACCCACGCCTGCTGCGCCCCAGCCGAGTCGGGCGGACTTGCGGCCCACCGGACGTCCGCCGTCGCCGGCGGGTGACCCGGTCGAGTCCTCCCGGGCGGTCTCGTCCGCGGAGGATTCGGCTTCCTTTCTCGACTTCTTGCTGACCGACAGCGTCTTCGACTTCTTCGGTGACTCCTCGGCGGCGGACTCCGAGCCGGACGCCGTCTGGTCGGTGGTCTTCTCGTCGGTGGCCTTCTCGACGGTCGTCGACGACGCCGTGTCGTCCTGCTCGGAGACGCCGGTTCCGGTTGTGTCGGCGTCGTTCTCGGCTGATGTGTCGGTCTTCATGTGAATCCTTTCTCGAGGCGGAGGTTTTCGCCGGGCGTGCGGTCACGCCGCGAGTCACTGCGGTGGCGGTGGCAGCGGAACCTTCGGTCCTCCATAGGGCGTGGGGATGGACAGCGGCCCACGCGGGGGCGGGTCGGCGGTCGCACGCGGGTCCACGTTCGGCGGCGGACCGGAGAGGTACTCCTCCCCTGCCGGATGCGGAGCGTTGCGCGCGCCTCGGACGAGAATCGCCGGGTCGGGGTCGTTGCAGTAGGTGTACAGGTAGGGCTCGGGATAGTCCGGGATCGACGGCGGTTTGCGCGGCAGGTCGTAGTCGCAGACATAGCGTTCGTAGACGTCGACGATGCCCCAGGTCCCGCCGTCGCGGAACGTCGATCCGATGGCTTCGAGGACCGAACCGCGATGATCGGGCCAGATCGCCTCGAGGGCGGGCACCCTCAAATATGAAAGCTTGGAGATGGTCACCAGATTGCCCAACAGCTGGACCATCGTCGGCGAATTGTCGGCGAACAGGGCGTCGACCGCACCCATGGTCGCCGGTCCCTGGTCGACAAGTCGCCGGAATCCGCCGTCCATCTTCTCCACACCGGTGAACACGCTCCGTAGATCGGCCGACATCGCCCGGATCCTGGGTGCGGTCTCCCCCAGCGTGCCGAGCATGACCTTGCTCGACTTGAGCAGGGACGTGGTGTTCGGCAGCGCGGTGTGCAGCGTCGACAGCAGGAAGATCCCACCGTTGACGATGTTGTCGAGCTTCTTCACACCCTGGGGCGAGACGCCGAGTTCCTTGACGATGATCTCCAGCTCTTCCGGGTTGATCTGATCGAGCGTCCCCTGGAGGCTTTCGAGTACCTCGGCGATGGGAGTGGGTGTGGTGGTGCGTTTTGCGTCGATCACGGCGTTGTCGGTCAGGTAGGGACCGTCGCCGTTCGCGGGCCGGAAGTCCAGGTACTGCTCGCCCGCCGGCGAGAGTCCCGACACCCGGACCGCTGTGTCCGCGGGGATCTTCGCGTCGGTCGACACCCGCACCACTGCGACGACGCCGGACTCGCTCAGGTCGACAGCGGAGACGCGACCGACCGAGACACCTCGCATCGTGACGTCCTGTCCCGCCAGCAGACCCCCCGAGTTGAGGAGGTTGACGCGAATCGTCATCTGCGAGGCGCCCGGGTTGATGCGCAACGCGCCGAACAGCAGATAGGCGACACCGAGAACGAGAGTCAGCGCGAGCGCGATCGCGGACAGGATCAGGCGCCGTGCGCGACCCCATCGGACGACACCGACGAGCCCGGACGCGACCGGCTCTGCAGCACTTCGGATTCCCATCACCGGCCTCCCGTCGACTGCTTGTACAGCTTGTCGAGCAGGTAGGAGATGCTGCCGATCACATTGATCACGTCGGTCGCGTCCGGGACTCGCATACCGGGATCGGCCTTGTGATTCGGGTCGCCGACGACGCCCAGTGCGATCCCCTGGATGTCGATGTTCGCATGTGCGGAGGTCGAGCTCGCCGCCTTGATCAGTGGCGCGAGAATCGAATTCACCGCATTCATGTTCGCGTTCGGATTCAGCGATGCCGCGTTGAACCAGTACGACAGCTTGTTCATGTCGGCGATGGTGCTGCGATTGTCGGTGCCCTTGATCGAGGGGAACTGTCCGATCAGTTCGGTGAGCCGGTCGACGTTGGCGACCATGTCGAGTACCTGGCCGGTGTTGGCCGACAGCGCTCCGACAGCCGGGGCGGCGGCACTGATCGCATCGGACAGGTCCTTCTGCCGTGCACCGAGAGTGGCCGCCAGGTTGCTGGTGTTGCGCATCGCGCGGTTGATCTCGCCCGTGCGGTTCGACAGTGTCGAGATGAGATCGGTCGACTGGTCGACCAGATGCGCAACCGACCGGCCGTCCGGGCCGACCGCCTCGCCGAGTCCGTTGACGACCTTGACCAGGTTACGGACGGCACCGCCGTTGACCAGTAGGGCACTGGTGGCGAGGACTTCTTCCACGGTCGCCGCCGACGACGTGTCGTCGACCGTCAGTTCGTCGCCGTTCTGCAGTTCGCCCTTCTTGTCCTGACCTTCGGGCGGCGGTTCGAGCGCGACGAAGACGTCACCGAGTGGGGTGGCCGAACGCAGTTCGGCCGTCGTGCCCACGGGCAAGGACGTCGACGACTGGATCCGGAGGTCGACGACGGCGGTGAAGTTCTCGGCGTCCATCGAGGCGACCGAACCCACATCCGCTCCCAGAACGCGCACCTTCGCGCCCTGCGGGAGATTGAGTGCGTTCGTGAAACGAGCGGTCAGCGTGTACGTGGCGCCGGAGGCCCCGGGTGCCGGCAGTGGGAGCTGTTCGAGTCCCACTCCGCAACCGCTCACGCCCAGCACGGCGGCGAGCCCGACGGCGAGCGCTGCCGCCGGTTTGCCGACCTGCCGTGTCCGGGCGCTCATTTGGCGTTCTCCACGAGTGCGGCGAGGATCGAGGTGGCCCCGAAGTCGGGTCCGAAGTCCTGCAGTGTGCCGGTGGCGCAACCGAGTTGGCGTAGGCCGAGAAGGTTGCACACCTCCTTGACCCCCTGACCGTCGAGAAGGAGTTTGTCGACCAGTCCGTGCACGCGCAGTGCGCCGGTCTCCTGGTCGATCGCGTTGTAGACGTTGTCCATGAGCATCGGTGCGATGTCGAAGAACTCGGACAGATTGCGTCGGTAGTCGACCATCGCTGTGGTCACGGTGGTGGTGCTCGACAGCGTGTTCTTGATCGTCTCCCGGTTGGTGATGAGGAGCGCCTGGGTCTCTCTCATGAGGTCGTTGAGCTGCTTGCCCGTCGTCCCGGTGCCCAGATCCTCCGAGGCCAGGAACGACGACATCTGTGCGAAACCAGAACCGAGGTCGCGGATCACGGCATCGTTGTTCGCTGCGGCCTCACTGAGTCGGGCGAGGTTGGATGCGATCGCGGTGATGTCCCGCCGTGAGTGGGCGCCGCCGTCCTCGCTGAGCCGCAGTGCGCGCTCGAGGTCGCCGAGGGCGTTCCGCATCGACTGACCGTTTCCCTCGGTCATCGCGACGCTCACCGCCATCAGATCGGCGACCGGCCCCTCCCCCTTGCCGTTGCCGCCGAGTTCGGCCGACAGTCGCTCGACCATGGTGAGAACTCGGTCGAACTCGACCGGGGTGCGGGTGCGATCCAGTCCGATCTTGTCGCCGTTCTGCATCGTCGGTCCCTCCCGGTACACCGGGGTGAGTTCGACGTGGCGGTCGGTGAGGATCGACGTCGAGACCGTCACCGCCTCCGCGCTCGCCGGGATCTTGATGTTCTTGTCGATCTCCATCGTGACGAGCGCATAGCCGCCCCTCGCCTCGATGGCGGTGACCTTCCCGACCGACATCCCCAGCACGTCCACCGAGTTGCCGACGTAGAGGCCGTTGGCGTTGTCGAACTCGGCGGTGACGGTGATCTTCTCCTCGAAGGGATTGGATCCGAGCGAGCATCCCGCCAGCAGGAGTGCTGCCGCGGCCAGGATCAGCAGCGGGTGTGCGATGACTCTGGACATCACTTGCACTCCTTGAAGTATTCGGCCAGCGACATCATGCGCGCCTGCCCGCTGACCGCGCACATCCACGCGTCCACGAGAGATCCTGCGGGGGCGCCGAACTCGAGATTGTTGCCGTATCCGGTCGCATTGGCGAAGTTGCGGATCGGTACGGGCAGGATCTGCAAGGTGTTGCGTAACACGTCTTCTCGTCGCGCCACCGCGCCGAGCAGGGTCTCCATGTTCTGGAGCAACTGGGTGACCTGCGGTCCCTGGACCCCGACGATCTGGTGGAGATTGCCGATCAGTCGGGTGGTGGACTTGATCAGTTTCTGGAGAGAGTCGATCCGGGTCACCAGCTCGCTGACGAGTTGCTCCCCGCGAACGACCATCTGCCCCAGCGCGACCTGCTGGTTACGGATGGCGGTCGTGAGTTCGTTGGTGCTCGCGAGCAGCTGGCCGATCTGGGTCCGCCGGTCGGCGATGATGGTCGAGAGGTTCTCGATGTTCTTCAGCGCCTGGGGCATCACGTAGGGTGCACCGTCGAGCTGATCGGACAACACCGTCATCGAATCCGCGATGCGCTTGGCGTCGACCTGTTCGAAGGTGGTCGTGGCGCCGGCCAGGGCATGCTGCAGGTCGTAGGGCACCGAGGTGTTCTTCAGCGCGATGACGTCGTCGGGGATCTCGCCCTCGCCCGCCGGCTGGATCTCGACGTACCGCGAACCCAGCAGGGTGGTCAGCTTGATGGCCGCCCTGGTGTCGGCGCCGAGTTCGACGTCACCGTCGATCTTCATCGACACGACAACGCGGTCGCCGGCGAGTCGAACCCCGGTCACCGTGCCGATCGGCACACCGGCGGCGGTGACCTGATCGCCGCCGGAGATCTGTGCCGCCTGGACGAATTCGGCGTCGTAGGTGTTGTCACCGATGCCCAGCCGACCGATACCGACGATGCACAGCACGACCAGACTCAGGATCAGGATCGCGCTGATCCCCAGCTTGAACCTGCTCTGGTCTTCCAGTCGACCCTTGAAGGGATTCTGCAGCGACGGTTTCGACAGCGACGGGCGCTTCATCGACCTCATCTTGTTTCTCATGCTCACCTGCAGATCGGGGATTGTTGGATCTTCCCGCCCGGCGTGACCCCGGCGATGATGCCGGGAATCAGGTGCGACAGGCCGGGAACGATCGTGACGTTGACGTTGCAGATGTAGGCGTTGGCCGCCGTGCTCTCCTGCGTGAAACGGGCGAGACCCTGCATCGCCAGCGGCACGTTGTAGAACATGTACGCGAACTTCTCGGCATTGCTGACGATGTGACCGGTGAACCCGGGCTCCCGCGCGACCAATGCCGAAAGGCTGGGCTCGATGTTGTTGAACACCACAGCTGTTCGGCCGATGGTCTGCGAGATCTGATCGATCGAACTGACCAGTTCGCCCTGCCGGGCGTTGAGCGTGGTGAACACATCGCGCATGTTCGAGATGAGTGACTCGACACTCCCCGACTGACCGGCCAGCGACGAGGTCACCTTGCCGAGACTCACGATCAGGTCGCCGAGGACATCGTCGGGTCCCGCGAACGAGTCGGCCAGGGTCGACGTCTGGGCGATCAGGGAGGTCAGCGATCCCTTGTCGCCTTGTAGGGCCGTGATGATCGTCTGGGTGATGTTCTGCACCTGGTCGGGGTCGAGGACGCTGAAGAGCGGTTCGAAACCGTTGAGCAGGCCGGCGATGTCGAAGGACGGCTCGGTCTGATCGAGCGGGATCTCGCCCCCGTCGTCGAGCGGTACGGCCGACGAGTCGGTGTCACCGGCGAGCAGTCCGAGATAACGCTGGCCGATGATGTTCTGGTACGTCACCGACGCCCGCGTGTCGGTGTAGAGCGTCTGGTCGTCCTGGACCTCGAAAGTGACCCGGGCGACGGTCTTCTCGAGTTGGATCTCGTCGACCCGGCCGACCCGGACACCGGCGACCCGGACGTCGTCGCCGGGACGCAGACCACTGACGTCGGTGAAGACCGCGCTGTACTCGCGCGTGGCGCCGTTGACGTTGCGCTGCAACGTGACATAGACGAACCAGGACAGCACGAGCGAGACGACGAGGAACAACGACAGCGTGATGAGAGATTTCCGGAACGTGCTCATCGCGGGCCTCCCTCCCCTGCTCGCGGTGCACCGGGCTTCTGGTCACCGGTGTCGGGACGGATCTCGACCTTGTTGCCGCGCAGCAGCGGAGCGAGCAGCATCATCGCCGCGGGGGTCGCGTCCTTGCCCAGGATCTTGCGCAGCTGCTCGAGTTCGGCCTTGCTGCCGACGGGTCCGACGTTGCCGCCCATGAGCCCCGGCGGCAGCCGGTAACCGCGCGGGAGCTCGTATCCGGCGGGTAGCTGGTAGTTCTTCGGATCGAGCTTCTTGGGAAAGCCGTAGGGACGGGCGGTCACCGGTGCCGTCTTGCAGCTCGCACCTTCGAGGTTGCCGTACCGCGGACAGTCCGCACGGACGTAGGTCCGGTTCGGCGACAGCGACAGGATCATCTTCGACGTGGCCAGACCGGTCTCGGGGTTGTAGACGTGTTCGTTGAACTTGTCGGCAACCACCGCGAGCCGGGTCGTGATCGGCACGAACGACGGTGCGTTGTCGGCGAGTACACCGATGACCGGGGTGAGGTTGGTCGAGATGGTGATCATCCGGGCTTGGGTTCTAGTGATCCCCGCAACACCCTGGCTATCAGGGAGTTGCGGGGATCATGGTTTCTGCGGAGTTGAAGGAGCTGTTTTTCGAGGCGTTGGACCGTGAATACGGCAACGTGACAG
>NZ_JANRHB010000031.1:0-59045 GCF_024733855.1 Gordonia sp. GONU
TCGGCGATCCGGAGGCGGTGGGTCATGAACTGGATGACGCTGCGGTGCCCGGTCTTACGGGGTAGGTCACGTTCGGTGGCTTCGACGACCTGACGGTCCCCGGCGAAACTCAGTCGCGCGACGGCACGTTCGGTCTCCGCGGCGACCTCCACGAGTTCGGAATCGGTGCACGAGGCCAGATCGACAGTCTGGATCCCATCAATGAGGGCGTGCAGACTGCGAACGAGTTCGGTGGCCCGCGACGGCGGCACGTCTGAAGTGATGATGGCTTCACTGCTGGACATGCTGCACACCCCCGTCCGTCCTGCGAATGTATGTTCGACAGTACGCGCTATCGCGTTGCCGTGCAATGAAAACCGATCATCAGTTATCCGTCGCGAATTGTCGGTACGGCGTGCTAGGACGCGCGGGACTTCGGTGCATGATGACCGCAGATCACTCTGTCGTTCGGGCGGTGGGGTGTTCTGAATCACTCTGGGCCAAAGGGTCCCTCACGGTGGGACGTGTCAGTAGCGTCCGAAACGTCCTGGCCAGCCCACTTCTCAGGCGGATCTCTCATGACTCTCGAGCTCTCGACGCCTCCGGGTGTCGTCGGTGCCGTGCCCGCGGCACCAGCGACCGCGGCGACGCCGGTGCGGTCCACGTCGCGCTCGCGCCGACTCCCGCTCCTGCGTACCAATTCGATTCGTGTCCTGCGCCAGTCCATCGGCCTGATCCTCGTGGTCGGTGTCTGGCAGCTCGGAGCACGAGACTGGTTGGGTGCCACCACGCCTGCGCCGACCGAGGTGGTCACCGCCGGTTGGGAACTCGTTCGCACCGGTGAACTGTGGACCCACCTCGCCGCCTCCGGGCGTCGAGTGGCCATCGGCCTGGCCATCGGTATCGTCATCGGTGCCGTCCTGGGTGCCGCCGCCGGACTGTTCAAGGTCGCCGAGGATGTGGTCAACGCGCCCGTCCAGGTACTGCGCATGATGCCGGCTGTCGCACTGGTGCCGGTGTTCATCATCTGGTTCGGGATCGGCGACGAGTTCAAGATCGCACTCATCATCGTGGCGCCGATCTTCCCGATCTATCTCAATGTCGTCGCCGGCATCCGTGGGGTCGACCAGAAACTGATCGAGGCCGCGGAGTCGTTGGAACTGACACGGTTCGAGCTGATCCGATACGTCGTCCTTCCCGGTGCACTGCCGCAGATCTTCGTCGGCCTCCGCCAGGCGCTGGGTATCGGCTGGCTGGTGCTCGTCGTCGCGGAGATGCAGACGACGCCCGTCGGTCTCGGCTTCCTGATGAACGACGCGAAGGAATACCTCCGCACCGACCAGATCTTCCTGGTGCTGGTCATCTACGCGATCCTCGGTCTGCTGACCGACATCGCCGTGCGTGTGCTCGAACGCCGGTTCCTGTCCTGGCGCAACGGATTCGAAGGTCGGTGACAGATGGTCATCGGTAACGAGAACAGGGTTGTGGTCGCCGGAGCAGGCCGCGAGTTCGACGGGCGGACGGTCCTGGCCGACGTCGATCTGACCATCGAACCGGGAGAGTTCGTCGCCCTCCTCGGGGCGAGTGGCTCGGGCAAGAGCACGCTGTTGCGGGGGATCGGTGGCCTCGACCGTGGATTCACCGGCATCATCGAGGCCCCGGCCGCCAAGGCCATCGTGTTCCAGGAACACCGGCTCATGCCGTGGTTGTCCGTATGGCGCAATGTCGCTCTCGGCCTACGCGGCGGCAACACGCGGGACCGTGCAAGACGCGCGCTCGAGGAGGTCGGTCTCGCCTCGAAGTCCGACGCGTGGCCCTCGACCCTGTCGGGTGGCGAGGCGCAGCGGACGGCACTGGCCCGCGGCCTCGTCCGCGAGCCCGAACTGCTGTTGCTCGACGAACCGTTCGGTGCACTGGACGCACTGACCAGGATCAACGCCCAGAAGCTCGTCGCGCGACTGTGGGAAACACATCGCCCGGCAACTCTTCTCGTCACCCACGACGTGGAAGAGGCGTTGCTGCTCGCCGATCGCGCCCTGATCCTGCGGGGCGGCCACATCGACGAGGAGATCGTCGTCGACCTTCCCCGTCCTCGCCGGGTGACCGATCCCGAGTTCGTCGCCCTACGTTCGCGTCTGCTCGCCGGACTCGGTGTCGGCGACGGCGAACCCATCCGAACGACCACCACTGATCAGGAGTACACACATGTCTGAGCAACTGACGCTGTCCACCGATGTGCTCGTGATCGGCGGCGGGCCGGCGGCCACCTGGGCGGCCATCCATGCCCGCGACGCGGGTGCGGAGGTCATCATCGTCGACAAGGGATACTGCGGTACCTCGGGCACGACGGCGCCCGCCGGAACCGGTGTCTGGTACGTGGCTCCCGATCCTGACGAGCGCGCCAAGGCCAAGGCGAGCCGCGAGACGCTGGGCGGAAACCTCGCCGACCACGCGTGGATGGACCGGGTGCTCGACCAGACCTACGCCAATATGCACCGGCTGGGCACCGAGGGCCGGTATCCGTTCCCGGTCGACGACCGAACCGGCGAACCCATCCGTACCGGCGTCCAGGGCCCCGAGTACATGCGACGGATGCGGGCCTGGGTCCAGCGCCGCGGTGTGCAGATCCTGGACCATTCGCCGGTTCTCGAACTCCTCACCGACGCGTCCGGCGCGGTGGGCGGCGCGGTGGGCTACCAGCGCCAGGCCGATCGCGACTTCCGCGTCACGGCAGGGGCGGTCGTCCTCGCCACCGGTGGCTGCGCGTTCTTGTCCACAGCGCTGGGCACCAACGTCGACACCGGTGACGGTGCACTCATGGCAGCCGAGGTCGGGGCGTCGTTCTCCGGCATGGAGTTCGCGAACGCCTACGCCATCGTCCCCAAAGGCTCGACGGTAACGAAGACCGCGTACTACGGGTACGCGACCTTCTTCCACGCCGACGGACGCATCGTCGAGGGCGCGGGGTCGATGAAGGGGAGGTCGATGATCGCCCGGACGTTGCTGAACGAACCCGTCTTCGCCCAACTCGACCGTGCCGACGAGACGGTCGCAGCGAAGATGCGGAAGGGGCAACCCAACTTCTTCCTGCAGTTCGATCGCCGTGGAATCGACCCGTTCACACAGCGTTTCGAGGTCGACCTGCTCGCCGAGGGAACCGTGCGGGGAACCGGCGGCATCGACGTCGTCGACGACGACTGCTGGACGGGAGTACCCGGCCTGTACGCGGCCGGCGACGCGGCGACCCGCGAGCGCATCTGTGGCGGCTTCACCGGTGGTGGCAGCCACAATTCGGCGTGGGCGATGTCCTCCGGCAGCTTCGCCGGTGCGGCGGCCGCCCGAGCGTCCCGCAGCGCGGGCGGCGCGGTGCCGATCGACCGGCTCCGCGGCGCGGGGACCGTCGGGTTGTCGCTCACCCACGGCTCGCTCAGCGCCGACGAGGTCGTGGCAGCGGCGCAGGCCGAGCTGACTCCGTTCGACAAGAACTACATTCGCACCGGTGATCGGATGGCCGCTGCTCTGCGGGGGCTCGATTCCCTGTGGGACGGCGTCGCCGACAGCTCCTATGGAGCGCCGACGCCGGCAGGTCGCATCCGGACGAGAGAGGCCGCCGCGATCACCGCCGTCGGACGCTGGATCTATCGATCGGCGCTGGCGCGCACCGAATCCCGCGGGATGAGCAAGCGCGACGACATCCCGGGTCTCGATCCCGCCCAGCAGGCACATGTGCGTACCGGTGGACTCGACGAGGTGTGGGTCTCCGGCCCTCGCCCGACCGGCCACGTCGGAACCGGGACTCTCGCGAGGATTCCGGCATGATCGAACTCGTCGTCGCGTCCGCCTGCATCGCCTGCGACAAGTGCGTGAACGTCTGCCCGACGAACGTCTTCGACACGGGCACAGACGGTATCCCGGTGATCTCGCGACAGTCGGACTGCCAGACGTGTTTCATGTGCGAGGCGTACTGCCCGACCGACGCGCTCTATGTCAGTCCTCAATCGACGCCGATCGGTTCCGATGACACGGTCCGCGAGGAACTGATCGGCAGTTACCGCGAGAAGCTGGGCTGGGGGAAGGGGCGTCAGCCGGGAAGCCGAACGGCCGTCGGACCGCCCATTCCGCACGGGGATCCGCCGCCACGGCTCGTCGAGCGAATCCTCGACGAACCCTCTCCCTCCATCGGCTGAACACACCTCAGTCGAAATCACCTGAACCGCAACCGGTTCACCGAACCCGCGCGCTCTCGTCATGCCTTTGCCGGGATCGCGCCACGAACAGAGAACTCACCCATGAACATCGACCGCCGTCATCCGATCCGCCGATTCACGCGCACGGTCGCCGTCCTTGCGGCCGCATCTGCGGTCATGGCCGTCGCCGCATGCGGATCCGACGACACGTCCTCGGCCCAGCGCGACGTCATCGACACCCTCCGTATCGGTGTCATCGGTTCCAGCAACGTCATCGCCGGCCCGGTCGGGTTCGCACACAGCCGCGGCGAACTCCTCGAGGCGTTCGCGCCTCTCGGGGTCAGCAAGGTGGAGGTGTTCAGTTTCCCGAACGGTCCCGATCTGAACCAGGCCCTCGTCGGGGGGCGACTCGACGTGGCCAACTACGGCGACACGCCCGCGTTGGTGGCCCGCGGATCCGGCCTGCAGACGCGACTGGTCGCGGTTCAGCAGTTCAACAACGACGCCGGCGTCGTCGCGAAGGACCCGTCCATCAAGACACTCTCGGACCTCGCGGGCAAGAACATCGGAGTCCCGAAGGGGTCCTACATCGACCGGTACCTGCAGGGAGCCCTGGCCGAGGAGGGGATCTCGGCGAACCTGATCCATCTGTACCCGGCAGATCAAGAGGCGCCACTCAACTCGGGCGAGATCGATGCAGCGGCCCTCCCGGGCGTCATCCCGTCGGTCGCCCTGCAGACGTTCGAAGGGAAGGGGTTCCACCTCGTCGACTCCGTCTACCGGGACCGTCCGAATCTCGCCGGGACCAGTGTGACCGTCAGCAGCGAGGAGTTCCTCACCAAGAACCCAGAGTTCGCGCCCATCTGGCAGAAGCTGCACGCCTCCGCGGTCGACTACGCCAAGGACCACTGGGACGAGTATCTGCAGTTCGAACTCGGCAACTCCAAGGCTCCCGAGGCGGCGGTCCGTGCCGCAGCGAATCCCGACGGGTACTCCGAAGAACCGTTCCCCGCGGATGCCGTCGAACTGCTCACCGGCACCAAGGCGTTCCTCGTCGAGCAGGGCAGCATCAAGTCCGACTTCGACCTCGAGAGCTGGTTCCAGCGGTCGCCGATCGACAAGAACCCCTGATCGGAGGTGCCTCCGTACTCATGCGGCTCCCGCGGCCGGTCAAGGGTCCCGGCCGCCTAGATCCCGGTGCCCAGTAGTCGCTCACCGGGGTGGGCGGCTTCCCACGCGGCGATCGCGGCGTCCCACTGGTCGCCGTCGAGGGTGGTGACCGACGCGGGGAAGAGGGCGTCCTCCTCCTTCGCGATGTGCCGGTGCAGGGCGAAGACCTCGCGTCGGAATCGGTCCCGGTCTTCCGGGATTGACAGGTCCATCGAGTCCAGGAAGGTGCCGAGTTCGCGATGCTCGGTGACGAGCGGGTCGATGTATTCGGCGAAGAGGTCGTGTTCGGAGTCGAGCAGCTGGGAGAACAGGCCGTCTTCTTCGCCACGCCAGTGCGACCGGAGTTCGACTGTCAGCCTTCCGGCGAGGTCACGTGCACGATCCACGTCACCCGCATCGAGTGCGCGGACCGCATCGCCGCCGAGGTTCACGGCCCGCTCGTGTTCGGCGGTGTAATCCCGCAGGAGCGGCATGTCCCGGCAACCGCAGTATTGGCACACTCTCTCACCTCTCTGTCCACTCACCCCGCCGTCCCTCGACGGTCCGCTCGTTCGGTCCGGTTGCGGGAATGTGAGCCCTCCACCCACATCCCACGGTACGAGGAATGATGGGTTGTCGCGTGTCTCTCGCCGGTCGGCGGTGGTCGGGAACGACGAGTACGCGAGACGTCGGCACACCCTCCCCACCCGCACCAGAAACCCGCTGGCCACCGACCCGTATCCTGGACGGGTAAATTCCCGCACCGACCAGGAGAGATCATGCTCGCCCGAATTGACCTGCGCGGTAGCACGCCGACGCTCGCCGAATTGCGTCGCGCGCTGCCCCGCGGGGGTACCGACGTCAATGCCGTACTCGACACGGTGACGCCGGTTGTGCATGCGGTGGCCGAGACCGGCACGCCCGCGGCGCTGGAATTCGGGGAGAAGTTCGACGGTGTGCGGCCCGCCTCGGTGCGGGTCCCCGCCCAGGTCATCGCCGATGCCCTCGCCGGTCTCGACCCCCAGGTCGCCGACGCGCTCCGCGAATCCATCACCCGTGCGCGCAAGGTGCACTCCGACCAGCGGCGCGAGACCACCCACACCCAGGTCGTCGACGGCGGTGTCGTCAGCGAGAAGTGGATTCCGGTGCGTCGCGTGGGGCTCTACGTTCCCGGCGGCAACGCGGTCTATCCGTCTTCGGTGATCATGAACGTCGTCCCCGCGCAGGAGGCCGGCGTCGGCTCGTTGGTCGTCGCGTCGCCTCCGCAGAAGGACTTCGGTGGCTGGCCACACCCGACCATCCTCGCCGCCTGCGCGCTTCTCGGCGTCGACGAGGTGTGGGCGGTCGGCGGTGCACAGGGCGTCGCGCTGCTCGCCTACGGAGGAACCGATACCGATGCCGCCGACGAGCCGGGCGCCGTCCTCGACCCGGTCGACCTGATCACCGGCCCGGGCAACATCTACGTCACCGCCGCCAAGCGGTTGTGCCGCAGCGTGGTCGGCATCGACTCGGAGGCCGGACCCACCGAGATCGCGATCCTCGCCGACGACTCGGCCGACGCGGGCATCCTCGCCTCCGACCTCATCAGCCAGGCCGAACACGACGTCCTCGCCGCCTCGGTGCTCGTCACCGACAGCACCGAGCTCGCCGATGCCGTCGACGTCGCACTCGACCAGCAGGTCGCCGCGACCAAGCACCGCGAGCGCGTCACGACCGCGTTGTCGGGGGAGCAGTCCGGCATCGTCCTCGTCGACGACCTCGAAGCCGGTCTCGCCGTCGTCGACGCCTACGCCGCCGAACACCTCGAGATCCAGACCCGCGACGCCGCCGCGATCGCCGACCGCGTGCACAACGCGGGTGCGATCTTCGTCGGCCCGTATGCGCCGGTCAGTCTTGGCGACTACTGCGCGGGCTCCAATCACGTTCTGCCGACCTCGGGTTCGGCGCGCTTCGCGTCGGGCCTGTCGGTGCAAACCTTCCTCAAGGGTGTCCACGTCATCGACTACGACGAGGCCGCACTGCGTGAGGTCGCCGACAAGGTCGTCACCCTGGCCGACGCCGAGGACCTGCCCGGTCACGGCGACGCGGTCAAGCAGCGCTTCGCGGGGAGCGTGCGCTCGTGACGGCATCGGAGGCGCCTGTCACGAACCTCACGGGAAGCGACGTCCCGGGCTCGGGGATCACCGTCGACGACCTGCCGCTGCGCGAGAACCTGCGCGGTAAGTCCGCCTATGGCGCACCGCAACTCAAGGTGCCGGTGATCCTCAACACCAACGAGAACCCGCACCCGCCGTCGCAGGCCCTGATCGACGACGTCGCCGCCTCGGCCCGTGACGCCGCGGCGGAACTGCACCGCTACCCCGACCGCGATGCGATCGCCCTGCGTACCGACCTCGCCGCGTACCTGACCCGAGCCACCGGAGTGCAGCTCGGTGCCGAGAACCTCTGGGCCGCAAACGGTTCCAATGAGATCCTGCAGCAGCTGCTGCAGGCGTTCGGCGGTCCCGGGCGTCGTGCGCTCGGCTTCGTGCCGTCGTACTCGATGCACCCGATCATCTCCGACGGCACCGACACCGCCTGGCTCGTCGCCGCGCGCTCACCCGACTTCGGTCTCGACATCGACTACGCGGTCGCCGAGGTCACCAACCGCGAACCCGACGTGGTCTTCGTGACCTCGCCCAACAACCCGACCGGTGGCTCGATCCCGCTCACCGATCTGCGGCGCATCGTCGAGGCCGCACCCGGCATCGTGATCGTCGACGAGGCGTACGCCGAGTTCTCGTCCGCACCGAGCGCGACCGAGCTGATCGACGAGTTCCCGACCAAGGTCGTCGTCAGCCGCACCATGTCGAAGGCCTTCGCCTTTGCCGGCGGACGCCTCGGCTACCTCGCCGCAGCACCGGCCGTCGTCGACGCCATCCAGCTCGTCCGCCTGCCGTACCACCTGTCGGTGCTCACCCAGGCCGCCGCACGCGCCGCACTGCGTCACAGCGACGACACCCTCGCCGGTGTCGCCGAGATCATCGCCGAACGCGAACGCGTGGTGACGGCGCTCACCGGCTTCGGCTACCGCGTCGTCGACTCGGACTCGAACTTCGTGCTGTTCGGCGGCTTCCGGGATGCTCCCGCGTCCTGGCAGCGTTACCTCGATGCCGGTGTCCTCATCCGGGACGTCGGGATCGCCGGCCACCTGCGGGTGACCATCGGACTCCCACCCGAGAACGACGCCTTCCTCGACGTCAGCCGCACGCTCGCAACAACAGATCTGGAGAACTCTCAGTGAGCACCCCCGCGCCTCGCATCGCGAAGGTCGAACGGACCACCAAGGAATCCTCGATCTCGGTCGAACTCGATCTCGACGGGACCGGCATCACCGACATCTCCACCGGTATCGCGTTCTACGACCACATGCTGACGGCGTTCGGCCAGCACGGCAGCTTCGACCTCACCGTCAAGGCCGAGGGCGACATCGAGGTCGAGGGACACCACACCATCGAGGACACCGCCATCGTCCTCGGACAGGCGCTCGGTCAGGCCCTCGGCGACAAGAAGGGCATCCGCCGCTTCGGCGACGCCTGGATCCCGATGGACGAGACCCTCGCGCAGGCCGTCGTCGATGTGTCCGGCCGTCCGTACTGCGTGCACACCGGCGAACCGGACCACCTGCTCACCGCGGTGATCGGCGGATACCCGGGCGTACCGTATTCGACGATCATCAACCGGCACGTCTTCGAGTCGATCGCCCTCAACGCCCGCATCGCCCTGCACGTGCGGGTGCTCTACGGCCGCGATCAGCACCACATCACCGAGGCCGAGTTCAAGGCCGTTGCGCGTGCCCTGCGCACGGCAACCGAATACGACGCACGCGTGACCGGTGTGCCGTCGACGAAGGGTGCCCTGTGAGCGCGGCCGACGTCACGATCCTCGACTACGGTTCGGGCAACCTGCGCTCGGCGCAGCGGGCGCTCGAGCGCACGGGCGCCCAGGTGACCGTGACCTCCGACTTCAACACCGCACTCGAGGCGACCGGTCTCGTCGTGCCCGGTGTCGGTGCGTTCGCCGCATGCATGGAAGGTCTGCGCGCGGTGAAGGGCGACCGGATCATCGGTCGGCGCCTCGCCGGCGGACGCCCGGTCCTGGGCATCTGCGTCGGCATGCAGATCCTGTTCGAACGCGGTGTGGAGTTCGGGGTCGAGGCCGAAGGTTGCGGGGAGTGGCCCGGAAGCGTCACCCAGCTGCCGGCTCCGGTCCTGCCGCACATGGGTTGGAACACCGTGGAGGCCCCGGAGGACTCGGTGCTGTTCGCCGGACTCGACGCCGACACCCGCTTCTACTTCGTGCACTCTTATGCCGCACAGAGCTGGGAGATGGACAACGTCGGTTCGCCGCTCGCGGCCCCGAAGCTGACCTGGGCCGAACACGGCGGACGTTTCCTGGCTGCCGTCGAGAACGGACCGCTCTCGGCCACGCAGTTCCATCCGGAGAAGTCCGGCGATGCCGGAGCCCAACTCCTGGAGAACTGGGTGAAGGGTCTCTCATGACCGGCGGCACGCCGGCTGGCGGTGCAGGCGGTGGGGCCGGCGGGAACTCTGCCGACACCCCGTCGGCGGGCGGCGGTTTCTCGATCGCCAAGCTCGCGTTCTACGCTCTCGGCGCCGGTGTGCTGGTTCTGGCGGTGTCCATCCCGATCATCGTCCTGCTGGCGAACTGGTCGCCGGTCGCCGGTCTGATCGCCGCGCTGGCGGCGGTGGTCGCGATGATCGCGGCGATCGGTACGGTGGCAAACCGCATGGTCAACCGTGCGCGGGCCGATCTGATCGCAGCCCGTGACGACCACCCGCCGGCCTGACCCCTCTTCCACGACAGCCAGGACACAACAGTCCGACCCGAGAACAGACAGGAAAACTCCACCCATGGGTAGCACCCTCGAACTCCTTCCCGCCGTCGACGTCGCCGACGGGCAGGCGGTCCGCCTGGTCCAGGGCGCGGCCGGCACCGAGACCTCCTACGGCTCGCCGCGCGACGCGGCGCTGGCGTGGCAGAACGACGGTGCGGAGTGGATTCACCTCGTCGATCTCGATGCCGCGTTCGGCCGTGGTGACAACCGTGAGCTCCTCGCGGGTGTGGTCGGCGAACTCGACGTGAAGGTGGAACTGTCGGGCGGCATCCGCGATGACGAGTCGCTCGCCGCGGCGCTGGCCACCGGTTGTACCCGCGTCAACCTCGGTACCGCGGCCCTCGAGAACCCGGAATGGTGCGCCCGCGCGATCGCCGACCACGGAGACCGCATCGCCGTCGGCCTCGACGTCATCCGCGACGGCGAGTCCTACCGGCTGCGCGGCCGCGGCTGGGTCACCGACGGCGGCGACCTGTGGGAGGTCCTCGAGCGCCTCAACCGCGACGGTTGCTCGCGCTACGTCGTGACCGACGTGTCCAAGGACGGCACCCTCAAGGGCCCGAACCTCGAACTGCTCGCCGAGGTCGCCGCGGCCACCGACGCACCGATCGTCGCCTCCGGCGGTGTCTCGGCGGTCGACGATCTGATCGCGATCGCCGGTCTCGTCGACCAGGGCGTCGAGGGTGCGATCGTCGGCAAGGCGCTCTACGCCGGCCGCTTCACCCTGCCCGAGGCGCTCACGGCCGTCGCCGGGGTCTGATGAGCGCAGCCCAGAGTTCGCTCGACCTCCCGCGGTTGCTCGACACCGCGGGATCGGTCCTCGACGCCGCCGTGGAGACCTTCGTCGAAGGGCTGGGCGCGCCGAGCGCCGTGCACAAGGGCGGGACGGACTTCGCCACACAGGTGGACCTCGACCTGGAACGACAGATCTCCGCCGAACTCGAGGACCGGACGCAGATACCCGTCCACGGTGAGGAGTTCGGCGGTGCCGACCCGATCGACGGCCCCGTCTGGGTGCTCGATCCGGTCGACGGGACCTTCAACTACTCCGCGGGTATGCCCCTGACCGGCATCCTGCTCGGTCTCGTCGTCGACGGCGAGGCGACGCTGGGTCTGACCTGGCTGCCGCTCCTGGACCGGAAGTACGCCGCCCACGCGGACGGACCACTGATGGTCAACGGTGTGGCCGTGGAATCACCGCCCGATCCGGCCCTCGACGAGTCGGCGATCGCCTTCGGGCCGTTCAACGCGGCCGGGCGCGGTCGCTATGCGGGAGCCAAGCGGGCCGACCTGCTGCGCGCGCTGAGCTCACGTGTCGCACGGATCCGGATGACCGGCAGCACCGGCGTGGACATGGCGTTCACCGCCTCGGGCGTGTTCGGCGGAGCTGTTGCCTTCGGACGTCATCCCTGGGACAACGCGGCGGGCGCCGCACTGGTCCGCGCCGCGGGTGGCGTGGCCACCGACCTGGCGGGGGAGCGCTGGACGGTCGCGTCCCCGTCGCTGGTGGCCGGCGCACCCACGGTGCACGCAGGGCTGATGGCGGTGATCGACGAAACGGTCGAGGACTGGTCGGCGTGACCCCGCAGAACCGAGACGTGGCGGCCACCGATGAGGCAGCCACCGATGAGAGAGGTGCGAGAACATCCCATGGAAGCACCACAGGTCAACGAGCTGAAGGAGTCACGACGATGACGCTGGCGACCCGGGTCATCCCGTGCCTCGACGTCGACGACGGTCGAGTGGTCAAGGGCGTCAACTTCGAGAACCTGCGCGACGCCGGAGATCCGGTCGAACTGGCCGAACGCTACGACCGCGAGGGTGCCGACGAACTGACCTTCCTCGACGTCACCGCGTCGAGCTCGGGACGTTCGACGATGATCGACGTCGTCAAGCGGACCGCCGACCAGGTGTTCATCCCGCTCACCGTCGGTGGCGGCATCCGCACCGTCGAGGACGTCGACACGATGCTGCGCGCGGGCGCGGACAAGGTCAGCGTCAACACCGCCGCGATCGCACGTCCCGAGGTCCTCGCCGAGATGAGCCGGCGGTTCGGTTCGCAGTGCATCGTCCTGTCGGTCGACGCGCGGACCGTGCCGGAGGGTTCCCAGCCGACGCCGTCCGGCTGGGAGGTCACCACACACGGCGGCCGCAAGGGCACCGGTATCGACGCGATCGAGTGGGCTCGGCGCGGTCAGGAGCTCGGGGTCGGCGAGATCCTGCTGAACTCGATGGACGCCGACGGCACCAAGCAGGGTTTCGACCTGCGCATGCTGAAGGCGGTGCGCGAGGCCGTGCAGGTTCCGGTCATCGCCAGCGGCGGTGCCGGCCGTGTCGAGGACTTCGCCCCCGCAGTCGAGGCCGGTGCGGACGCGGTGCTGGCCGCCTCGGTGTTCCACTTCGGTGAACTCACCATCCACGACGTGAAGGCGGCCATGCGGGACGCCGGGGTCACCGTCCGATGACACAGGCAGGAGAACGCTGATGGCACTCGATCCGGAGCTCGCCGCACGTCTCAAGCGCAACGCCGACGGGTTGTTCAGTGCGGTCGCCCAGGAACGCTCGACGGGTGACGTACTGATGGTCGCGTGGATGGACGACGCCGCCCTCGAGCGCACCCTCGCGACGCGCACGGCGACCTACTATTCGCGCTCGCGCCAGGAGTACTGGGTCAAGGGCGAGACCAGCGGCCACACCCAGTACGTGCACGACGCACGCCTCGACTGCGACGGCGACACGGTGCTGCTCGTCGTCGACCAGGTCGGCGCGGCCTGCCATACCGGCAACCACAGCTGTTTCGACACCGACTCGCTGCCGTTCGGAACAGAAGCCCGTCCCGTCGATTCCGCACAGTAGATTTCCATCGTGATCACACCCGAAAGGCGGTGACGCTGCATGCCCCTCATCCAGATCTCGCAGACCCCCGGACTCTCCGACCGCGTCAAGCGCGAGACCATCGCGGCGGTGACCGAGGCGTACGCCAAGGCAACCGGCAAGAACCCGGATTCCGTCTGGGTGACGATCACCGAGGTACCGCGCACCCAGTGGGGCGTCGGCGGCGAGCCCCTCGGATGAGCGGCGTGAACTCGGCGGCCGTGGCGCACACGACGTCCCTCACCGAATTCCTCGACCTCGCCCGCGACCATCGCGTGGTGCCGGTGACCCGTAAAGTGCTCGCCGATTCCGAGACACCGCTGTCGGCGTACGGCAAGCTGGCCGGCGACCGTCCCGGCACCTTCCTGCTGGAATCGGCGGAGAACGGCCGCTCCTGGTCGCGCTGGTCCTTCATCGGGGCCGGAGCGCCATCGGCGCTGACCGTCGTCGACGGTCAGGCGCACTGGTGGGGATCGGTGCCGGTGGGCGCGCCCGAAGGCGGAGACGCGCTCGAGGTGCTGGCCGAGTCGCTGCGCGTCCTGCGGACCGACCCGTTGCCGGGTATGCCGCCGCTGACCGGTGGCTTCGTCGGGTTCATGGCCTATGACATGGTCCGGCGTCTCGAACGCCTCCCCGAGACCACCGTCGACGACCTCGGCCTGCCGGACATGATGATGGTGCTGGCCACCGACCTCGCCGCCGTCGACCATCACGAGGGCACGATCACGCTGATCGCCAACGCGGTGAACTGGGACGGCTCCGACGAACGCGTCGAGGAGGCCTACGCCGACGCCGTGGCGCGGCTGGACCGGATGACCGAGGCGCTCGCCGCACCGGCGTCCTCGACCGTCTCGACCTTCGACCGGCCCAAGCCGGACTTCACCGCGCAGCGCTCCCTGGAGGAGTACAGCGAGATCGTCACGAGCCTCGTCGGCGAGATCGAGGCGGGCGAGGCCTTCCAGGTCGTCCCCTCGATGCGTTTCGAGATGGACACCGACGCCGATCCGCTGGACGTCTACCGCGTGCTCCGCGCGTCGAACCCCAGCCCGTACATGTACCTGCTGCGGATGCCGGGGACCGAGGCGAACAGCGACACCGCTGCCCCCGATGCGATCGCACGCAAGCCGTTCACGATCGTCGGCAGCAGCCCGGAGGCGCTGGTCACCGTGTCCGACCGGGTCGCGACCACGCACCCCATCGCGGGAACGCGCTGGCGTGGCGCCACCGAGGAAGAGGACCAGCTGCTCGGCAAGGGCCTTCTGGAAGACGAGAAGGAGAACGCCGAACACCTCATGCTCGTCGACCTCGGCCGCAACGATCTCGGTCGCGTCTGCGTCCCGGGCACGGTGAAGGTCAGCGACTATCGCCACATCGAGCGGTACAGCCACGTCATGCACCTGGTGTCGACGGTCTCGGGAACCCTCCGAACGGACAAGCATGCGCTCGACGCGGTCACCGCCTGCTTCCCGGCCGGAACCCTCACCGGAGCGCCCAAGGTACGCGCGATGGAACTGATCGACGAACACGAGAAGACACGACGCGGCCTGTACGGCGGCATCGTCGGCTACCTCGACTTCGCCGGCAACGCCGACACCGCCATCGCCATCCGCACCGCGCTCCTCGCGCGCGGGCACGCCTACGTGCAGGCCGGTGGCGGCGTGGTCGCCGACAGCGAACCCGAATACGAGTACAACGAGGCACGCAACAAGGCCACCGCGGTGCTCAATGCCGTCGCCGCCGCGTCGACGATGAGCAGGGTCGGGGAGACACCTGGAGGGGAGACGTCGTGACCTCAGCCGAACAGCCGGCCGCCGGCGCCGCGCCGAAGTCCCGGCCGAAGTCGTCGCGCCGTCCGCAGATCATCGCCGCGATCCTGATGGCGGCCACCGCCGCCGCGTTCTGGGGTGCGAGCCGGCTGACGTGGGCGACGGTCTCGGCCGAGGACGGCCTCTCTCCCCAGCGCGCGTTCGACGTCAAGGGATCGGACTGGAGCCCCTGGCTGACGCCGCTCGCCCTGGTCTATCTCGCCGGTATCGCCGCGGTGCTGTCCGTGCGGGGCTGGGGCCTGCGCCTCGTCGCACTACTGGTCGCTGCCGGCGGTGTGCTGGCCGCGTTCCCGGCGATCTCACTCATCACCGGCGGCACCGACTCCGAGTACGCCGCCGACGCGGGCGACATCCCGGACCGGTACATCGTGCTCTACACCGACACCAAGTGGCCGCCTGCAGCGCTCGTGCTGCTCGGCACGGTGTGCGCGGTCGCCGCCGCCGTTGTGCTGCTCCGGGTGGCCAAGGGTGCGAGGATGTCGTCCAAGTACAAGACTCCCGCCGCCCGGCGGGAGGAGCTCGAGACCGAGATCTTCGCCGACTACGAGCGAAGGAAGAAGGCGGCCGCGGCGGACGCCACGACCGGGGACGCCCCGGCCACGGGCGAGGTCGAGACCGGCGGGAAGGACGGCCGGTCCGGCGACGATCCCGACGCGAACGAGCGCATGATGTGGGACGCGCTCGACACCGGGATCGACCCGACAGAGTCGTCCGATCCGGACGAGCGCTGACCGCTCCGGGCGCGCAATGACCCGAACCGAAGTTCTCCGTGAGACGCACCCGACAGGCCGAGATATGCGTACTGAGACATGCGTAACAGTCGAGGACCGTTGCAGGTTTGTGGAGATTCGGCCAACCCGACGACAGGCCGCCGAGACGATCGGTCTACCCTGAGACCACACGACGAGCGGAAGGGAGCGGAGTCGCTGTGAGCATGCCCAACGTTCTCGAGTCGATCATCGAGGGAGTCAAAGCCGACGTCGCCGCACGTGAAGCGGTGGTCGACTTCGCTGCTGTCAAGGCCGCCTCGGCGAAGGCTCCCGCTCCCCGAGATGTCATGGCGGCGCTCCGCCAGCCCGGCATCGGTGTGATCGCCGAGGTCAAGCGCGCCAGTCCGTCGAAGGGGGAGCTCGCCTCGATCGGCGATCCCGCCGAGCTCGCCAAGGCCTACGAACAGGGCGGCGCCCGCATCATCAGCGTCCTGACCGAGGAGCGTCGCTTCCACGGATCACTCGCCGACCTCGACGCCGTTCGTGCAGCGGTCGACATCCCGGTCCTGCGCAAGGACTTCATCGTCGGGCCGTATCAGATCCACGAGGCCCGCGCCCACGGCGCCGACGTCATCCTGCTCATCGTGGCGGCCCTCGAACAGAACGTCCTCGCCTCGTTGCTCGACCGCACCGAGAGCCTGGGCATGACCGCCCTCGTGGAGGTCCACACCGAGGAAGAAGCCGACCGTGCCCTCGAGGCCGGCGCGTCGGTCGTCGGCGTGAACGCCCGAAACCTGAAGACCCTGCAGGTCGAGCGGGACACCTTCTCGCGGATCGCCCCCGGCCTGCCGACCGAGATCATCCGCATCGCGGAGTCCGGCGTACGTGGAACCGCCGACCTGCTGGCCTATGCCGGAGCGGGCGCCGACGCCGTCCTGGTGGGTGAGGGACTCGTGACAAGTGGTGACCCCCGCGCCGCCGTGCGTGAGCTGGTCACTGCGGGTACCCATCCGTCGTGCCCGAAACCAGTTCGCTGACATACGCCTTCGGGCCGTGTTCGGTCCATGTCGTCGTCGGCCCGATCGACTGTGAGATGTAGTGACCGCCCATCCTGATTCGGCCCATCCTGATTCTTCCGCGAGCACGGTGCTTCCGCCGGCCAGCACCGGACTGACCACGCGTACGTCGATCGAACCCGACGAGGGCGGTCACTTCGGCGTCTACGGCGGACGGCATGTGCCGGAGGCGTTGATGGCCGTCATCGACGAGGTCACCACAACCTTCTACAAGATCCGCTCCGACGACGACTTCCTCGCCGAACTCGACCGTCTGCAGCGTGATTACGCCGGACGGCCGTCGCCGCTGTACGAAGCGAAGCGTCTCGCCGAGTATGCGGGGGGAGCGCGCATCTTCCTCAAACGCGAGGACCTCAACCACACCGGCTCGCACAAGATCAACAACGTTCTGGGACAAGCGCTTCTGGCTCAGCGGATGGGCAAGAACCGCATCATCGCGGAGACCGGTGCCGGTCAGCACGGTGTCGCCACCGCCACCGTGTGTGCGCTGCTGGGTCTGGAGTGCGTGATCTACATGGGTCGCGTCGACACCGACCGTCAGGCGCTGAACGTCGCTCGGATGCGCCTGCTCGGCGCCGAGGTCATCGCCGTCGACAACGGTTCGGCAACCCTCAAGGACGCGATCAACGAGGCGATGCGCGATTGGGTCACCAACGCGCACAACACGTATTACTGCTTCGGCACTGCCGCGGGACCTCACCCGTTCCCGGTCATGGTCCGTGACCTCCAGCGCGTCGTCGGTCTCGAGGCTCGCGCCCAGATCCTGGACAAGGCCGGACGCCTGCCCGACGCGGTGACCGCTTGTGTCGGTGGTGGTTCCAACGCGATCGGGATATTCCACCCGTTCATCGACGACAAGGACGTTCGCCTCGTCGGTTTCGAGGCAGCCGGTGAGGGTGTCGAATCCGGCCGTCACGCAGCGACTTTCACCGGCGGGACGCCGGGGGCGTTCCAGGGCGCGTACTCATACCTGTTGCAGGACGAGGACGGTCAGACGATCGAATCCCACTCGATCTCCGCCGGTCTCGACTACCCGGGCGTCGGCCCCGAGCACGCCTATCTCAAGGACACCGGCCGGGCCGAGTACCGTCCGATCACCGACACCGAGGCGATGGACGCACTGGCGCTGTTGAGCCGCCGGGAAGGGATCATCCCGGCCATCGAGTCGGCCCACGCAGTCGCCGGTTCGCTCAAGCTGGGCAAGGAACTCGGCGAGGGCTCGATCATCGTCGTCAGCCTCTCCGGACGCGGCGACAAGGACGTCGACACCGCGGCGCGCTGGTTCGGCCTCTTCGACCCCCCGCCGTCACAGGACGAGGCGAAGACCACCAGCGGGCAACCGGGAGAGCAGGCATGAGCGCAGACACGATCCCGTCGAAAACCGGACCGGTGTTCGCCAAGTGCCGCGCGGAGAACCGCGCTGCCCTGATCGGCTACCTCCCGGTGGGTTATCCGACCGTCGACGATTCGCTGACGTCCTTCCGCACGATGGTCGACGCCGGTTGCGACATCATCGAGGTCGGCGTGCCCTACTCCGATCCGGTGATGGACGGTCCGACGATCCAGGAAGCCGCCGATCTCGCCCTCACCGACGGCGTCCGCGTCCATGACGTGTTCACGGCAGTCGAGGCGATCACCGCGGCGGGCGGCAACGCGGTCGTGATGACCTACTGGAATCCGGTGCTGCAGTACGGCGTCGACAAGTTCGCACGCGATCTCGCCAACGCCGGCGGCGCCGGTCTCATCACGCCGAACCTGATCCCCGAGGAAGGGGCCGCATGGCACGCGGCCTCCGACGAGCACGGGCTCGACCGCATCTATCTGGTCGCGCCGTCGTCGACCACCGAACGCATCGCATACACCGTCGACGCATCCCGCGGATTCGTGTACGCCGCATCCACCATGGGCGTCACCGGTGCGCGTGACGCGGTGTCGGACATGGCTCCCGAGCTGTGTGCCCGCGTCCGTGAGTACTCCGACATCCCCATCGGCGTCGGCCTCGGTGTCCGCAACCGCGAACAGGCCGCCCAGATCGCGTCCTATGCCGACGGCGTCATCGTCGGGTCGGCACTCGTGACCGCGGCCAAGGCCGGCCAGGACCGACTGGCGTCGCTCACCGCAGAACTCGCCGAGGGCGTGCGGTCGCGCCACGCCGCCGTCTGACGCCGGACCTGCTGCGCGAGTCGTTCGCCGCCGTCTCCTGCGTGTCCTGCTGGTCGAGTGAGGCCGGGGGCCACCCGAGGGCCGTATCGAGGCCAGGCGCGTCACCCGGCACCCGGACCGGACGGGCGTGAGTGGCCCGGTCGGATAGGGTTGCACCGTGAACGCGCCGACCTCGACGATGCTCGCCTACATCCCCAGTCCGCCTCAGGGCGTGTGGGATCTCGGACCGTTCCCGCTGCGCGCCTACGCGCTGTGCATCATCGCGGGGATCATCGTCGCGGTCTGGTGGGGCAATCGCCGGTGGATCGCCCGCGGGGGACAGGAAGGCGAGGTCCTCGACGTCGCGATCTGGGCGGTGCCGTTCGGTCTCCTCGGCGGTCGTCTCTACCACCTGATCACCGACTGGAAGACCTACTTCGGGGCCGACGCCCCCAAAGAACCGCTCGACGCCCTGCGAATCTGGGACGGCGGTCTCGGAATCTGGGGTGCGGTCGCCCTCGGTGCGGTCGGGGCGTGGATCGGCGCCCGACGCCGCGGCATCCGGTTGCCCGCCTTCGGCGATGCGATCGCCCCGCCGATCCTGTTGGCGCAGGCCATCGGCCGGCTCGGCAATTACTTCAACCAGGAGTTGTACGGCCGTGAGACGACGCTGCCCTGGGGTCTCAAGATCTATGAGCGCGTCAACGAGGCCGGTTACTCCGACGCGGGCCTGATCGACGGCAAGTCCAACGGCGTCGTCGTCGCCATCGTCCAGCCGACGTTCCTCTACGAACTCCTGTGGAACGTGCTGATCGTGGTGTTGCTGGTGGTCATCGACCGCAAGTTCCGCATCGGTCACGGTCGCCTGTTCGCGCTCTACATCGCGGGCTACTGCCTCGGCCGGTTCTTCATCGAGATGCTGCGCGACGACCGTGCCGCCGTCGCCAACGACATCGCCGGGATCCGCCCGAACCTCTTCACGGCCGCGCTCGTGTTCGTGTGCGCCATCGTCTACTTCGTGGTCGCGCCCAAGGGACGTGAACAAGGGTTGGAGATGTACCACCCCGAACGTGCCGCCGAACTCGAGGAGCAGGGCGTCGCCGGATACGTCGACGACTGGTACGACGAAGATCTCGACGACCTGGACGGCAAGAAGGCCGAGCCGGCAGCAGGCTCTACCACCCTGGACGTCCTCGACGACGAGATCGCCGAGGAGGCAAAGGAGGCCGAGGCGGTGGAGGACGCGGAGACGACCGAGACCACCGGAAGTGCCGAACCGGTGGTGGCCGAGACAGCGACAGCACAGGACGGCGAATCTGCCGATGAGGCGGCCGAGGACGCCGAGCCGAGCACGGTGGACGACTCGCAGGCCGACACCGAGACCGCGGACGGCGACGACACCGAGGCTGCCGAATCGGCGGTCGACGAAACCGCGCTCGACGAAACCGCGCTCGACGAAACCGCGCTCGACGAAACCGCGGTCACGGAAGCCGACGCTGAGTCCGCCGACGTGCAGCCAACCGCCGACGTGCAGCCAACCGGCGACACGGCGCCTGGCACAGCTGAGCCGGACACAGCTGCGTCGGACACAGTTGATTCGGACACGGCTGATTCGGAGGCGGTCGGGTCTGACGCGGAAGAGTCGGGCACCGTCGAGTCGGGCACCGTCGAGTCGGACACCGCCGAAACCGACACGGTCGAGTCGGACGCAGGGGAGTCCGACACCGCCGAATCCGACACGGTCGACTCGGACGCAGGGGAGTCCGACGCACCCGAGCCGGAGACTGAGACCACCGACTCCGGGGTCACCAACTCCGAGACCACCGACTCCGAGACCACCGACTCCGAGACCACGGGGTCCGGGATCACGGAATCCGAGGTGGGCGGCGTCGCCGAATCCGAGGACGCAGCAAGCGACGTCGCCGAAAGCGGGTCGTCGTCTGCCGAAACCGGTGACGCAGAATCTGCTGCCCCAGATGAAGCCGACGTGGAAGCGACCGACGCAGACCGGCCAGACGCCGGGGAGACCGACTCCACGAGCAGTTTCCGTCGCCGGGTCGCCTCCAGATTCGGTCGTCGTCGCCCCTGAAATAGACCCCAGTAAAGCGCCCTCCAGAGAGCCGCCGACGACATATTGTCGTCGGCGCCTCTGTCGAGGGTGGTTTTCCGGGGCGGATTCCGGTCGTGAGGATCACAGGACTCGAGCACCGGCGTGCCCCGTGGTGTTCGGATACGATCGAATCTCACGACGCGCGATCTCCGACCGCCCGGTACCGACCACCACGACCCTCGGGGTCGCGACGGTTTCGAATCAGCCCGGTACCGATCTCGGCACGGTCACTCGCTCGCCGCGCAATACTCCTCGGGCCAGTGCTGTCCCAGTGGACACTCAGCAGCGATCCGTTTCCGGATCGAGTGGAGGTAGTGATGCTGTTTTCTGCGCTCCCGGCCAAGCAGGGCCTGTACGACCCGGAGGCCGAGGTCGACTCGTGTGGCGTCGCGATGGTCACCGACATCCACGGCCGGCGTTCGCATTCGATCGTCGCCGACGGTCTTCTGGCACTGGAGAACCTCGAGCACCGCGGGGCCGCCGGAGCCGAGACCAACAGCGGTGACGGCGCCGGCATCCTGATCCAGCTGCCCGACGAATTGCTGCGTGCCACCACCGACTTCGAGCTTCCCGCGCCGGCCGCCGACGGCTCCCACACCTACGCGGCGGGCACGTGCTTCCTGCCGATGGACCCGGACCTGCGACAGCGGGCGATCGCACGGGTCGAGGCGCTCGCCGCCGACGAAGAAATCACGGTCCTCGGCTGGCGCGATGTGCCCGTCGATCACGAGCACGCCGACATCGGCGGGACCGCCGTCGCGTGTATGCCGTACATGATGCAGATCTTCGTCACCGTCGATCCCGAATCGGGTGCCGAACGCATCGGCGGCGTGGCCCTCGACCGCTTCATCTACCCCTTCCGCAAGCAGGCCGAGCGGGTCACGCCGGAGGTCGAGGAGGCGGGTACCGGCCTGTACTTCCCGTCGCTGTCGAGCCGCACCATGGTCTACAAGGGCATGCTCACCACGATGCAGTTGCCGCTGTACTACGCGGATCTGCGCGACGACCGGTGCCAGAGCGCCATCGCGATCGTCCATTCGCGGTTCTCGACGAACACGTTCCCGTCGTGGCCCCTCGCGCATCCGTTCCGGTTCGTCGCGCACAACGGCGAGATCAACACGGTGCGCGGCAACCGCAATCGCATGCGCGCCCGGGAGGCCCTGCTCGAGACCGAGCTCATCCCCGGCGACCTCAAGCGTGCCTTCCCCATCTGCACCCCCGAGGCCTCGGACTCGGCCTCGCTCGACGAGGTGCTCGAACTGCTGCATCTCGGCGGTCGCAGCGTGCCCCACGCGGTCATGATGATGGTCCCCGAAGCGTGGGAGAACGTCCCCGACATGGATCCCAAGCGCCGCGCGTTCCTGCAGTTCAACGCGTCGCTGATGGAGGCCTGGGATGGGCCGGCGTGCGTGACCTTCACCGACGGCACCGTCGTCGGCGCGGTCCTCGACCGCAACGGCCTGCGCCCCGGGCGATGGTGGCAGACCCGCGACGGCCGGATCATCCTCGCCTCCGAGGCGGGTGTCCTCGACGTCCCGATCGACGATGTCATCAGCAAGGGCCGCCTCGAGCCGGGCCGCATGTTCCTCGTCGACACGGCGCAGGGGCGGATCATCCCGGACGAGGAGATCAAGGGCGAGCTGATGAACGCCGAGGCGTACGACGAGTGGTTGCACGCCGGGCTCGTGGACATCGCCACGCTGCCCGAACGCCCGGTCTTCCAGCCCAACCACGACACCGTCGTCCGCCGGCAGCTGTCCTTCGGATACACCGAAGAGGACCTGCGGGTGCTGCTCACGCCGATGGCGGCGTCGGGGTACGAACCGCTCGGCTCGATGGGCACCGACACCCCGGTCGCGGTCCTGTCACAGCGCTCGCGGCTGCTCTACGACTACTTCGTCGAACTGTTCGCGCAGGTCACCAACCCGCCGCTGGACGCGATCCGCGAAGAGATCGTCACCTCGATGGGCCGCGTGATGGGTCCTGAGCAGAACCTGCTGAATCCCAGCGCCGCGTCGTGCCGTCAGATCATGCTGCACTGGCCGGTCCTCGACAACGCCGACCTCGCCAAGCTGGTCCACATCAACGACGACGGCGATCATCCGGGGTCGTCGGCCAAGCTGCTCCGTGCGCTGTACGAGGTGGCCGAGGGCGGAGCCGGTCTCGCGGCCGCGCTGGAGGATCTGCGTCAGCGGGCGAGCCAGGCGATCGCCGAGGGACACACCACCCTCGTCATCTCGGATCGGCTCACCGACTCCGACCACGCGCCGATCCCGTCGCTGTTGGCCACCTCGGCCGTCCACCACCATCTGGTGCGCACCAAGGAGCGAACCCGGGTCGCACTGGTCGTCGAATCCGGCGACGCCCGCGAGGTCCACCACATCGCGACGCTCATCGGTTTCGGGGCGGCCGCGGTCAACCCGTACCTGGCGCTCGAGACGATCGAGGACCTCATCGCCGAGGGTGAACTGACCGGCGTCACACCGTCGAAGGCGATCCGCAACTACCTCGAGGCGCTCGGCAAGGGTGTGCTGAAGGTGATGAGCAAGATGGGTATCTCCACGATCAGCTCCTACACCGCCGCACAGGCTTTCGAGGCCGTGGGCCTGTCGTCGGAGGTGGTGCGCGAGTACTTCACCCGCACGGTGTCGCGCATCGAGGGCGTGGGACTCGACGAACTGGCCGAGGAGGTGCGCATACGTCACCACCGCGCCTTCCCGGAGAATCCCACCGAACAGGTCTACCGCCGTCTCGACTCCGGCGGCGAGTACCAGTACCGCCGGGACGGGGAACTGCACCTGTTCACCCCGGAAACCGTCTTCCTGCTGCAGCACGCCACCAAGACCGGGCGGGCCGAGATCTTCCAGAAGTACTCCGACGAGGTCGACCGGCTGTCTCGCGAAGGCGGCACGCTCCGCGGTCTCTTCGAATTCGATCTCGATGCGCGCGAACCGATCCCGCTCGAGGAGGTGGAATCGGTCGAGGAGATCCTGAAGCGCTTCAACACCGGTGCCATGAGCTACGGCTCGATCTCTGCCGAGGCCCACGAGACCATCGCGATGGCGATGAACAGGATCGGCGGCCGGTCCAACTCGGGTGAGGGTGGCGAGGACGTCGACCGTCTCTACGACCCGGAACGCCGCAGCGCCGTCAAGCAGGTCGCGTCCGGGCGGTTCGGTGTCACCAGCGACTACCTGATCAACGCGACCGACATCCAGATCAAGATGGCCCAGGGCGCGAAACCCGGTGAGGGAGGCCAGCTTCCGGCGTACAAGGTGTACCCGTGGATCGCCAAGACCAGGCATTCGACGCCGGGTGTCGCGTTGATCTCGCCGCCGCCGCACCACGACATCTACTCGATCGAGGACCTCGCCCAGCTGATCCACGATCTGAAGAACGCCAACTCCGAAGCGCGCATCCACGTCAAGCTGGTCAGCGCGGTGGGCGTGGGGACGGTCGCGACGGGCGTGTCGAAAGCGCATGCCGACGTCGTGCTGATCTCCGGACACGACGGCGGCACCGGTGCGTCGCCGCTGACCTCGCTCAAGCATGCCGGCACCCCGTGGGAGATCGGACTCGCCGACGCCCAGCAGACGTTGATGCTCAACGGACTTCGCGACCGGATCACCGTCCAGTGTGACGGTGCACTGCGTACCGGCCGAGACGTCATCATGGCGGCGTTGCTCGGCGCCGAGGAGTACGGCTTCTCGACCGCGCCCCTGATCGTGGCCGGGTGCATCATGATGCGCGTCTGTCATCTCGACACGTGCCCCGTGGGTGTCGCCACCCAGAACCCGCAGCTGCGGTCGCGGTTCACCGGCCAGGTCGATCACCTGGTCAACTTCTTCCGCTTCATCGCCGAGGACGTGCGGAAGTATCTGGCGCAGCTGGGGTACCGGACCCTCGACGAGGCCATCGGGCAGTCGCAGCGTCTGCACACCGACGCCGCGGTCGCGCATTGGAAGTCGAAAGGACTCGATCTGTCCCCGATCTTCCGCAAGGTGGAGGACAAGGGTCCGAGCCGTCGGGTGCGGGAGCAGTACCACGCACTCGACCGTGCACTGGACCAGACGCTCATCCAGCTCGCCGAGGGTGCGCTGGAGGACGCCCACCCGGTCACGCTCGAACTGCCGGTGCGCAACGTCAACCGGACCGTGGGCACCCTGCTCGGGGCCGAGGTCACGCGACGCTATGGCGCCGAGGGCCTGGCCGAGGACACGATCGTGGTGAAGCTGGAGGGTTCGGCCGGCCAGTCGCTGGGCGCGTTCCTGCCGCCCGGCGTGACGATCAAGCTCACCGGTGACACCAACGACTACGTCGGGAAGGGGCTGTGCGGCGGCAAGATCGTCGTCGCCCCGCATCCCGACTCGTGGTTCGTGGCCGAGGACCAGGTCATCGCCGGCAACACCATCCTCTACGGCGCGACCTCGGGTGAGGTGTACCTGAGAGGCCGCGTGGGCGAACGTTTCTCGGTTCGCAACTCGGGTGCGACCGCGGTGGTCGAGGGTGTCGGTGACCACGCGTGCGAGTACATGACCGGCGGGCGCGTGGTGATCCTCGGACCGACGGGACGCAACCTGGCGGCGGGGATGTCGGGTGGTATCGCCTACGTGCACGACCTCGACCGGACCAAGGTCAACATGGCGATGGTCAAGCTCATGCGCCCGGACCCCGACGATCTGGCATGGCTCAAGGAGACCGTCGCCAGACACACCGACCTGACGGGGTCGGCGATGGGCGCCTCGATCCTGGCGGACTGGCCCCGCCGCTGCCTGGCGTTCACGAAGGTGATGCCCACCGATTACAAGCGCGTGCTCGACGCGGCCAGGATGGCCGAGGCCGAGGGACGCGACGTCGATTCAGCGATCATGGAGGCGGCACGTGGCTGATCCGCGCGGGTTCCTGGAAGTCCCGAAGAAAGAAGCGAAGTACCGTCCGGTCGCCGAGCGCGTCCAGGACTGGGACGATGTCTACGTCCACGCCGACAACCCGGTGAAGGTGCTCGAGGAGGTCAGTACCCAGGCGCGCCGCTGCATGGACTGCGGTATCCCGTTCTGCCACTCCGGTTCCGCGGGTTGCCCGCTGGGCAACCTGATCCCGGAGTGGAACGACCTCGTCCGTCGCGGCCGCTGGGACGCGGCGAGCAGCCGGCTCCACGCCACCAACAACTTTCCCGAGTTCACCGGGATGGTGTGCCCGGCGCCGTGTGAGGCCGCCTGTGTCCTGTCGATCTCCGAGTCCGCGACCGGCGGCAGCGTCACCATCAAACGCATCGAGAAGACCATCGCCTACGAGTCGTGGGCGGAGGGCGTCATCGGACCCGAACCGCCGGCGTCCAAGACCGGGAAGTCGGTGGGGGTGGTCGGTTCCGGTCCGGCCGGACTCGCCGCGGCGCAACAGCTCACGCGTGCCGGGCACGACGTGACCGTCTACGAGCGCGACGACCGGCTCGGTGGCTTGCTGCGCTACGGCATCCCCGAGTACAAGCTGCAGAAGTCCGACATCGATCGGCGTATCGCCCAGATGCGCGCCGAGGGAACGGAGTTCGCCACCAGTTGCGACGTCGGCACCGACCTGTCCGTCGGCGACCTGCAGGCGCGACACGACGCCGTCGTCCTGGCCATCGGCGCGATGCAGGCCCGCGACAACCCGGTGCCCGGTCGCGAGCTCAACGGGGTCCACCTGGCAATGGAACATCTCGTGCCCGCCAACCGGGAGTGCGAGGGCGACGGCCCGTCGCCGATCACCGCGGCCGGCAAGCACGTCGTCATCATCGGCGGCGGCGACACCGGCGCGGACTGCCTGGGCACCGCCCACCGGCAGGGCGCGGCCTCGGTGGTCCAGCTCGACTACAACCCCGAACTCCCCGACGAACGCGACGACACGCGCTCGCCGTGGCCGACCTGGCCGCTGGTCATGCGGACCTCCAGTGCGCACGCCGAGGGCGGTGAACGCAGGTACCAGGTGGCCGTCCAGCGTTTCCTCGGCGACGAGGAGGGCAACGTCACCACCATGGTCCTCGCGGAGGTCGAGGTACGACGAGACGCCGACGGTCGACGCGAGATCAAACCGGTCGGGGAGGAGTTCGAGATCCCCTGTGAGCTGGCACTTTTCGCGATCGGCTTCGCCGGTGTGGAGCGCGGCGAACTGCTGTCGGGACTGGCGATCGAACCCAACAAGAGGGGCGCCATCTCGTGCGGAAGTGATTGGCAGACAGACGCTCCCGGCGTTTTCGTGTGTGGGGACGCACATCGCGGTGCATCGCTGGTGGTGTGGGCGATCGCCGAGGGCCGGTCGACGGCGCGGGCGGTGGACGAGTACCTCGTCGGTGAATCCGACCTACCCTCTCCGGTCCGGCCCGCGGCCCTGCCGCTCTCCGTGCGCTGAGGAGTGGAGCCAACGGAGCATCGCGGTCGCCGACCGAAACGGCGGGGACGGCGAACACGCGCGAGCTGCCTGTGTGACTCGAACTGCGTACCGGGAAGTAGTGGACCGTCACCTGCGACAACACCACGTGACCACTGGATGACGTCTGTGACGGCGCGTGGAGATGCTCCACCGACGGGACTAAGGTGTTGGTGTGACTCGGCGAACCAAGATTGTCTGCACCATGGGTCCGGCCACCTCCAGCGACGAACGCCTCAAGGAACTCGTCGCCAGCGGTATGGATGTGGCCCGGATGAACTTCAGCCACGGCAAGCACGAGGACCATGCTGCCGTCTACGCGCGCGTCCGCAAGGCCTCCGATGCGGCGGAGAAGGCCGTCGGCATCCTCGCCGACCTGCAGGGACCCAAGATCCGGCTCGGTCGTTTCGACGGCTGCGACGGGGCGACCGTCTGGGAGACGGGTGAGGAGATCCGGATCACCGTCGACGATGTCGAGGGCACCCACGATCGCGTCTCCACCACCTACAAGCAGCTGTCGGAGGATGCGAGCCCGGGCGACCGGCTCCTCGTCGACGACGGCAAGGTCGGACTGACGGTCTCGTCGATCGACGGCAACGATGTGGTCTGCACCGTCACCGAGGGTGGCCCGGTCAGCAACAACAAGGGTCTGTCGCTGCCGGGTATGAGCGTTTCGGTGCCCGCGCTGTCCGAGAAGGACATCGCGGACCTCGAGTTCGCACTCGGTCTCGGTGTCGACATGATCGCGCTGTCGTTCGTGCGCAGCCCGTCCGACATCGAACTCGTCCACGAGGTCATGGATCGGGTGGGCCGCCGGGTGCCGGTCATCGCGAAGCTGGAGAAGCCGGAGGCCATCGAGAACCTCGAGGCCATCGTCCTGGCCTTCGACGCCATCATGGTCGCCCGCGGCGACCTCGGCGTCGAACTGCCGCTCGAGCAGGTGCCGCTCGTGCAGAAGCGGGCCATCCAGATGGCCCGTGAGAACGCCAAGCCGGTGATCGTCGCGACCCAGATGCTCGACTCGATGATCGAGAACTCGCGACCCACCCGCGCCGAGGCGTCCGACGTGGCCAACGCCGTTCTCGACGGTGCGGACGCGGTGATGCTCTCCGGCGAGACCTCGGTGGGGAAGTACCCGCTCGAGACCGTCCGCACGATGGACCGCATCTGCCGGGCCGTCGAGTCCGGTCCGCGTGACGTGCCGCCGCTGTCGCATGTGCCCCGCACCAAGCGAGGCGTCATCTCCTACGCGGCCCGGGACATCGGCGAACGCCTCGAGGTGAAGGCACTCGTCGCGTTCACCCAGTCCGGCGACACCGTCCGGCGCCTCGCCCGGCTGCATTCGCGGCTGCCGCTGCTGGCCTTCACGCCGACGCAGGAGGTACGGAGTCAGCTCGCACTGAGCTGGGGCACGGAGACGTTCATCGTCAACAACGTCGACACCACCGACCACATGATCGACCAGGTCGACCATCAGTTGCTGCGCATCGGGCGACTGTCCGAGGGTGACGTGGTGGTCATCGTGGCCGGCGCCCCGCCCGGCACCGTCGGCTCCACCAACCTCATCCACGTCCACCGCATCGGCGAGCAGGACCACTGACAAGCACGACCACCGACACCGAGGTCCCCGGTCTGTCACTAGGGTGAAGGCCATGACCGTGGAACAGACCGGGGATCTCGGCAAGCTGCTCGCACTGCTCGACGTGGAACGTCGCGACGAGGACGTGTTCATCGGACACCACCCGGAGCAGGTCACCGCACGCACCTTCGGCGGGCAGCTCCTCGGGCAGGGAGTGGTGGCCGCATCCCGCAGCCTGACGCGCGGCAACCCGCCGATCCACGCGTTGCACGCACACTTCATCCGCGGCGGCGACGTCACCAAACCAATGGAGTACCACGTCGACCGGTTCCGCGACGGCAAGTCCTTCGCCAATCGTCAGGTCACCGCCAAGCAGAACGGCGAAGAGATCTTCACGATGCTGGTGGCCTTCCAGGACAACGCCGCCGGACTCGAGCACGCGGTGGAGATTCCGCAGGTGCCCTACCCGGAGGAATTGCCAACTCTCGGAGAGCATTTCAAGGGATTCGAGGACCGGATCGCCACCTTCGTGAACGCCCTGCATCCGGTCGACATCCGCTTCGCGAATGATCCGAGCTGGAAGGCCAAGGAGGCCGGGCACAAGCTCACCGACAACCGGGTGTGGATGAAGGCCGACGGCGTGATGCCCGACGACCCCGTGATGCACGTCGCCGCAATGTGTTACGCCTCCGACACCACGGTCCTCGACTCCATCATCACCACTCACGGACTGTCGTGGGGCATCGACCGGCTGTTCGCGGCGACCGTGAACCACTCGATGTGGTTCCATCGCGAGTTCCGATTCGACGACTGGTTGCTGTACGCGACGCGTTCGCCGGTGGCGACGGGTTCGCGCGGCATGGGGTCGGGACGATTCTGGATGCGGGACGGCACCCTCGCGACGTCGGTCGTGCAGGAAGCGTTGATCAAGTACTTCCCGCCCAAGAAGTGACTTCTTCGAAATGACTGCAGCCCAGGAGATGTGGCTCGATCCCGGCCCGCCCCTCCCACGCCGGACCTGGCAGCGCAGGACGCGTCGACCGGTCATCGTCGGAACCACGCTTGCGATGGTGCTGTTCGCCGCCGTTGTGATCGGCGCCCTGCTGGTCGGACTCCTGACCACCCAGACGTTCACGGCCAAGGGCGGCGTCGTCGCCGATTGCGCAACGGAGGTCGCGGCGCTGCCCGACGGCGGACGCATCGTCCGCGGCGCGCAGGTCGCGATCTACGACGCCGCCGGCGGTGAGGTCGCCGTCACCTCGCTCGACCGCTTCCTGCGCGCGGATGACGGGTGCCAACTGACCTTCGAGGTCGACGGCGTGACGTTCACCGACGCCGGCTATGTCGTCCGGATCGGCGATCGTTTCTCCCAACCGGTCTCCACGTCCGCCCTCCAACAGGGTGCGGTGCTCCGGTCCCTCGCCTGAGTTCCGCCGACCCGTCGCGACATGGGCCGCAGTTGTCCGGACAGCCGGTGAACGCCGGGTTAAACTGCGCCGGATCATTGTTGGGCCCGGACCCGTTGTGTCGACTGCATCTCCGACGCTCCGCGTGCAGACGGGCCGCGATGTCGCCCGGCGTTCCCGGCTGCGACGTCCGACGGTAAGGGAGTGTGCGTGGAGTACAGCATCGACTGGGGCAACGAGGTGTGGGCCAGCCTGAAGTGGCTGGCCATCGCATTCGGGATCTCCGCGGCGTCGATTCTCGTCATCGGATTCCTGCTCGCCCGCTTCAGCCGGTGGGGCAGGCCGCTGTGGCGCGTCATCGGCGGATTCTTCACCGAGCCCGGCACGCGACTGCGGGCCTGGGGGCTGGCCGCGGCGCTCACCCTGCTCGCACTGATGGGTGTGCGGGTGACGGTGCTGTTCTCGTACTTCAGCAATGACCTCTTCACCGGCCTGCAGACCGCTGCCGAGGGATTGGCAGGCGGTCCGCAGGGTGCCGACCTGCTTCAGGCCGGCAAGGATGCGTTCTGGCATTCCATGATGGTGTTCGCGATCCTCGCGTCGCTCCACGTGGTGCGCACCATGATCGAGATCTACGTCGGGGCCGCATTCGAGATCAACCTCCGCCGCTGGATGACCGCCGGGGCATCGGCGGACTGGATGAACGGACGCGCCTTCTACCGCAATCGCTTCGTCGACCTCAGTGCGGGACTCATGCGGCGGAGGTGGTTCCGCCGCACATCGGAGCCCTCGAGCAGGCCGACCGACATCCATCCCGGGGTCGACAACCCCGACCAGCGCATCCAGGCCGACATCACCAACGTCGCGTCCGTCGGATCGTCGTTGCTCTGGGGCGGTGGCGGTTCGTCGACCAACGGTGTGCTCACGGCGGTCGCCTCGATCGTGTCCTTCTCGAAGATCCTCTGGGATCTGTCGGGGCCGGTGACGCTCCTCGGTGTCGAGATCCCACGGATGATGATGTGGCTGGTTTTCGTGTACGTGCTGGTGACGAGCGTCGTGGCGTTCGCCATCGGTCGACCGCTCATCCGTCTCAACTTCTGGAACGAGCGGCTCACCGCGAATTTCCGCTACGCGCTCGTCCGGGTCCGCGACAGTGCGGAGAACATCGCGTTCTATCGCGGAGAACGGGTCGAACACTCCGGACTGATGTCCCGGTTCGCGGCGGTCATCAGGAACTACTGGCAGATCGTCCATGTCCGGATGGCCTTCGTCGGCTGGAACTTCAGCGTCAGCCAGCTCGCGGTGGTGTTCCCGTATCTGGTGCAGATCCCGCGGTTCTTCGACGGCCAGATCAAGCTCGGCGACATGCAGCAGACGGCGTCGGCCTTCGGCGAGATGCACGACGCACTCTCCTTCTTCCGGACCGCGTATGACGACTTCACCGGTCTGCGCGCGTCGATCATCCGTCTCGACGGGTTGGCCGACGCCGACGTCAAGTCGCGAGCCATGCCCGAGATCACGACCACCGATCGGGAACGCGCAGTGCGTCTCGCCGACATCGACGTGAACACCCCGAGCGGCGACGAGCTGATCCGCGCACTCAACGTCTCTCTCGATCCCGGTGACGCGCTGGTCATCAAGGGTCGTTCGGGTTCGGGCAAGACCACTCTCCTGCGGGGACTGGCCGGCCTGTGGCCGTTCATCGACGGCGAGTTCGCCCGTCCGCCGGGTGACCACACCCTGTTCCTCTCGCAGATGCCCTACATCCCGCTGGGTGATCTGAGGACCGCGGTCGCCTATCCGGCGCTTCCCGACGACGTCGGCGACGACGCCGTCAAGCGGGCCCTGGAGAAGGTGTTCCTGCCGCATCTCGTCGACCGTCTGCACGATGAGGAGGACTGGGCCAAAGTGCTCTCGCCGGGCGAGCAGCAGCGCGTCGCGTTCGCTCGCATCCTGCTGACGAAGCCGCAGGCGGTGTTCATGGACGAGGCGACCTCGGCGGTCGACGAGGGCCTCGAATACGCGCTGTACCAACTGATCCGGACCGAGCTCCCAGAGACGATCCTGGTGTCGGTCAGCCACCGGAGCACCACCGACCAGCACCACACCGAAGTGCTGGAACTGACCGGTGGAGGGGCGTGGACGCTGTCGCCGGTCGACTCGAGTCTTTCGCTAGACAAACAGTATTGACCTGCAGTTTTCGATCTGGTCACCGTTTGGCGTGAACCGATCCTCGCCACGGTTACCCTCGCTAGTGTGATGTGCAGCACAACCATCGCACTGGCGATTAGAGGACCAGATGAGCGCTCCAGACCTGATCACCTTTCCCCATGAGACCGGCGTCGACGTGTCGACGATCCCGGCCGCGTTCCAGCAGACGGTCACGGTCCGTCCGGACGCCGTGGCCATCCGTACCGCCGGCGGCGGTCGGCAGATCACCTGGGCGCAGTACGCCACCGGGGTCGAGGCCATCGCCGGTGGACTCGCGGCGCTCGGCATCGGGCGCGGCGACACCATCGGCCTCATGCTGACCAATCGGCCGGAGTTCCACTTGGTCGACACCGCGGCAGTGCACCTCGGTGCGGTCCCGTTCTCGATCTACAACACGAGCTCGTCCGACCAGATCGAGTACCTGTTCGGCAACGCCGGGAACTCGGTGGTGATCACCGAGCAGAAGTTCCTGCCGGTGATCACATCGGCGAACACCGGCGTCGAACGCATCATCGTCGTCGATGGGGTGGCCGCCGACGCGATCTCGCTCGACGACGTCGCCCGCACGCCGCCGCCCGATGGGTTCGATTTCACCGCGTCGTGGCGGGCGGTGGAACCCGAAGACCTGGCGACCCTGATCTACACCTCCGGGACCACGGGACCTCCGAAAGGCGTCGAGATCACCCACCGCAACATCGTCGCGGAGATGGCCGCGCTGACGGAGAAGGTCGACGTGGGGTTCGACGACCGCTCGATCTCCTATCTGCCGTCCGCGCACATCGCCGATCGGGTGTCGTCGCATGCGGCGAACATCATGCGCGGCATGCAGATCACCACGGTGTCGGACCCGCGCGAGATCGCCGCGGCGTTGCCCGAA
Organism: Gordonia sp. GONU; assembly: GCF_024733855.1. Taxonomy (NCBI): domain Bacteria; kingdom Bacillati; phylum Actinomycetota; class Actinomycetes; order Mycobacteriales; family Gordoniaceae; genus Gordonia; species Gordonia sp. GONU. The sequence continues at coordinate 33,429 of NZ_JANRHB010000031.1, forward strand.
GTGCACCCGACGTTCATCTTCGGGGTCCCGCGGGTGTGGCAGAAGATCCGGGCCGGCATCGAGGCGAAGGTCGCCGAGGAGTCCAGTCCGGTGAAGAGAGTGCTCGCCGGTTGGGCCTTCGGCGTGGGAGCAGCCGGTGTTCAGGCACAGATCGACGGCAAGGGGCTGGGTGTCCTCGCCAGGGCTCAGCGTGGCCTCGCCGACCGGTTGGTGCTGCACAAGGTGCGTGCCGCGCTCGGACTGGACCAGATCAAGTTCGCCGGCTCGGGTGCCGCAGCGATCCCACCAGAGGTGCTGAAGTTCTTCCTGGGCTTGGGAATCCCGATTCTCGAGGTGTGGGGGATGTCGGAGACCACCGGTGTGTCGACGATGACCACGCCCGACAACCTCAAGATCGGCACCGTCGGCCCACCGATACGTGGCATGGAGGTCAGACTCGCCGACGACGGTGAGCTGTTCGTCCGCGGCCCCGTGGTGATGCGCGGATACCGGGGCCAACCCGAGAAGACGGCGGAGGCGATCGACGCCGACGGTTGGTTGTCGACCGGTGACATCGCGAAGATCGACGACGACGGCAACGTCATCATCATCGACCGTAAGAAGGAACTCATCATCAACGAGTCCGGAAAGAACATGTCGCCCACCAATATCGAGAACGCGATGAAGGCGGCGTCGTCGTTGATCAGTCAGGTGGCCGCGATCGGCGATGCGAAGCCGTATGTCTCCGCGCTGGTCGTGCTCGACCCGGAGGTCGTGGCGGCGCGCGCCGAGAAGCTGAATCTGCCCGACGCCGACCTCACCGAACTGTCCGTGCATCCCGAGGTCGTGGACGAGGTCTCGACCGCCATTCGTACTGCCAACAAAAGGCTGTCCCGCGTGGAGCAGGTCAAGCGGTTCACCATCGTCCCCGTCACGTGGGATCCGGGCGGGGATGAACTGACACCGACGATGAAGCTGCGCCGCGCTCCGATCGCCACGAAGTACGCGGCCGAGATCGGTGCCCTGTACGAACCGCAGCCGGGTGACGCCGTAGTGGATCTGCGGTAATGACCGCCGCCGCCGATCGTGATCAGGCCCCTGATCGTGAACTGGGTCCGGTCGACTACGTCGTCGTCGAATGGGCCGGGCGAGAACCCACCGGTGAGGCGTTGCCCTACCTGATGGACCTGATCGACCGCGGGATCGTGCGTCTCATCGACATCGTCTTCCTGACCAAGGGGGCCGACGGAGCCGTCGCCGAGGTCGAGATCGGGGAACTGGGTGTGGAGTTCGCGATCTTCGACGGAGCGGCGACGTCGATTCTCGATGAGACCGACATCGCCGAGGCGGCCACTGCGATCGAACCGGGTTCCAGTGCAGCGGTTCTCGTGTGGGAGAACCTGTGGGCCGCTCCGTTCGCCACGGCGTTGCGCAACAACGGTGGGCGCGTGGTCGCATCGGGCCGGATTCCGGTCGACGCGCTCCTCGAATCGCTCGACGCGATCGAGCGATCGTGATCGTCTCGACAGCCCTGACGGGTCAGAGAGGAACAGTGTCATGCCAGGTCTGATCCGCGGGGTCGCGCGCACGGCCGTCATCTCCGGGACCGCCACCGCGGTGAGCAACCGGGTGTCGCGGCGTCAGGCTAGCCGCTGGGCGCAACAGGGGACTGTCACCCAGCAGGACCCGAGTGCGCAGCGATATCCCGAACCGCAGTACGCCCCGACGCCGTATCCCGAATCACCGCCACCGCCGCAACCACCGCAACCGCCCGCGCAGTCGACCGGTATGGACACGATCGCGGCGCTGAAGGAACTCGGTGCGCTCTACCAGCAGGGCATCCTCACGGAGGCGGAGTTCGCCGCGCAGAAGGCGAAGATCCTCGGGATGTGAGGGCGGGGAGCGATCGCGGGATCACGAGGTCTCGATGGTGAGATCGTCTGCGTCGCCGATGTTCTCCTGTGCGCCCGGACGTGAGGTGTCCTTGAGAGCCACCCCTGATCGGCCGAGTCTCCGGGCGCCGTCGACGAGGGCCGCGGTGATCCGCGCGGCGACGTCGTAGTGCAATCCGTCCGGCGGGTGGATGTTGGAGATGCAGTTGCGGTCGGCGTCGGTGCGTCCGGGCCGGGGTAGATGGGTCAGGTAGATGCCGAGGCTGTCGGCAACCGAGAGTCCCGGTCGCTCACCGATGATCACGATGAGGGTCGTCACACCGAGGGCCTCGCCGATGTGGTCGCCGAGCGCGACGCGCGCCTGCGTGGCGATCACCGGCGGCGCCATCGTGTAGCGGCCGTCGAGGGCATCGACGAGTGCGGCCACCAGACCGTGTCCGTGACCGGCGACCGCGCGCGGGGACAGGCCATCCGCGATGACGATGCCGATGTCGGTGGCGGATTCGGTGAGCGCCGACAGGTCCTCGGGTGTCCGGCCGAGGTCGGGTCTGCGCAGATACTCGCCGCGGTCCGAGGCCCGGCTCGTGACGATGACCGGACGACCGAGGCCGAGTTCGGCGAGCGACTCGGCGATGGCGTCGGCGTCGAGGGGTTCGTGGACGGCATCCCGTGCTGCTGCGTGTGCGGCTTGGAACTCCAGGACGCGACGTGACGGCAGCGAGTTACCGGCACGCCCCAGACCGATGCGCGCCTGCGTGGTTCGACGCATCGACGCCCAGATGTCGTCGCCGTCGGCGAGTTCCGCCGGCTGTGACTGCTCCGATGTGCTCATCGGCCGGCCGCCAACGGCAGGAGGGGCGAAGTCGCCGGATCGACCGGCAGGATTCGGCCGTCGGCGTCGCACATCCCGAGTCGGGCGAGCCACGCCTCGAATTCGGGTGCGGGACGTAATCCGAGTGCCTGTCGCACGTACAACGCGTCGTGGAAGGCCAGGCTCTGGTAGCCGAGCATGACGTCGTCGGCGCCGGGCACCGCGATGACGAAGGCCGCTCCGGCGACGCCGAGTAGTGTCAGCAGCGTGTCCATGTCGTCCTGGTCGGCCTCGGCATGGTTGGTGTAGCAGACGTCGACGCCCATCGGGAGTCCGAGGAGCTTCCCGCAGAAGTGGTCTTCGAGTCCCGCGCGGATGATCTGCTTGCCGTCGAAGAGGTATTCGGGGCCGATGAATCCGACGACGGTGTTGATCAGCAACGGGTCCAGGGCGCGCGCGACCGCGTAGGCCCTCGTCTCGAGGGTCTGCTGGTCGACGGCTTTGCCACCGGTGCCGAGGTGCGCGCCCGCCGACAGCGCGGATCCCTGTCCGGTCTCCAGATACATGACGTTGTCGCCGACCGTGCCGCGGCGCAGGGACCGGCCGGCCTCGTTGGCCTCACGCAGGATCGAGAGATTCACACCGAATCCCGCATTGGCTCCTTCGGTCCCGGCGATCGACTGGAACACGAGGTCCACGGGGACGCCCTGACCGATCAGGTCGACCGTGGTGGTGACGTGCGAGAGCACGCAGGACTGCATCGGGATCTCGAAGCGTTGACGGATCTCGTCCAGCATGTGGAGCAGGTCGGTGGTCGCCTGCGGTGAGTCCGACGCCGGGTTGATCCCGATCACCGCGTCGCCGCAGCCCATCAGCAGACCATCGAGGGTGGCTGCGGCGATCCCGCGCGGATCGTCGGTGGGATGGTTGGGCTGCAGGCGGGTGGCGATGCGGCCCGGGAGCCCGATGGTGGTCCGGAACGCCGAGGTCACCCGAATGGCCGATGCCACCAGGATGAGGTCCTGGTTGCGCATGATCTTCGACGTGGCGGCCGCCATCTCCGGCGTCACGGCGGGGGAGATGCGTGCGATGCGTTCGGCCGCGTCGGAGCGGGTGGAGATCTCGAGCAGCCAGTCGCGGAACCCGCCGACGGTCAGGTGTGAGATCTCGGTGAAGGCTGCGCGATCGTGCGTGTCGACGATGAGTCGGGTGACCTCGTCCGACTCGTAGGGGACCAGGAGATCCTCGAGAAAAGATGACAGGGGAACGTCGGCCAATTGCCATGCCGCAGCGGCACGTTCGGCGTCGGACGTGGCGGCGCAACCGGCCAATTCGTCACCCGAGCGGCGCGGGGTGGCCTTCGCCATGAGTTCGACGAGGCCGTCGAACTCATAGGACGTGCCGGAGATGGTCTGGGTGAATCTCATGGTCCCCGAAGTCTAGGTTCGGCCGATCCGCCGCGCATGACGAACGAACCACCTGCACTGACGCCGGCAACGGAGTGACCCTTGACACATCCAGATGAATGAATGTACGTTCACTCGTACCGGAATAGATGTTCACAGCGGGGCTCCGCTCGAGCAAGAAATCATCGCTGACCACTGCAGACACGCCCATATGGATGTGCCTGGAGGCGATTCCCAGCAGAAGGAGATCAAGATGGATTACGAAGACATCGACTACACGGTCGAGGGCCCCACCGCGATCATCACGATGAACCGGCCGCATCGGTACAACGCCTTCCGGGCCAAGACGGTCGAGGAGATGATCAACGCCTTCCGTCGTGCCTGGGCCGACAACGGAGTCCAGACGGTGATCCTGACCGGAGCCGGGGAGAAGGCGTTCTGCACCGGTGGTGACGTGAAACAGCGTGCGGAGACCGGCGATTACGGGCCCAGCGAGAGCGGCATGTTCGAGATCGGCAACCTGCACAAGACCATTCGCGACATCCCGAAGCCGGTCATCGCCGCGGTCAACGGACTCGCCATCGGCGGCGGACACGTCCTGCACGTGCTGTGCGACCTCACCATCGCAGCCGACACGGCACGCTTCGGTCAGTCCGGGCCCAAGGTCGGGTCCTTCGACGCCGGATTCGGTTCGGCGTTCCTGGCCCGCGTCGTGGGGGAGAAGCGTGCCCGCGAGATCTGGTACCTGTGCCGCCAGTACGACGCCGAGACCGCCGAACGGTGGGGACTGGTGAACTGGGTCGTCCCGGCGGCCGATCTGCTCGACGAGGCGAAGAAGATCGCCGCCGAGATCGCCGAGAAGTCGCCCACCACACTGCGCTTCCTCAAGCAGAGCTTCAACGCCGATACCGACCACCAGGCCGGTCTGTCCAATCTCGCGATGAGCGCCCTCGACCTGTTCACCCACCACACCGAAGAAGGTGCCGAGGGTGCGCGGGCCTTCGCCGAGAAGCGCATGCCCGAATTCAACAAGTTCGCCGCCATCTGATTCGGAAGGACACCGAAACCAATGAGCTCCAACAGTATCGCCGTCGTGACGGGCGCCGGATCAGGCATCGGGAAGGCGATCGCCTTGGGCTTCGCGGCCGAGGGGACCACCGTGGTCGCCGCCGATCTCGATCTCGATGCCGCCAAGCGCACCGCGGGAGAGGCGGGTTCCATCGTGCCGATGGTCGTCGATGTTGCCGACCGTGCGAAGGTCGACGAGCTGCGGGACGCGGTGCAGGCGGAGGTGGGTGTCCCCGACATCCTCGTCAATGCCGCCGGCTGGGACCGCACCGATCAGTTCCTGAACGCCACCACCGAATTCGCCGAGAAAGTGGTGGCCATCAATTACCTCGGCCCCGTGCACATGGCCAGCGCGTTCCTGCCCGGCATGGTGGAGGCGTCGAAGTCCGACGGCTGGCGGGGTGGCCGCGTGATCAACCTGGCCTCCGACGCCGGGCGGGTCGGTTCGGCGGGTGAGACGATCTACGCCGGCGCGAAGGGCGGCGTCATCGCCCTCTCGAAGTCGCTCGCACGCGAGATGGCCCGGTATCAGATCACCGTCAACGCGGTCTGCCCCGGACCCACCGACACCCCGCTGTTCCAGGCGCAACCCGAGAAGCTGAAAGAAGCTCTGGTGAAGGCGATCCCGTTCCGGCGACTCGCACGTCCCGACGAGGTCGCCGCACCGGTCCTGTTCTTCGCCTCACCCGCGGCGTCGTTCATCACCGGTCAGGTGATCAGCGTCAGCGGCGGTCTCACCATGGCCGGTTGACCGGCCGCCGCCACCCCTCCGGACCGAGATGAGTCAGGGAACCGACATGACCTCAGACACGAGTTACGTCTACGACGCGCACGCGTACCGCAGTTTCTTCGAGCACGAGTTCACCTATCTGAACGGTTTCCGCCGCAACGTCGCCCGCTACGGCGGCGAGGTGGCGATGATCGACCCCCTCGCCGAACGGCAGTGGACATACGCCGAACTCGGTTCGGCGGTGGACGAACTCGCGGCCGGTCTCGCCGATCGCGGGGTGACCGACGGCGCCGTGGTGGGCTATCAGTTGCTGAACGGCCCGGAGTTCGCGCAGCTCTACCTGGCGACCCAGGCGGCCGGAGCGGTCGGATCCCCGGTGAACTTCCGGCTCGCGGCGGGGGAGACGGCCGTCATCCTCGACATCAGCCGGCCGAAGGTCTACGTCTACGACACCAGTCTCAGCGCCACGGTCGACGAGGCCATCTCGCTTGCCGGGCACACTCCCGAAGTACTGGTGGGCGTCGGAGAGGGAGACCTCGTCGCCGGGTCGATCCGCTTCGCCGACCTCCCCGTCGCCCGCGGTGTGCCGCCGACGGTGTCGCGCGGCGTCTTCGACGAGACCACTCGGCTGTACACCTCGGGTACGACCGGCATGCCCAAGGCGGTGCCGATGAACTCGGCCATCGAGATCTTCTCGGCGCACGACGTGATCATGCACTTCCCGCTGTCCCCGGACGACCGGACACTGAACATGACGCCGTGGTTCCATCGCGGCGGACTCTACTGCGCCGGTCCCAATCCGTCGTTCTACCTTGGTTCCACGGTCGTCCCGATGCGCACCTTCGATCCCGAGCTGACCCTCGACTGGGTGGAGAGATATCGATTGACCTTTCTCATCGGTGCGCCGACCAACCTGGCGATGCTTGCCGGCGCGCAGTCGGCGAACCCGCGCGATCTCTCCAGTCTGCGCGGCATCGTCACGATGGGGGCACCGCTCGAACGCGAGGCGGCACTGCGTTACCAGCAGGTGCTCACCCCGCGGATCTTCAACGGCTACGGCAGCACCGAGGGATTCTGGAACACCTTTCTGCGACCCGACGATCTCCCCGAACACGCCGGAACTGCCGGACGCGCGTGCATCGACGACGACGTCCGCGTGGTCCGGGTCCACGACGACGGGCATCTGGCGAGCCCGGACGAGGTCGTCGCACACGATGGTGCGGAAGTCGGTGAGGTCATCATCCGGTCGCCGAAATGCGCGGCCGCCTACTACGACTCCCCCCGGCAGGAGAAGGCCAAGTACAACGGCAGCTGGCTGCACATCGGTGATCTGGCCACCTGGGACGCCGATGAGTTCGTCACCATCGTCGGTCGTAAGGACGACATGCTGCTGTCCGGCGGCGAGAACGTCCACCCGGTTCAGGTCGAGGAAGCACTGAACGGCCATCCGGGCGTGGTCGACTCGCTCGTGGTCGGTGTCCCGGACGAACAGTGGGGAAGTCTCGTCGTCGCCTACGTCGTGCCCGCCGACGGGGCGGCCCCGACGCCGGAGGACCTCGACGCCTACTGTCGCTCGCACCCGATGCTGTCGAGCTTCAAACGTCCTCGCGCGTATCGCATCGTCGAGTCGCTCCCCGTCTCGGCGACCGGGAAGAAGTTGCACTACAAAGCCACCGAGTCCGCCGCGCGCGAGATGGCCGACGGCGCGTTCCGCGCACCGGCCCCCGACCGCGTCCACGGCTGACTCACCCCGAACGGAAGAATCGATGTCCTCACTCACGCACGACCTCGAACACAAGCACTTTCGCGAGACGGTCAGACGCTTTGTGGCCGAACAGATCACCCCCGTGCACACCGACTGGGAGAACGCCGGGCAATGGGATCGCGACCTCTTCGTCGAGGCGGGCAAGAACGGACTCCTGGGCTTCCCCGTGCCCGAACGGTTCGGTGGTCCCGGCGTCGACGACTTCCGGTACAACGCCATCCTGATCGACGAGGTGGCGCGCACCGGTGCCGCCGCCGAGGCCATCGCCTTCTCGTTGCAGAACGATGTCGTACTGCCGTACCTCACGGAGCTGACGACCGACGAGCAGAAGGCTCGCTGGCTGCCGGGGGTCGTCGGCGGCGACACCGTGCTGGGTATCGCGATGACCGAACCCGGTGCGGGCAGCGACCTGACCGGTATCCGCACCTCGGCGGTCCGCGACGGCGACCACTACGTGGTCAACGGCGCGAAGACTTTCATCTCCAACGGTCGCAACGGTGACCTCTTCGTCGTCGCCACCCGGACGGGGTCCGAGAAGCACAGGGGGCTCACGCTTCTCGTCGTCGAAGCGGACACGCCCGGGTTCGTCCGGGGCCGCCGACTCGACAAGATCGGACTGCACGCGCAGGACACCGGTGAGCTGTCCTTCGAGGACATGCGCGTCCCCGCGGCCAACCGTCTCGGCGGGGAGGGCGAAGGCTTCTATCAGCTCGTCCGCAACCTCCCGCAGGAGCGGTTGTCACTGGCCATCGGTGCTGTTGCGGCTGCCGAGGGCACTTTCGCGCGCACCCTGGAGTACGTGCAGGAGCGCACGGCATTCGGGTCGCCGATCTCGTCGTTCCAGAACACGCAGTTCGTCGCCGCCGAACTGGCGACCGAACTCGACATCGCCCGCACGTTCCTCGACGACTGCATCGCCGAACACATCGCCGGTCGGTTGACGCCGGCCCGCGCCGCGAAACTCAAATGGTGGGCCACCGAGCTGCAGGTGCGCACCGCCGACCGGTGCCTGCAACTGCACGGCGGCTACGGCTACATGCGTGAGTATCCGGTGTCGCGGGCGTTCGTCGACGCCCGCATCCAGACCATCTACGGCGGCACCACCGAGATCATGAAGACGATCGTCGCCAAGGACCTCGGTCTATAGGACTTGTAGAGTGACTCCAGCGCTGATTCGTCGAGGCGGTCGTGGGGCGGTCTCGATGAACACAGGCACGAACGGATCAGAAGGAAGTAAGTGGGATGGCGAAATCTGCGACGGCGAGGTCGTCGGCCGACCTGGCCGTCGAGGAAGCGGTGCGCGCGGTGCGTGTCTCCACCCGCCGCCGGCAGCTGCTCGACGCCGCCGTGAAGGTCATGCAACGCACCGGTTTTCACCAGATGTCGATGCAGGCACTCGCCGAGGAGGCCCAGGTCAGCGTCGGCCTGTTCTACAAGTACTTCGGTGGCAAGGAAGAGATCCTGCTGGCCGCGATCGTCGACATCCTCGAGGCCTTCCGCGATCAGCTCCAGCCCGCCATGGACCGCGCCGGTGACGATCCCGTCGAGCAGTTGATCGCGGGTTTCCGTCAGTACGCGACCATCGTCGACGAGAACCGTGACGCCGTCGTGCTGACGTATCGGGAGAGCCGGACGCTCGACGCCGCTGGACGGGAGCGGATCAAGGAACTCGAGGTCGAGACCTCCGCACCGATGCGGGCGGCGGTCACCGCTGGGACGGCAGCCGGACTCATCGTCGACGTCGACGCCGACCTCGTGGTCTTCGACCTGATGATGCTCGCCCATGGATGGGCGCTCAAGCACTGGCATTTCGCGCCCGGGTACGACCTGGACCGATACGTGTCGGCCCAGCTTCGGTTCGCCTTGCAGTCCCTCGTCGTCGAGGACGCCCTACCGACGTATCTCGCCCGGCTCTGAGGGTGCCCCTGCCCGTACCGGGGAGGTGAGTGCCCGCGCATAGCTGCCCATCGCGCGACCCGCGGCGAGGATCGGATCGGTGGAGCGCTGGGTCCGGGCGACGATGAACGCGCCCTCGAGTGCCGAGACCACCGCGTACATCAGCGAGCGGGCATCCGCGTCGGTCAGTCCGCGCGCGGCGAAGAGTGCGGTGCCGGCGTCGATCCACGCGGACATGACCTCGTCGGCGACCTCTCGGAGGGCGGGTTCGGCATCGGCGACCTCGCCGGCGACGGTCCCGACGGGGCACATGTTCAGCCAACCACCCTGCTCGATGGTGCCCGCCGCGGCGACGAACGCCGCCTCGATTCCCTCCGCGGGGTCGTCGTACGGCGCGAGTAGCAAGCCGATCAACTCGCCGTAGGCGGCGCCCGATTGCCGGAGAGCGGCGGCCGCGACGTCGCGCTTACCACCGCCGAAGTGGTGATAGATCGATCCGATGGGGGCGTCGGCCGTCTCGACTACCTGTTTGATCCCGGTCGCCGCATAGCCCTGCCTGCGGAGGAGCTCGGCCATCGCCACCACGATGCGTTCGTCGGTCTTCACCCTGGCCATTCTAGAGCAGATATTCTAGAGTGATCGTTCTAGAGGCCGGTTGCGGTCTCCCGGCCGAGGTGAGGAGCGCGTGACATGACCCAGCTCAACCAGATGGGAAGCCCGCAGGCGGGCGCCGTCAAGAGAATCGAGACCCCGGCCGGCACTGTCGAGTACGCGGAGGACGGAACCGGGCCGCCGGTGGTCCTCCTGCACGGCCTGCTCATGGACCACACGGTGTGGGACGACGTGATCCCGTTGTTGCCGAAGGGTTTCCGCTACATCCGGCCGGTGCTCCCGCTCGGGTCTCACCGAATTCCGCTGCACGAGGATGCGGATCTCTCGATGGACGGGATGGTGGGTCTCGTCGCCGACGTCCTCGACGCCCTCGACCTGCGCGACGTGACCCTCGTCCATTCCGATTGGGGCGGCTCATTGTTCCTGACCGCGCTCGGCCGCGACGAGCGTGTCGCCCGCATGGTGATCCTGCCGTGTGAGGCCTTCGAGAACTTCCCGCCGGGACTTCCCGGCAAGATGGCAACGCTGGCCGTGCGCCTGCCCGGGGGCATCACCCTCGCCGCACGTCAGCTGCGGATCGGGTGGCTGCGACGACTTCCCATTCTCTGGGGCTGGATGATCAACAAGCCCGTCGACAACGAGCGGATGCGCCGATGGACCGACCCCGTCCTCGCCGACCCGCGCATCCGGCGGGACGTCACCAAATACGCGACCACATCGTTCGATCCCGCCGAGCTCGTTCGAAAGACGGAGGCGCTCAGGGGGTTCGACGGGGATGTGCTCGTGCTGTGGTCGCCCGACAACCGGGTGATGCCGCCGGCGCACGGCCCTCGGCTCGCCGAGCTGGCGCCGCGTGGCCGCTATGCCGAGATCCCCGGTGCGGCGGTGCTGTCGATGCTCGACGAGCCGGAAGCCGTCGCCCGCGAGATCGGCGCGTTTCTCACCGCGACCGCGTCCCGCGGATAGTCATGTCGACCGCGAGGGTCAGGAACCTTCGATCTTGAAGCCCACCTTCAGGGTGACCTGGAAGTGTGCGATCTGGCCGTCCTCGAGGTGTCCGCGGGTCTCGGTCACCTCGAACCAGTCGAGATGATTGACCGTCTGCGACGCACGCGCGATCGCGTTCCGGATGGCGTCGTCGGTGCCGGTCGCGGCTGAACCGACCACCTCGATGACTCGATACACGTTGTCGGACAACGATTCTCCCTCCGTTGGCGCCGGTCCGGCCATGGGTGACCGGACCGCCTCATGGGTGACCTCGTTTCTGTCTACGCCTAAGATGCGGGGAATGAACATCGAATCGGCAAACCGTGATCCCGGCGCGCGGTGTCCGTGTCTGTCCGGCTTGCCGTTCGGTGAATGCTGCGGGACCATCCTCGCCGGTGAGCGCGACGCGCCGACCGCCGAGGCGCTGATGAGATCGCGCTTCACCGCTTTCGCCCTCGGTGATCGAGATCACCTGCTGCTCAGCTGGCACCCCGACACGCGTCCCGACGATCTCGAACTCGACGATGCGATGCGGTGGTACCGCCTCGACATCGAATCGACGAACGGCGGATCGCCGTTCGACACCGAGGGCGAGGTCACCTTCACCGCGTACTACAAGACCGGCTCGGAGCGTGGCACGCTGCACGAACGCAGTCGCTTCACCCGACACGACGGGCGCTGGGTCTACCTCGACGGTGTCGTCGGCTGACTCAGGAGTCCACGTAATCCCAGAACTGGAGCCAGGTGACGTTCGCGAAGATCGCCAGGCATCCGACGTACACCAGCAGGATCACCCCGGCGCCGGCGAGATTGCTGCGGAGGCTGTTGCCGTCCACCGGATCCAGCCAGCGGCGGAACGGTTTCGCCGCCCACGGCATGAGCCACCACTGCATCAATCCGACGCTCACGACCTGACTCAGCCACAACGCCAGCCACGGCTGGGCTCCGATGCGGTCGAGAACCGGCCCGAGGAAACGGGACAGGACCATCACCGTCGGGTAGAGCACCAGCAGGACCATCATCGCCGACTTCCAGTTCGGCGTCTGGCGGATACGGCCGTGGTCGTTCCGCACGGTGGTGCCGAACGCGGTGGTGCTCGACATCGTCTCGAAGTCGTGGGTCAGACTCGAACGCAGTCCGGAGAGGGCGGCGCTGCGTTCGCGAGACGACACCCACGCCGAGAGTTGCCGGTCGGTACGGAACCGCAGCACCGACAACGCCGTCTCGCGGTCCTCGTCGACGAACAGTGACGTGCCCTCGTAACCGCTGAATTCTCCTGCGGCGCCGGTCAAGTCGCGCTGCGCGTCGATGAAAGCGTCGACCTTGCCCGACACGATGTCGTGGCGGAAGGCGCCGACGCCGGGCGGGGGCGGTACGCCGTCGACCAGTTCGAGCATCGGCGCCGATGCCATCCAACCGTGAACACGCCCGTCCCGCAGGATCTCGGCCCGCCGGGGGCTGTCGACCCAGCGGTCGCAGGCCTTCTCGTCGACGAAGGTCGCGGCCACCGCCGGTTCGAAACGGCCATCCGCGACGGTCGAGACACGCGCGCTCAGGCAGCCCTCGCTGTCGGCCGCCGACGCGGCGAGCAGTGCGGCCCAGTCGGCGAACCCGGTCTGTGAGACGGGGTGGAACACCGACACGGTCGTGATCACGGCATCAGAGGGAAACTCGCCGGCCCTGCACATGGACCTCGGCGATCGAGGATTCACGCAACCCCATGAGAAGTCCGAACAGTGTCTGGTCGCGGGCGAGGTCGTCGTCCTCGGCGCGGACCGCGTTCTCGAGCACTCCCTTGAGCGCGTCAGCCGGTTCGATGACGAGGAAGTCGGCTTCCTTGCCCTCGTCGAAGTTGCCGAAGCGGGCCTCCATGTCCAGAGCACGGGCGCCACCGAGGGTTCCGATGAACAGCATCTCGGCGGGATGCATCGACACCCCCGCGTCTCCTGGTTCGGTGATGTGCTGCTTGAACGCGTCGCCGAGCACCCGCGGGATGAGCCACTCGTCGCCGCCGCCGAAATCGGTTCCCGCCGAGATGTTCACCCCCGACGCGACAGTGCGCTTCCACGGCATGGTCCCCGAACCCAGGAACAGCTGCGACACGGGACAGTGGGAGATGGACGTACCGGTCTCGGCCATCCGGGCCAGTTCGACGTCCTGGCAGTGCACACTGTGGGCCAGGATCGTTCGTGGACCCAGAAGGCTCTTGCCCCCGACCTGGGAACCCGGGAGGAATTTGCCGTCGTAGGTGTCCAGGTACGAATCGACCTGGTAGACCTCCTTGGTGGTGTCGATCTCGCCCGTGCCCGGACGGTTGTTCTCGTTGAGGTGCGAGTGGACGTAGACGCCCAGATCGCGGTACTCGTCGTAGAGTTCGCCGAGATTGCGCAACGTCTCGGTGGTCACCGACAACGAGAATCGCGGGATGATCGCGACATGCAGCAGCGCGGTGCGGAAGTCGCCGGTGTCGGCAGCGTGCCACTTCTCGATCTCCGCCCGCGTCAGGCGGATCGCCTCCTCCTCGGAGGTGAGGAGGGGTTTGGCCGTGTCGCCGCCGACGGTTTGGATACCGCGACCGGCCACGATGCGCAGACCCGCCTTGCGGGTCTCGGTGAACAGCGAATCCTGCGCGTGGGGATAGGCCGAACCGAACACCATCATCGCCGTGGTGCCGGCGGCGACGCGGCGTCTGGTGAACTCGACCGCCGCGGCCTGGGCGAACTCGGGATCGGCGAACTTCGATTCGGAGGGGAAGATGCAGAGGTTCAGCCATTCGAGAAGCTGTCCGCCGCCGTAGGAGTCACCCGCATAGGTCTGTGGGAAGTGGATGTGGGTGTCGACGAAGCCGGGGATCAGGTACCCGCCGGGATGATCGTGCTTCTCGGCCGACGCGAATTCGGTCGGTAGCCCGGACCGTTCACCCGCGTACTTGATCTTCCCGTCATCCCCGATCACGAGCGCGCCGTCGGGGATCGACACCAAGGCGTCGACGGCCTCGGTGATCTTCGGACGTCCGGCCAGGTGGAAGATGTGGCCGTGATGGACGTGGTCGGTCATCGGTGCTCCTCGGTTCGGGGTGAGCTTGTCGGTGATGGACGGATCGTCATGGCAACGACCAGAATTGGACGGTCACGAGGTAGAAGATCGCCACCCACACCGCGTTCAGGGCGAGGATGAACAGGCCTCCGTTCACGTTCGTGCGGGGCTGTGGCGCGGTGGATTTCGGTTGCAGCCACCAACCGAGAACCCTGTTCACGTAGTACGGCATCGTCAGATAACTCATCGCGAAGCTGGACAACAGGTTACCGATCAACATGCCCAGCCACAGCGGCATGCCCAACGGTGCGGTCATCAACGTCAGGAACACCACGGTGGGGTAGAGGCCGACCCACACCGCCACCGAGGTCTTGAAGTTGGACGGAGGCGGGGCATCGGGGTCGCCGTGGGAGAACCAGTTGCCGAACGAGTGGTCGATCGTCTGCAGGGTGAACTCGCCGAACTCCTCCGCCTCCGCGAGCAGCGCACGACGTTCCGGCGAGGTCAGCCAGGCCTCGAGATGCTCGGCGGTGTCGAAGCGGTAGGAGATCGTCCACTCGTCCTGCACCCCCTCGATGGGCCGGAAGAGTTCGGACCCGCGGAAGCCCGCGAATAGGTGCTCGGCGTCATCCACCCGTTTCTGCCACGCGAGGAACTCGTCGACCTTGGAGTCGGCGACACGGTGGGTGATCACGACCGTGACCAGTGTGTCGGGTTCTTTGGCGTCGTGTGCGAGGACCTGCGCGGTGGCGGGGCCGTCCATGAGATCCGCGCCGGCGCGCACGTGTTCGAGACGGACACTGCTGTTCAGCCAGTCCTGGAGATGGCTGACGGAGTCGAAGCCGTAGATGGTGAGCCAGTCCGCATGGGTGTCCGTCGGAGGCCGCAACTCGACGCCGAGGAAGCCCGGAAAGTCGGCGGCAGCGCCGGAGATCGAGGCATGCCACGTGCGAAACGACTCGTCGAATCCCTCACGGACGCGTTGCCCGAAGATGAGCGTCGCAGCGCCGTCGGCGATCCCGGCCGACCGACCGGTGTGCTGAGATGTCTCGTTGGTCATGGACTACTCCTGGAGTCGGTACGTGTCGGCGCACGAGCGCTACGTCCGCGGAATCCCGGGGGTGGACGACGCACGGCGGATGGCGTCGGGAAGCGTCGGGAAAGAAGATGCGTGCCAACGAATCCCGGTAATCCGCCGAATCCGGTGGGTGGACACGGCCGGGTATGGCGGCCTCGAGAAGTTCGGCGATACCGTGGTCGAGCGCTGTCATCGGCTGTCTCGGTCATTCGAGGTCGTTGTCGACGTTGGACCGCGCCAGTATGACCACGGCGGATTCAGGCGCGCGCCGAAAGACCGGGAAGTGGTCCCAGAATTCGTTTCAGGAGACCACAGCGGTGCCGTATCGCCGATGCCGGCAGCTCAGGTGGCCGCGTGCCGCGCGATCCACTCCACGAGCGGGGTCGTCGCGCGCCAGTCCTTGCGGACCCGGTCGACGAGTGCCGGGGTGTGGATGACCTCGTCGAAGCCGTAGTCACGGCCGGCGAAGAGCGACTTGTGACGCAGAAGGTCGATGCGCGGATGATCGACGTCGTAGCCGCGTGGAGCGGTCTTCAACCGGTCGCCGCCGATCTCCCATCCGGCTCTGGTGAGCCTACGGACGAGTTTCTCCAGTTCGGGCCCGTGCCGGTCATGGTCGATGGCCTTGCGCAACTCGGCGAGCCGTGCCGGGGTGGCTTCGTAGAACCCGGCCCCGACGCGGACACCGGGAGCGCCGATCTGGATGTAGTAGCCGGTGGCCGGGGCCACGGCAACAAAAGCTCCCTGATGTGTCTTGTAAGGCGTCTTGTCCTTCGAGAACCGGACGTCGCGATACGGCCGGAACAGCTTGGCGGTGCCGAACTCGTCGGCGAGCTCCTCGGCGAGTGCCGACATCGGTTCCGCGACCGCCGTGCGATACGTCTCTTTGTGCTGCTCCCAGAAGAACTTCGAGTTGTCGATCTCGAGATCGTCGTAGAAGTCGAGGGCGGCTTCGGGAAATCCGTCGAAGCTCATGACGTCACCATGCCGGCACTGGTCATCCGATGCTCCGTCCGAATCCGACGACGCCGCCGTCGGACCTCCAGTCCAGATCGTGTACCCGGATCCTGCGCATCTCGTTGCCCCCGACCGTGGTCGCCTCGTCACCGTCGACCCCGACCACGATGTTGGTGTGCTGGCCCAGCGCCGACGACCGGTCGTAGATCACGACGTCGCCCACGCGGGGCGTGTAGTCGCCGGCGGGTTCGAAGCGCCCGGTGTCCTGGAAGTACTCCTGCAGGGTGAACACTCCGGGGATTCGCCAGTGCCCCGAGTGGGGGTTGGCGAACGGGGTCCCGGCTTCGCGCATGATCCAGCTGACGAAGTTCGCGCACCACGGCTCGTCGACGCCTTCGGAATAGAACATGCCCGGCCGCTGTGCAGCGTGCTCGGCACGGAGCAACTCCACGATCCGGTTCTGTGCCGGTGACAGCTGCGAGGCGTCCACCTGGGGAAATTCCGCGGTGTCCCACGGGAGCCACCGCTCGGGAACGGTGCGCCACGCGACCAGCCCGGCACCCAGGAGCAGGACCACGGCGATCGCGACAGCCACGGCGAACGGCCGGCGTCGTCGACGTCGGGTGGGCTGTTCGTCGAGGTCGTGCGCGGCTTCGGGTGTCACCTCGACGAGTGTAGGGACCGCCCCGAGGTGGGGGTGCCATGGCGACCGACGCGTGTTGGCAGAATGACGGGCTGACGGGGGGACTGACAACGACAACGGGTGACGAGAACGAGGCAGAGGACAACATGGCGGACGAGTCGGGACACGAGCCGATCCTGCGTGCGGGTGACACCTGTCGGGAGATCGCCACCGCCGACCGCGTCGCCTGCATCGTCGACGCGGCGGACTACTTTCTGCACGCCAAGTCGGCACTGCTCCAGGCACGACGCCGGGTCATCCTGATCGGCTGGGACGTCGACACCCGGATCAGCCTCGATCCGCGGTCATCCGACCACGAGATCCCCGACCGGCTCGGCGACTTCCTCGAATGGCTCATCGAGCACCGGTCGGGCCTCGAGATCTACGTGCTGCGCTGGAGCACGGGTGCGTTCACCGGGATGCTTCGCGGGGTGGCGCCGCCGTTCGTCCAGGACCTCCTCACGGGGCGTCGTCTGCACTACCGGATCGATGCCGCGCATCCGGTGTCGGCCGCACACCACCAGAAGATCGCGGTCATCGACGACCAGTTCGCGTTCTGCGGCGGCATCGACATGACCGTGGACCGTTGGGACACCTCAGAACATCTGTCGCACAACGATTTCCGTCGCGACCCCGACGGTGAACCACATGGTCCGTGGCACGACGTGACCGTCGCACTGGACGGGGATGCCGCACGCGTCGTCGCGAGTGTCGCCGTCGACCGGTGGGAGGCGGCGACCGGTGAGCGTCTGGCACCCCTCGTCGACACCGAGGGCCCCGACATCTGGCCGAAGGGTCTCGACGTGACGTTCGCGGACTGCGAGGTCGGGGTCGCCCGGACCATCCCTCATTACAACGACCGTCCGGAGATCGACGAGATCCGCCGGTTGTACCGGGCGGCCTTCGCCGCCGCCCGCCGCACGATCTACGTCGAGAGCCAGTATCTGGCCGCCCGCGAGATCGCGGAGGCCCTGGCCGAGCGACTCGCCGAACCCGACGGTCCGGAGATCGTCGTGGTCCTCCCACGCAACGCCGACAGCCCGGTGGAACGACTGGCCATGGACGGCGCACGCCACAAGCTGCTCCGGATGCTGTGGCGTGCCGACGTCCACGATCGGTTCCGTGCCTACTATCCGGTGACCTCGGAGGGTGACGAGATCTATGTGCACGCCAAGGTGCTCGTGGTCGACGACGTCCTGCTGCGCATCGGCTCGTCGAATCTCAACAACCGGTCGCTGGGCTTCGACAGTGAATGCGACGTGGCCATCGAGGCACGCCGCGACGACCCCGACGACGCGGGACTTCGCGACACCATCACATCGATGCGTACCCGGCTGCTGTCGGAACATCTCGACGTCGATGCCGAGGTCTTCGACGACACCGTGCGCGAGAAGCAGTCGCTGATCGGGGCGATCGAGTCGCTGGCCACCCCGGGCCGCACGCTCGAACTGTTCGACCGCGACGTGATCGACGACGAGGCATCGATCATCGCCGAGAACGAACTCGTCGACCCGGAGGGTGCGCGCACCCCGCTGGTCGAGCGGATCTACCGCGGGGTGATCCGGCGCGGGGTCGGGAAACGACTGCCGCGCTGAGGGTTTCCTCAGTCGGAGAGCCGCGCGGTCTCGATGGCCGGAGCGATGATCTCGGCGAGATCCGCTGCGACGTCGCGATCGCCTTCCGGCGGCATCGCGACATAGCTCAGCGCCATGCGGGTGATGGCGCGCGCGATGCGTTCGATGTCGGAGTCGGGCATCGACAACCACGTCGACTCGCGGAACGCCTGGGAGAGCCGGTCGCCGGCCGTGGCGATGATCGGTGCCGCATCGGTCGTGATGAGTTTCATCAGATCCGGTTTCGCCTCGCCGGAGAGCAGCGAGGCGATCAGGGGATCGGTGGCGACGCCGGTGAAGTACTCGGTGAACGCGGTGCGCAGCGCGCCGGTCACGTCGTCGACGTGCTCGGCGAGGGAGTCGGCGACATGGCCGGCGAAACGGCTCGCCAGCCGGACCGCATATCCCTGCGCGAGCCCGTACCTCGACCCGAACTCGTTGTACACGGTCTGCCGGCTGACACCGGTGGTGGCGGCGACGTCCGACATCCGTATCGCCGACCAGTCCCGGTCCATCAGCAGATCGTGCAACCCGTCGAGCAGGGAGTTACGCAGCAGCGCCTTGCTGTCCTGGGCGTAGTTACGCGTGGTCATCCCGCCGCGCCGACCGGCTCCAGCGTCTTCTCGATCTCGGTACGGAGTGCACGTCCGGCACCGCCGCGACCCATGCACACCGCGCCGACGAGGCGTTCGTCGGCGAAACAGCGGACGGTGGTGGCGAACCCGTCGGCGCAGGTGCCCGTCCCGGTGCTGGTGTCGAGATCCACGTCGAACCGGTCGGCCATGGTCGGCCACCCGACCATCTGGATGTTGCTGCTGTACTGCATCGACCATGCGAGCGGGACGCGCGGGACGGGGGTCGAGGGACCGGTGGCGAGGCCGAGATCGGCGGCGATGGTCATGGCCACCAGTTTGCCGTGCTCGGTCGCGGTCAGCCACTGCTCGGCCCGCATCGGCTCACCCGTCAGCGGATGGGGCCGTGCTGCGACGTCGCCGGCGGCATAGATCCGGGGTGTCGAGGTGTGCAGTGTCTCGTCGACGACGATGCCCGCGGGGCTCACCGACAGACCCGCCGCCTCCGCGAGGGCGGTATCTGGTTGCATCCCGATGGCGCTGATCACGGTTCCGGTCAGCCGGGTGCCGTCTGCCAGCGTCACCGCGTCGGTCTCGGCGGCAGTGATCCGGGAGTCGGTGACGACCCGCACGCCGCGATCCCGATGCAGGGCGGCGACGGCCTCCGCAACGCTGTCCGGGACCACCCGCGACAGCAACGACGCGGCGGCCTCGAGAACGGTGATCTGTCCGGCGGAGTCCACCCGCTGCTCGGAGGACGACACTGCGGCGGCGATTTCCAGGCCGATCAGTCCACCGCCGACGATGACGACCGGACCCGAGTCGATCCGGGCACGGAGACGTTCGACGTCGCGGCGAGTGCGCAGCGACAGGAGGTCCGGCGACGCGCCGGGCAGTTGGCGCGCCGTGCCGCCGGTCGCGAGGACGAGCGCGTCATAGCCGACCGCCGAACCATCGGCGAGTTCGACGGTTCGGGACACGGCGTCGATGCCGGTGACCCGGACGGACGGCACGATGTGGATGCCGCGCTCCTCCCAGTACCCCGGGGGCCGCAGGGTGATCTTGGGATCGGAGAGGTCCCCGTCGAGGATGCCCTTGCTGAGCGCGGTGCGTCGGTAGGGGAGGTGGGGTTCCTCGCCGAAGACGGTGATCGTCCCGTCGAACCTGTTGGCCCGCAGGGTTTCCGCTGCCGTGATGCCCGCGACCCCGGTCCCGACGATCACCACCGATGGGGCGTGGGCGGGCCCGGAGTTCACGGGCGGGCCACCTCGACCATCTCGAAATCTGCCTTCGCGGCACCGCAGTCGGGGCAGCTCCAGTCGTCGGGGATGTCGTCCCAGCGGGTCCCCGGCTCGATGCCGTCCTCCGGCCACCCGAGCTCTTCGTCGTATTCGAATCCGCAGACCTCGCAGCGGAACAGCTTGAACTTCACTTCGCCACCTCTTCGAAATCGATCTTCTCGCGGACGCCGCAGTCCGGACACGCCCAGTCGTCGGGAATGTCGGACCACGCGGTGCCGGCCGGGAATCCCTCACGGGGTGCGCCGGCCGCCTGGTCGTAGACGAAATCACAGACCGGACAACGGTAGGCGCTCATCGGTCGCCGTCCTTCCCGGCGACACCGTGCGCGGCGAGGATGCGTTCACGACGATGCGGTGCGACGTTGACGAGCTCGATGTCGCCGTCGTAGTGGTCGAGGACCCGCTTGTCCATCACCGCACGCCAGATGGGTGGGAAGTAGGCGAGCGTGATCATGCTGGCGTACCCGCTCGGGAGGTTCGGCGCGCCGTCGAAGCTGCGCAGCGTCTGGTATCGGCGGGTGGGGTTGGCATGGTGATCACTGTGTCGCTGAAGGTGATACAGGAAGATGTTCGTGCAGATGTGGTCGGAGTTCCAGCTGTGCTCCGGGGTGCACCGCTCATAGCGGCCGGTCTTGGTCTTCTGGCGCATCAGACCATAGTGCTCGAGGTAGTTGACGGTCTCGAGGAGCGAGAACCCGTACACGGCCTGGATGACGAGGAACGGCAGGACCTGCCACCCGAACACCGCCGCGAGCACACCCCACAGCACGATCGACATGGCCCAGGCGTTGAGGACGTCGTTGCTCGGATGCCAGAACGGCTTGCCGACACGGTCGAGTCGCTTGCGCTCCAGCTCGATCGACGACTTCAGGCTGCCCCACACGCTGCGCGGCAGGAATCGCCAGAAGG
Organism: Gordonia sp. GONU; assembly: GCF_024733855.1. Classification (NCBI taxonomy): domain Bacteria; kingdom Bacillati; phylum Actinomycetota; class Actinomycetes; order Mycobacteriales; family Gordoniaceae; genus Gordonia; species Gordonia sp. GONU. Next base: position 54,722 of record NZ_JANRHB010000031.1, read on the forward strand.
TCTCACCGAAACGCGAGCTCGCCGGGTCCTCGGGGGTGGCGACACGGACGTGATGTCCGCGGTTGTGCTCGATGTAGAAGTGACCGTAGAAGGTCTGAGCGAGCGTGATCTTCGACAGCCACCGCTCGAGATCGTCCTTCTTGTGGCCGAGTTCGTGTGCGGTGTTGATGCCGATACCGCCCATCACGCCGATCGACAGGGCGAGACCGATCTTGGAGGCGAGGCCCAGTCCGCCGTCGATGCCGAGCCAGCTGAGATCGTCGGCGGTCCACAGATAGCAGGCCATGACGAGGCTGGCGATCTGGAACGGGATGTAGATGTAGGTGCACCAGCGGTAGTACTTGTCGTTCTCCAGCTGCTCCATCAGCTCTTCCGGCGGATTCGAGCCGTCGGGGCCGAAGAAGACGTCCAGGATGGGCAGCAGGACATAGACCAGCATCGGTCCGATCCACCACCAGACGGGGGCCACGGCGTCGAAACCGTGGCCGATCGCGTTGAAGGCGGCGACGAATGCCATCGCCAGGAAGACCGACGTCGGCGGGATGAGGCCGAGCAGCCAGAGGTGGCGCTTCTTGTCGCGCCATTCCAGGGGTGGGGTGCCAGGGGTGGATTCGAGCGGTGCGGTACTCATGCACGCTCCTCTCACGAGAAGGACTGTGACTTGCCGCACTAGACACTAACCGAGACAATGTACGTTGTCTAGACAAATCCACTGGTTTGTAAAGTAGTCTTTCGCAAAGAAGATCCCTCGCGCGTTTCTGTCGGGGGAGGGCGCGAGGGATCTTCCTGGGGGAACTCCGGGGCGGCGGGGGAAGGCCGCATCCGGAATCGAGGGGGTTCTACCCCTCGGTCATGGGGTGTTGATCCAGTTCAGGATCGACTGGGCGGCAGCGGGATCGCCGTTGCCGATACCGATGGCCGCACCGATGGCGGCGCCGACCCCGGCGCCCCAGATGCATCCGACGATGACCAGACAGCCGATGATCAGACCGGCGAGCGCGCCGATGGCGGTCGTCACGTTGCCACCGCGGTTCCAGCCGTTGGTGATGTGCCAGATCATCTGCTGATAGGCGCGGTCCTTCTTCGCCGACGCCGGGCGGACACCGGCGGCGATCGCGGCCCGGGCCTCCGGTGTGAGGAGCGGGGTGAAGGTCGCCTGGGTGCGATCTGCGCTGATCCGCGTCTGTAACGGCACATTCACCCCGTTCAGCGGGAGTGTCAGGGCGACACGCTCGAGCGTTCGGCCGTTGAGATCGACGACGCGGAGCTCGTCGCCGGCGGAGACGAATGTGGCGTTCTTCAGGGCGGAGGAGATGGATGTGCCGTCCGCGGATGCCACCGACAGATGTGACGGCGCCGCCGGCGCGGGCGTTCCGTGAGCGGTGCCGAACGACACCGTGAGCATCGCGACAGCCAACGTCGTGACGCTGAGAAGGCGGAAACGTCTCATCGTTGATCTCCACTTCGTCTGTGTGGCGACTGGTCGCCGTCACCTCCGGTGACCACATTCAGGCCGCCTGCTGCCGGTCCGAGCGCGTTGTCGGGTTCAAGCGGTGTGATTCTTGCATCGGCTCACGACCATGTGTGCTCTGTCCCGCGCCATTGGTACGAACGGATGACAACGGTGACCCCCATCACACCGCGTCCTAACATGGACGAGTGGGTTTCGTCGTCCCGCCCGACGCCTACGGGCGCTTCATGGGCCGTTACGCCGACCCTCTCGCCGAGGTCTTCGCGACCTTCGCGGAGGTCGGTGCCGACGCGCGTGTCCTCGACGTCGGGTGTGGCCCGGGGGCGCTGACCGCCCATGTGCTGTCGCGAGGGGCCGCAGTCACCGCGATCGATCCGTCCCCGCCGTTCGTCGACGCGATCCACCAGCGATTCCCCGATGTCGACGTTCGTCGTGGGACGGCCGAGGAATTGCCGTACGACGCCGACGAATTCACCCACGCCCTCGCGCAGTTGGTGGTCCACTTCATGACCGACCCGGTTCGCGGCATCACGCAGATGGCGCGGGTGACCCGGCCGGAGGGGATCGTCGCGGCATGTGTGTGGGACGGACCCACCGGAGCGCTCGCGCCCTTCTGGGATGCGGTGCACGTTCTCGATCCCGACGCCCAGGACGAGGCGCTCCTCTCCGGCGCCCACCGCGGTCACCTCACCGAACTGTTCGAGACGGCCGGGCTGCGGAACGTCATCGAGGAGCCGATCACCGTCGACGTCGTGCATCCGACCTTCGAAGAATGGTGGGAGCCCTACACTTTCGGCGTCGGTCCTGCGGGCGAGTACGTGACGACGCTAGACGCCGGTGCCCGAACCGAACTCGAAACGGTCGCGCGTGGTCGTCTGGGCGACGGGCCGTTCACCGTCTCGGCCACCGCGTGGGCCGCTCGCGGGACGGTATGAGAGCCAGGCCGATGTCTTCGGTCGTGTCGCAGAAGCCCTGAGCTGGGTGTGTCGGTTCGGTCCTGTCCCCTGAGATTGGCGGGATAGGCTACCTCTCGACCTTCCAGCAGAGGGAGACAACGCATGCCGGGTCATGTCAACGTGGACAACTTCGTTCGGGCGGAGACGCATCGGATGTTCGCCGACATCCAGCTGGCCGCCGGTGGGGTGGGCAGGTTCCGCCACAATCGCGAACCAGCCGCCATCGACGAACAGACGGTGATCCGCCTCAATCGGGACACCCTGTACAGCTTCGCCGTCGCCGATCTCGCGGCGCCGGCGGTGCTCACCTTGCCCGACGCCGGTGACCGCTACGTGTCCGCGATGATCGTGAACGAGGACCACTACGTCGGTGACGTTCTGCACGCGTCCGGCGAGCACACGCTGACGCAGGAGACGTACGGATCGCGCTACGTCCTGGTCGCCGTACGGATTCTGGTCGATCCGACCGATGTGGTCGATGTGGCCGAAGTCGGGAGGTTGCAGGACCAGGTGACGCTCCTTCCGGGCTCGTCGGAGCCGTTCGTGTCCCCCGACTACGACACCGCGAGTCTCGATGCGACCCGAGATGCTCTGCTGGAGCTGGCGAAAGGGCTCACCTCCTTCGACCACACCTTCGGCAGCCGCGACGAGGTGGACCCGGTCCGCCACCTCATCGGATGTGCGGCGGGCTGGGGTGGGCTCCCGACATCCGAGGCCACCTATGTCGGCGTCGACCCCGCCGTCGGTCCCGGGCACTACGAACTCGTCTTCGCCGACATCCCGGTCGACGCCTTCTGGTCGGTGTCGGTGTACAACGCGGCGGGGTTCTTCGAGCCCAACGAGAAGGACCTGTACACGGTCAACAGCGTCACCGGCGTACGCAACGGCGACGGGTCGATCACCGTTCGGTTCATCCCCGCCGTCACTGGTGACGTCCCGCCCAACGCGATCGTGACGCCCGAGGGCTGGAACTACCTCATCCGCCTGTATCGTCCGCGCCCCGAGGTCCTCGACGGCACGTGGACTCCGCCGGTGCTGAAGCCGGTCGCCGAATCCTGAGCCGTCGGTCGCCCTCCGGAATGACGTCGCGTGCGATGTCGTTGCGGCCGTTCGACTTCGATCGAAGTCGGGTGAATACAGAACAGTGTCGCAAGCGACTTCGATCGCACGAGGTGCGAGCCAAGCGATCCTCGACCGCTGGTGGACCCGTCGCCGTGGTGGTATCAGCGTCTGGTGTTCAATCCGATGATGGCTGCGAGCTGTAGTTCGATGGGGGACAGCTCAGTGACGGACAGCCCGCGCATTGGCGGCTCCGGTCGGTGGTCGATGACTTCGCGGATCTCCAGGCGTGGCTGATCGCCGGACGCAGGGTCGGGTCCGTGGATCTCGGTACGCACCTGTCGGAGGTGCTCGGCGAATCGGCGGGGTAGGTCGGGTCGCCGGTTGATGCGTTCGGGATTCGGGGGCGCGCCGGGTTCGGCGTTGAGCCGCCAGGCGCAACGCCCTTCGTCGGGGCCCTCGCGGACCATGCGGGTGGTGAACTGTCCGGGCTGGTCGCCGACCATGCGGTTGTGTTTCGAGCAGGCCGGGGTCAGGTCGGTGATGTCGGTGAGTCCGCCCAGGCCCCAATCCAGTTGCGCGTGATGCATTTCCACATGGGTGGCGGGGATGCGGCAATCGGGGTTGGAGCACACGTCGCCGTCGGGTCGGGCGAAGGAGGCGAGGCGTTGTTCGCGGGTGGCCAGGCGTTTGCCGCGTCCGAAGTACAGCGGTATCGCGGTGGCGTCTTTGAACACCGCCAGCCAGGGTTGGGCGTCGGCGGCCATGTCGATGAGGTCGGGGATGGGGATCAGGGTGCCGGTGGCGGTGGTGGCGAACCCGGCTTCGCGGATCAGAT
>NZ_JANRHB010000032.1:0-55059 GCF_024733855.1 Gordonia sp. GONU
ACACCCGCAGTCACCCGAACCCTCACCGTGGAGTATCGACGCCCGGTCCCACTGCACACCCCCGTGCACATCACCGCCTCCCTCGTCGACGAAACCGACCGCGCGCTCTTCATCGAAGCCAACGGTACCGTCGGCGACACAACCTATTTCGCCGCAGAAGCGGTCTTCGTAAAGGTCGATCTGAGCCATTTTCGTCATCACGGAGACTCGGGCGCCACAGCAGACCTCATCACCCGATTCTTCCAGGCCGACTAGCGACCGCTAGGCACGCCAGCAAACAGAAGAGTCGCCCCAAAACCATCAGCTGTCTGATCCTTGCGCACCCGCATTGAGATCCACCTCCGGCGGACTCGCCATCAGTAGACGGCGAACCGCCCGGGGGTGGCGATTGTCGTATGTGGGCGTGTGATCAGTTGGTTCTTCTTGCGGGCGGGACGTTCGTCCTCCCGGCGTGTTCTGCGTGCCATGGATGTCTCCTGAGGTCGTGGTTCACCAGCTGGACTTGTGGATACCGGGCAACTCTCCGCGATGAGCGAGTTCGCGGAACCGCACACGGGAGAGACCGGCTCCGATGTATCCGCGCGTTCTACCGGTCCTCCTGGAAATCGACGTGGGCGCGGGCGATCGGGTCGTACTTGCGGAGCACCAAGCGGTCCGGGTCGTTGCGGCGGTTCTTCCGGGTCACGTAGGTGTATCCGGTACCGGCCGTGGACCGGAGCTTGACGATGGGCCGGATCTCGTTGCGCGCCATCAGATCTTCTCTCCTCGAGCGCGCATCGTGCGCAACACGGACTCGATGCCGTACCTGTCGATGGTCGAGATCCCCTTCGTACTCACCCGGAGGGTGATGTACCGGCCCTCGCTGGGGACGAAGTACCGCTTGCGCTGGATGTTCGGGTCCCAGCAACGCGACGTACGTCGATGGGAGTGCGAGACCTGTTTGCCGAAGCCCGGTTCACGGCCGGTGACCTGGCACCGTCGAGACATGACGTCCTCCTTATTGACAATGATTGGCATTAGTGTCGCGGCCACGGTACCGTCGACCTCACGTAAATGGAAATGATTCTCAATAGCCAGGAGTGTTGCCGTGTTCGAGCCCGACGCCGCCGACGGTCAGATGCGCCACCTGCCGGCCGACATCCGGACGCCAGTCGTCCTGGTGACCGGCCTCGACCGGCCCGTCCTCTCGCGGATCGGCGACGCGCTGGAGGCCGACGCCGGAACGGTGCAGGTCCATCACGATCTGCGACACGTCGGCGAGGGCCGGGTGGTGCGAACACTGAGCTGGCGGGAGGCCGATGGTCGGCGGCGCGACGGGGTCACCGTGATCGAACTCGCCCACGGCTGTGTGTCGTGCACGCTGCGGGAGGACCTGCTTACCCTGCTTCGGCGTCTTCATCGGCGATCGTCGGTGCGGCGCATCGTGCTCACGCTCGACCCGATTCTGGAGCCCGAACGGGTGGCCTGGTCCATCGAGCACGTCATCGTCGACGGCATGTCCGGCATCCCGGCGGCACCGGCAGCACTGGACGTACGGGGCGATTCCACGATCACCGCTGTGGCAGAACAGGATTGGCTGGATTCCGCGACGGGCGACCGCATCCTCGGCGAGGTATTGCCCGTCCCGCCCGACGACGAGCGCACACTGGCACAGGTCGCGGTCGGTCAAGTCGCCTTCGCGGACGCCCTCGTCGTCGCCGGAACGGATCCCAGCACTCGGGACGCCTGGGAATCCGCTCGTCTCATGGCCGTCCTCAAGCGGCTGGCACCGCAGGCGCCGATGATGTTCGAGCTGCCGGAACGCCCGGTCAGTCCCCTGCTGATGGAGCAGCTGGTCACCGCGATCCCGCGATCCTCGCGCCGGGGGCGCATCGACGGACCACACGACCCGCTCCTCGCCGATCAGCCCTCCCTCGACCCTGATTGCGGTGTCACCTGGATGGAGTTCACCGCCGACCGGCCACTCCATCCCGGTCGCCTGCACGACGCGATCGATTCCCTTCTCGACGGCGTGGTCTGCGCCCGTGGGCGGCTGTGGCTCGCCACGCAATCCGGCGAGGCGTTGTGGCTGGAGTCGGCCGGCGGCGGTCTGCGCGTCGCACCCGGAGGACGCTGGCTGGCCGAGATGGACGACGACGAACTCACGCAGGTCACACCTGAGCGGCGCGCACTCGGCGCGCTGCGCTGGGACGACGACCACGGCGATCGCCATTCGTCGTTGGTCGTGCTCGTCCACCGCGGCGTCCCGGACGACATCGCCGATGCATTACGCAACGCCTGCGTGAACGACGTCGAATTCGCTGCCGGACAGGAGTTCTGGTCAACGTTCGACGATCCTTTCGGACGGTTCCACGCAGACCCCTGCGACGACGTCGACGACATCGTTGTCCCGATGGCCGACAGTCCCATGACCGGGGATCCATCCGACAACTGACCCGGCGACCACGACCACGTGGAGCGACGGAAATGTGTACCCGCTCATCGTCATCGACGTCACCAGCGACTCGCACCCCTTCTACACCGGGTGTCCACCATCCCCGACGTCGCGGGGGCGGGCCGAGAAGTTCCGGCGCCGGTATCCACATCTGGACCGGTGACGTATCGCCGATCCTCAGGCATGGTGGAGAGATGGCGGACAACGAGCAGCCCGACTGGACGACCACCGAAGCCGACCTGAAGGCCGACCCCGACATGCCCGAGCAGCCCGGCGAACGAGACGGCCCGGGGTCGGTGTTCCCCTCGGCCGACGACACCCCGATCGGTGAGACCAAGCGCATCGCGGAGGAGAAGGCCACCTACGACGCGGCGCCAGCCGATGCCGATTCGAGCAGGGATCATGCGGTCGGCGGATCGGAGGGGACTGCCGATGGCCAGTGAACGACGCACCATCGTGCTGACAGGTGCCAGCGACGGGATCGGTGCCGTCGCGGCCCGCGCGCTGGCCGGGCCCTCGACGAATCTGGTGATCGTCGGACGGTCCCCACGGAAACTCGCGCCGATCGCCGCCGAAACCGGTGCGACTCCGTTCACCGCCGACTTCGCCGATCTCTCCGAGGTGCGTGAGCTGGCCACTCAGATCGTCGGCACCGTCGACTCCATCGACGTCCTGATGAACAACGCCGGTGGGACGTTCTCGCCGTCGATGCGGACCGCAGACGGACACGAGCCGAACTTCCAGATCAATCACCTCGCGCCGTTCCTGCTGACCAATCTGCTGCGCGACCGACTGGCCGCCGGCGGTCCGTCGCTGGTCCTGAACACCTCGAGCGTCGGCAATCTCGCCGGGAGTGTGGATCTCGACGACCTGGACTTCGAGCGACGCAGGGCATTCGGCGGACGAACCTACGGCACCGCGAAGCTGATGAACATCCTGTTCACCCGCGGCATCGCGCAGCGCTGGACAGATGACAAGATCTATTCCGCCGCAGTGCATCCCGGTCCGGCGGCGACCAGTTTCGGTCGGGACTCGCGACTCGTCGGCCTGGCCTACCGATCCCCGCTTGCCAAGCTGGTGACCATCACACCGGAGCAGGGCGCCGCACCACTCATCGCACTCGCCGAGCGCGGCGCGGATCCGTCGGTCAACGGCGTCTATTTCAGCCGCCACAAGCCGAACGGACGCGAGAACCGTCAGGCACACGACCAGAGGCTCATCGACGGCCTGTGGGAGAAGTCGGCGGAACTGACCGGGCTCACCTGACCCGCTGACGGGTCATCCCAACCGAAGGAGAGCAAGATGACACACAACATTCTCTTCGTCATGACCGGCGCCGATGCGTGGACGCTGAACGACGGATCGAGTCACAAGACCGGATTCTGGGCCGAGGAGGCGGCGGCGCCCCTCGAGGTCTTCCGCAAGGCCGGCTACTCGGTGACCGTCGCAACGCCGGGCGGCGTGCGTCCACCGGTCGACGAGGGCAGCCTCAGTCCCGACGCGGTCGGCTCCGCGGAACGCGCCGACGAGATCCGGAATGTGGTCGAGACCGCGCCCGAACTCCAAAAACCCATCGCGCTGTCCGACGTGAAGATCGCCGATTACGACGCCGTATTCGTGCCCGGCGGCCACGGACCGATGGAGGATCTCGCAGTGGACGCCGATGCCGGCGCGCTCCTCATCGCCGCCGACCAGGCCAAGAAGACGATCGGCATCGTCTGTCACGGACCCGCGGTCCTGCTGGCCGCGAAGGGCGAGGACGGCGCGAACGTCTTCTCCGGCCGCACCGTCACATGCTTCGGCAATGCCGAGGAGCAGCAGGCCGGGTTGGCCGACAAGGCACCCTGGCTGCTCGAGGACCGGCTCACGCACGAGGGCTTCAAGGTCACCCTCGGACTGCCGTGGACCGTGCACACCCAGGCCGACGGCAACCTGCTCACCGGGCAGAACCCGGCGTCGTCGGAGAAGCTGGCGCACGAGGTCGTGCAGCGGGTGAAAAAGATGGCGGAGGAGTCGGCGTAGCGCCGGTCAGGCCGGTAACAGCCCCGTGACGAGCGCATCGACGATGTCGTCGATGCGCTCGTCGGGCAAGAGCGGTCCGGTGAGCTGATCGAGGATCAGCCCGTCCACCGCGTAGTGAAAGAGCGCGATCTCCCGCGCCGATCCGGGCAGGCCGGCCTGCTCGTTGAAGGCCACGTCACCGGCGAACCCGGTATGACGCCACGTGCCGATGATCTCGGCGACCTCGGGTCGTCGGATGCCCTCGAGCCGTAGTTCGATCAGCGCGATCGTCACGTCGCGATTGGCAAGAAGCCGTTCGACGATGTTGCGCAGATACTCGGCGAAGAGCTTCTGACTCGGCGGCCGGCCGGCGCGCTCGGCAATGAATTCGTCACTGGGCGCGAGACGCTCACCGATGCGCTCGACCAGCCCGTGGAGGAGCGCTGCCCGGTTCCGGAAGTAGTTCGTCGTCGTGCCCTGCGGAACGCCCGCCTCCCGATCCACTGCACGGTGCGTGAGTCCCCGTGCGCCCGCTGTCGCGAGCACCGTCAGTCCGGCGTCGGCGAGTGCGCGGCGTCGTTCGTCGTTTCGGGCCATGGCAAAAACGATAGCGCGAACCACTACAGCTGTTGTACATTCCTAACCACTACATCTGAAGTGATTGGAGTGAGCATGCGAGAACTCGTGTACTACGTGGCGGTGAGCCTCGACGGGTACATCGCGGGACCGGACGGACAGTTCGACGCCTTCCTCGTCGAGGGCGACCACATGACCGGCATCAACGAGCGCTTCCCCGACACGATCCCCACCGACTACGCATCAGCCCTCGGCATCGACCAGAGCGGCGGTGGCTTCGACACCGTCCTCATGGGAGCCAACACCTACGCCGTCGGACTGCCGGAAGCTCCGAGTCCGTACCGGCACCTCGACCAGTACGTGTTCACCCATCACCCGATGCAACCGGTCGACGGGGTGACATTCACGGACCGGGATCCCGTCGAGCTGGTGCGGGAACTCAAGCCCCGGGAGGGCAAGGACATCTGGTTGTGCGGCGGCGGATCCCTGGCGACGCAGTTGGCCGCCGAGATCGACCGACTGGTGCTCAAGCAGCAACCGCTGCTGTTCGGCAACGGCACCCCGTTGTTCGCGCCGGGGTCGTATGCGCCGGGTCGGTTCGAACGGGTCAGCAGCCGGGAGTTCGAGACCGGGGTGACGTTCACGGAGTACGTCCGCGCGTGACCCGCTCACATTCTCCGTGTGCGCGAAACCAAAACGCACCACCGGGGTCCGGTGGTGCGTTGCGGTTCTTTCAGTGGTGGAGCCTAGGAGATTCGAACTCCTGACATCTGCCTTGCAAAGGCAGCGCTCTACCAACTGAGCTAAGGCCCCGTGCCGACCGAGAACAGGTCGACGGGTGCGAATCGGAAGTCCGAAAACTTCGGTGTCGCAGTGGGCCTAGGAGGACTTGAACCTCCGACCTCTTCGTTATCAGCGAAGCGCTCTAACCGCCTGAGCTATAGGCCCTTGAACCGAGAAGTGAGGTTACCCGACGGATCCCCGACCAGCCAAAACGGCTGGTCAGGGGCTCGACTCAGTCGAGGTCCGCGAGGGTCACCTCGGCGCCGCCGACGAGGTCGGCACAGATGTTGTAGATGTAGCTGCCGACCGTCGCGATGGCTGTCAGCAGGATGGCGTTGATGGCCCCCAGCAGGGCCGCCACGCCGAAAACGGTGCCGGCTCCGATGACATCCCCGGCGGAGCTCGATTCGTCCGCCACGAGCGTTCCGAAGCTGTTGTTGACCTGATCCCAGATACCCATGCCGTCGAAGATCAGGTACAGCACGGCGATGGCGATCATCCAGATGAAGAACCCGACGAACGACAGCACCGCGGCGATCTTGAAGGTCGCCCACGGATCGATCCGGCGCAGTTGCACCGCCGCGCGCAGAGCCGTGCCGGCTCCGACCTGACGCGGAGCCGACCGCGGAGGAACCTTCGCCGGCGCAACGGCCGGCGGCGCCTCCGGCGGACGCTTCAGATCGGCCGTGTGGTGGATCTGATCGAGATCGGGCAGATCCTGTCCGGGCAGGTTCTCCCGGTCGATCGTGCTCGTCGGCGACTCGACGAAACCGGGCTCGTCGGTCGCGACGGCCGAACCCGGTCGCCGTGGACTGTCGAGCTTGGTGACGGGAGCCTGCTGGCCGCTCATGCTGGCGGCGGCGGTGCCGCTGTTGGTCACGATGCCGCGCGGCGGCGGGCCGCCACGGTGATCCTGCGGCGGGCCGCTTCGATTCTCCTGCGGCCGGCCGTCGCGATTGTCCTGTGCGTTCGGGCGCGAGTCGTCCTCACGCCCGAACGCCTCGGTCGGCGCGGAGCCCGACGAATCCTCGACCGGTCCACGCTGCCACGGCGGCACCAGCCCACCGGTCGGTGTGCCCGAACCGGGACCGGACGGGCGCCCGTTCTTTTCCTGGTTCGGCTCGTTCGGTGTGCTCACAGGCAATCCCTCACTCTGGCGTCACTGCCGATGGACATCGACGCGTCGGGTCACTTTCTACCGTCACCGACTGGTCGGCTGCACGTGTTCTCAACCCTAACGCCTACTCCGAGGCGTCCGTCTCCTCCGGCTCGTCGGCGTTGCGGGCGATCGCGATGACGGTGGTGCCCTCGTCGAGGTTCATCAGACGCACACCCTTGGTCTGGCGTCCCGCCTTGCGGACCTGCTTCGCCGCGGTGCGGATGACACCGCCGCCCGAGGTGATCGCGTACAGCTCCGAGTCGTCGTCGACGATGAGCGCGCCGATGAGTTCACCGCGCCGACGGTCGTGGGCGATGGTGAGCACACCCTTGCCGCCACGGCCCTGGACGGGGTAGTCGTCCATACCGGTGCGCTTGGCGTAACCACCCGACGTCGCGACGAGCAGGTAGGTGTCCTCGCGAACCACGTTGAGCGACAACAGGGTGTCGTCGGCGTTGAACCGCATGCCCTGGACACCCGACGTCTGCCGGCCCATCGGACGCAAGGCCTCGTCGTCGGCGTGGAAGCGGATCGACTGACCCTTCTGCGACACGAGCAGCAGATCGTCGTCGGCACTGCACAGCTGGGCGCCGACCAGTTCGTCCTCACCGCGCAGGTTGATCGCGGCGATGCCGCCGGAGCGGTTGGAGTCGAAGTCGACGAGCTTGGACTTCTTCACCAGACCGTTGCGGGTGGCGAGCACCAGGTACGGCGCGTCCTCGTAGGTCTTGAGCTGGATGACCTGCGCGATGCGTTCCTCCGGCTGGAAGGCCAGCAGGTTGGCGACGTGCTGGCCGCGTGCGGTGCGGTTGGCCTCGGGCAGCTCGTAGGCCTTCGCCCGATAGACCCGGCCCTTGGTGGTGAAGAACAGGATCCAGTCGTGTGTCGAGCACACGAAGAAGTGCTTGACGATGTCGTCCTGCTTGAGACCCGCGCCCTGGACGCCCTTGCCGCCGCGACGCTGGCTGCGGTAGAGGTCGGTCTTGGTGCGCTTGGCGTAGCCGGTCTCGGTGATCGTGACGACGACGTCCTCGCGCGCGATCAGATCCTCGTCGCTGACATCACCGTCGGCGGCGATGATCTTGGTGCGGCGCTCGTCGCCGTACTTCTCCACGACCTCCTTGAGCTCGTCACGCACGATGGCGCGCTGACGCTCCGGCTTGTCGAGGATGTCCTTGTAATCGGCGATCTCGAGCTCGATCTCGGCGAGTTCGTCGACGATCTTCTGACGTTCCAACGCCGACAGGCGACGCAGCTGCATCGCCAGGATGGCGTCGGCCTGGATCTCGTCGATGTCGAGCAGCTCGATGAGGCCGGTGCGCGCGGTGTCGGTGTTGGCCGACCGGCGGATCAAGGCGATCACTTCGTCAAGCGCGTCAAGGGCTTTCACCAGACCGCGCAGGATGTGTGCGCGTTCCTCGGCCTTGCGCAACCGGTACCGCGTGCGCCGTACTATGACGTCGATCTGGTGCGCCACGTAGTAGCGGATCATCTGGTCGAGACGAAGGGTGCGCGGCACCCCGTCGACGATGGACAGCATGTTGGCGCCGAAGCTGGTCTGCAGCTGGCTGTGCTTGTACAGGTTGTTCAGCACGACCTTGGCCACCGCGTCACGACGCAGCGTGACCACGATGCGCATGCCGACGCGGTCCGAGGACTGGTCCTCGATCCGGCTGATGCCCTTGAGCTTTCCTTCGTTGACCTGCTCGGCGATCGACTGGATGAGGTTGTCCGGGTTGACCTGGTAGGGCAACTCGGTGACCACCAGCGTGGTGGTGCCCTTGTTCTCCTCGATGTCGACGACGCTGCGCATGCGGATGCTGCCGCGACCGGTGGTGTAGGCGTCCTTGATCCCCTGGCTGCCGACAATCAGTCCGGCCGTGGGGAAATCGGGTCCCTTGATGCATTCCATGCAGGCGGCGAGGGTGGTCTCGTCGTCGGCGTCGTGGTTCTCCAGGGCCCAGAACACCGCGTCGGCAACCTCATTGAGGTTGTGCGGCGGCATGTTGGTGGCCATACCGACGGCGATACCGCCGGATCCATTGATCAGCAGGTTGGGGATCCGCGCGGGCAGGACCGTCGGCTCATTGGTCTTGCCGTCATAGTTCGGCGTGAAATCGACTGTCTCCTCGCCGATGTCACGCAGCATCTCCATGGCGAGCGGGGTCAGGCGGGCCTCGGTGTAACGCATGGCGGCCGCGCCGTCGTTGCCGCGGGAACCGAAGTTGCCCTGTCCGTCGATGAGCGGATAACGCATCGACCACGGCTGGGCGAGACGCACCAGGGCGTCATAGATCGCCGTGTCGCCGTGGGGATGGTAGTTACCCATCGTCTCCGCAACGGGTTTCGCCGACTTCACGTAGCTGCGGTCGGGTCGGAAACCGGCATCGAAGGATGCGTACAGAAGTCGGCGATGCACCGGCTTCAGGCCGTCGCGCACCTCGGGGAGCGCGCGGCCCACGATCACGCTCATCGCGTAATCGATGTAGCTCTTCTGCATCTCCTGGCCGAGATCGACAGGTTCGATGCGGTCGCCTTCACCGCCGGCGGGCGGCAGGGTGGTGTCAGTCATTGTGGTTTCTTTCTCCGATCACTGCGAACTCAATCGATCCGTGATCAGACATCAAGGAAACGAACGTCTTTCGCGTTACGGGCGATGAAGCTTCGACGTGCGGCGACGTCCTCACCCATGAGGATGGAGAACAGTTCGTCGGCGGCAGCGGCGTCGTCGAGCGTCACCTGGCGGAGGACGCGCACCGCCGGATCCATGGTGGTCTCCCACAGTTCCTTGGCATTCATCTCGCCGAGACCCTTGTAGCGCTGGATGCCGTCGTCGCTGTTGATCTTCTTTCCGGCCGCACGGCCCGCCTCGAGCAGGCCGTCGCGCTCGCGATCGGAGTAGGCGAACTCCGGAGCCGACTTCTGCCACTTGAGCTTGTACAGCGGCGGCTGCGCCAGGAACACGTGACCGTGCTCGATGAGCGGACGCATGAAACGGAACAGCAGCGTCAGCAGCAGCGTCGAGATGTGCTGGCCGTCCACGTCGGCGTCGGCCATCAGCACGATCTTGTGATAGCGCAGCTTGGAGATGTCGAATTCGTCGTGGATGCCGGTGCCGAAGGCGGTGATGATCGACTGGACCTCGGCGTTCTTGAGGACGCGATCGATACGGGCCTTCTCGACGTTGATGATCTTGCCGCGCAGCGGGAGGATCGCCTGGTACATCGAATCGCGACCGGACTTGGCGCTACCGCCGGCCGAGTCGCCCTCCACGATGTAGACCTCGCACTTGGTCGGGTCGTTGCTGCGGCAGTCGGCGAGCTTGCCGGGGAGGCCGCCGATGTCGGTTGCGGTCTTGCGGCGCACCATCTCTCGTGCACGACGCGCCGCCATGCGGGCCTGTGCGGAGTCGGCGGCCTTCTTGATGATGATCTTGGCCTCGGCGGGATTCGCCTCGAACCAGTGACCCAGGTGCTCGTTGCAGGTGCGCTGGACGAAGCCCTTGATCTCGGTGTTGCCGAGCTTGGTCTTCGTCTGGCCCTCGAACTGCGGATCGGCGACCTTCACCGAGATCACCGCGGCGAGACCCTCGCGGATGTCGTCGCCGGTGAGCTTGCCGTCCTTCTCCTTGATCAGCTTCTTCTCGAGCGCGTACTTGTTGACCGTGCTGGTCAGCGCCGCACGGAAGCCCTCTTCGTGGGTGCCGCCCTCATGGGTGTTGATCGTGTTGGCGAAGGTGTGCACCGACTCCGAGTAACCGGCGTTCCACTGCATCGCGATCTCGACCTCGTGCCCCTCGCCCTTGGCGTTGAACCCGATGACGGTGGTGTGGATCGACTGCTTGGTGCGGTTGAGGTGCTTGATGTAGTCGACGAGCCCGTCCGGGTAGTGGTACGTGCGCGTCTTCGGCTTCGCCGCGGCCGCGGCCTTCTCGGTCTCGGTCTTGACCGTCTCGGCGACCTCGGTGGTCGGGGCGGCCTCGTCGTCGCCGTTGGCATCGCCCGGCGCCTCGACGGCCTGGGGTCGCTGGTCGGTCAGCGTGATGGTCAGACCCTTGTTGAGGAAGGCCATCTCCTGCAGACGCCGCGCCACGGTCTCGGCGTTGAACCGGGTGGTCTCGGTGAAGATCTCCGGGTCCGGCCAGAACCGCACCGTCGTACCGGTCTTACGGGTGGCGTCGCCCTTCTCCAGGGGACCCGGCTTGGCGTAGGAGTAGGTCTGCTCCCAGTTGAAGCCGTCGTTCGCGATCTCGAGCTCGACCTTGGTCGACAGCGCGTTGACCACCGAGATGCCGACGCCGTGCAGACCACCGGACACCGCGTAGGCATCGGAGTCGAACTTGCCGCCGGCGTGCAGCTGGGTCATGACGACCTCGACGGTGGGAACGCCGGTCCGGTGCATGCCGGTCGGGATGCCACGACCGTCGTCGACGACCTGGACGCCGCCGTCCTCGAGGAGCGTGACGTCGACGCGGCTTGCGAAGCCGGCCATCGCCTCGTCGACCGAGTTGTCGACGACCTCCCAGATCAGATGGTGCAGGCCGCGTTCACCGGTGGAACCGATGTACATGCCGGGCCGTTTGCGGACGGCTTCCAAACCTTCGAGGATGTTGATCGAGTCGGCGCCGTACTCTGACGGCTTCTTCTTGCTCTTCTTGGGTCCGGTGTCGTTGGTGTCGGCCACGAGGTGCGTCCGCTCCTGTTCTGCTCATCGGCGGATCCCAGGTACCCGGTATCCGTCGTCGATCTACTCGACCAGGGGGCGGGCAGGGCGATGCGCACACAGGAATGCCCGGGACTTCCCGGGTTGCCTGAAGGCGACGGTCGATCTGCCGTTTGTGGTCCCCTGTCGGGACAACTCCTCACAGTGTACTGCCTGACTTGCCCAGGAACGTGCATCCGGGGCCGCTAACAGGCCCTCAGATCGATTATTTTGGACAGAGCCCGGTTCGATCGTGGCCTGGGGAGGAAAATCGGCTCACGGGGCGCATCGACTAGTAATGTGCGGTCGAGTCTGCTAGGCCCGGCTCACCCGTAGGTGTCACGGGGGCCCCTCCCCCGCACATGTCGCTCGCCTTTTCGCCACGACGGCCCCTTGGGCCCGCTGATGCGCAGGGACTTCACCACGCCGTCGCCGACCGCCGCCGCGATCTTCGCCAGGATCTGCGACTGCACGTACCGCAGCTGCGTCGCCCACGCGGTGGACTCGGCCTGCACGTGAAGTACGTTGTCCCGCAATTCAATCGGCTTCGCATGTGCGGCGATGTCGGCGCCCACGATCGTATCCCACATCCCGAACAGGGTGCCCTCGCCGATCTTCTCCTGCCAGCCGCGGTCCTTGGCCAGGCCGCCGACGAGACGACCGAACGGCTGGGGATCCCGCGCGTCCGGCCCCGACCCCGACCATCGCTTACGGCTCTGCGCACCCCTGGGTGTCCGGCGGACCGGAGACGCTCGACCGCGTCCCACCGACTTCCCGGCCGCGCGCGCCGCGGCGCGCGCCTCCTCGAGGGCCTTGCGGGCACGTTCGTATCCGCCGAGTTCGCCCGGCTCGATCGGCCGGTTCGACGGCTCCCCCGCCGCGTCGGGACGCGACCCGTGTGTTTCGTCACTCATCGGAGACCCCACTCACCGGTTCCTCGACCCGCTCGGTCACCGCATCCGTGTCGTCCCCGACGATCGTGGAGCGACGACCGTCCTCGTCGTCGAGGACGTCGACGAAGATGCGGCGACCACCGATCTCGGTCGGGATGTCATCGGCGACGGCGGCGGTGATCAGCAACTGCTCCGCGCCGGCGGTGAACTCCACGAGCTTCTCCCGACGCTTCACGTCGAGTTCGGCGAAGACGTCGTCGAGCATGATGACCGGCTCGATGCCCTCGGCGCGCGTCAACTCGACGGATCCGAGCCGCAACGCCAGCGCCAACGACCACGATTCACCGTGGGAGGCAAAGCCTTTCGCCACATCAGCGCCGAGGACGATGTCGATGTCGTCGCGGTGTGGTCCAACCAGGCACATACCTCGCTCGATCTCTTTGTCGCGCAGTTCGCCCAGTCGCTCGGCGAGGACCTCACTGATCGACTCGGCCGTGGCGGTGTCGAACTCGACCCCGCCGGGAGGCCGGTAGCGCAGCGTCGCCGGCCGTGAATGCGGCGCGATCGAGGCGTAGGACCGGGTGAAATGAGGTTCCAGTTCGCCCAGGACCTGCAACCGTGCGGCGGTCACCTGACCGCCGAGATCCGCGAGCTGGCCGTCCCAGACATCGAGGGTGCTGATGACCGAGTCGGCCTGGTCCCCGCCTCGACGCAGGGCCGCGGCCGCCGTCTTGAGCAGTGCCGACCGCTGTCGCAGCACCCGGTCGTAGTCGGCACGCGCGGCCACCCAGCGGGGACCGCGCTGCGCCACGAGTTCGTCGATGAAGCGTCGACGATCGCTCGGATCCCCACGGACCAGCGACAGATCTTCCGGGGCGAACAGCACGGTGCGCAGGATCCCGAGCAGATCGCGGGAGCGACGGGCCGGACTGCGGTTGATCGACGCCTTGTTGGCGCCTTCGGCGTTGATGCGCAGCTCCACCGTCAGTTCCCGGCCGTCGTTCTCGACGGTGGCGGTGACCAGAGCCGACGCGGATCCGGAGTGCACCAGCGGGGCGTCGGAACTCACCCGATGGGACCGCAGGGTCGCCAGGTAGAACAACGCCTCGAGCAGGTTGGTCTTGCCGAAGCCGTTCCGGCCGGTGAAGACCGTCGGGCCGGGCCGCAGATCGAGGTCCACAGCCCGCCACGAGCGGAAATCCCTCAGGTGCAGCTCACGAACGAACACTGTCGGTTGCGGTGATCGGCTGGGTGCGTGGTGCGGGTCAGCCCGGCAGGCGGACCGGCATCAGCAGGTAGCTGAACGCGCTCTCGGGGGCCACGAAGGCGCCGGATTCGTCGGCGACCGGATCCTCGCCGCTGGCCGGGCGCAGAACCGCCGGACGGCTCGGGGTGGTGAAACCGAAGTCGACGCTGTCGGCGTTGATCGCCGACAGCCCGTCCTGCAGGTAACCCGGGTTGAACGCAATGGTCAGCGGCTCGCCGCGGAACGACACCGGCAACTCTTCCTCGGCCTTGCCCGCTTCGTCGCCACCGGCGGTGAGCAGCACGGATCCCTCGGTGAACTCCATCCGGACCTGGGCGCCCCGCTCGGCGACCAACGCGACACGGCGGATCGCCTCGATCAGCGGAGCGCTGTCGATGGTCGCCACCGCGGTGTGGCTGGCGGGCAGCAGCTGACGGAACTTCGGGAACTCTGCGTCGAGCAGACGCGTGGTGGTCTTCTTGGTCTCGCCCAGAATGCCCAGGATGCCGTCGGATCCGATGGCGGCACCGGCGCCGAAAGCCAGCGAGACCACGCCGGTACCCTCCGCGCCGGCGGTCTTGGCACTCTCCGAAAGCGTCTTGGCCGGGACGAGAACCGCGCCCTTGGTATCGGGGTCCGAAGGCTCCCACTGCAATTCGCGCACCGCGAGGCGGAAACGGTCGGTGGCCGCGAGGACCACTGAGTTGCCCTCGATCTCCACTCGCACGCCGGTCAGCATCGGCAGGGTGTCGTCCTTGCCGGCCGCGACGGCCACCTGGGAGATCGCCTCGGCGAACAGCTGCGACGGGATGGTGCCGGTGATCGACGGGACGTCGGGCAGCTGCGGGTAGTCCTCGACCGGCATCGTCGGCAGGGAGAACTTGGCGCTACCGCAGGTGATCGCGACGCGGGAACCGTCGAGGGTCACGTCGACGGGCTTGTTGGGCAGCGCCTTGGTGATGTCGGCCAGCAGACGACCGGACACCAGCACCTGGCCGGGCTCGGCGACCTCGGCGCCCAGGTTCTCCTGGGCCGAGACCTCGTAGTCGAATCCGGAGACGGTCAGACCGGTCTCGCCGACGTTGAGCACCACGCAACCCAGGACCGGTACCGGCGGACGAGAGGGCAGGCTTCGAGCGACCCAGGCGACGGAATCAGCGAACTCGTCACGTGCGACACGGAACTTCATGCTGGGAGGTTGCCCTTCTCTCTCGTGCGGATCGTCGGCATGCCGAAGCCGAAACGGCGGCATGGTCGATCACGTCCCACTTCCGGGAATCCCACTGTAGAACGCCACCGCCGATGCCGGGATGGTTGGGGCCAAGTCAGTCCGTCCGCGACGGCGGGGGCGCTCGGCCCGCGGATGGGTGTTGTGCACAGCCCTTCTTACAAAAGATTTCTCTTTAGAGAGGGATCCATCTCAGTAATAGGAACTGTGGAATCTGTGGACAACCGTGCCATCGGGCCAGTCGGACGGGGTACGCGGGTGTGTATGACCGGTGGACTGTCGTTGAGCCGAATCCCAAGAGTTTGTGGAGAAAACTTGTTGTTCGCGCGGCGTCCACCGACAGTGCACAAGTCTGCCCCTGTTATCCCAAGCCGGTGCACAGCCTTCGGACGCCGAAATCTGTCGTTCGTGATGGCCTGTCGAGTGCGGGAGGACACAGAAACTACGACGCGCGAGTCTCGACCCGGGGAGCAGAGTTGGGGTTCCGAGCGGCCGGGGGTGACCTCGATACGCAGCCGGCGACAGATCCCTCGCGGGCAGTCCTCGGCATGTGCCGACAGACGACACGCGCCTCCCGGGCCCGAGGGCACGAGAGGCGCGTGGAAAGCGGAGAAGAGAAGGAGCCCGCTCAGCCCACCGCACGCTGCTTGATACGCGCGGTGAGCTCCTGGACGTGGTCGTAGACCTTGCGCCGCTCGGCCATCTCCTTGCGGATCTTGCGCTCGGCGTACATGACGGTCGTGTGGTCCCGGTCGAAGGTCTCACCGATCTTGGGCAACGACAGGTCGGTCAGCTCGCGGCACAGGTACATCGAGATCTGACGTGCCTGGGCGATGGACCGGGTCTTGCCGGGGCCGCGCAGTTCCTCGAGCGAGACGTCGAAGTACTCGGCGGTGATCGCCAGGATGCTGGCGGCACTGACCTCGAGGGTGCCCGAGTTCGGCAGCAGTGCCTGGAGAACGACGTCCGCGAGGGACTTGTCGAGAGCGGCGTCGTTGAGCGAGGCGAAGGCCGTCACGCGGATCAGCGCACCCTCGAGTTCGCGGATGTTGCGTTCGATCTTCGACGCGATGAGCTCGAGAACGTCGTCGGGCACGGCGATGTTGTCCATCTGCGCCTTCTTGCGCAGGATGGCGATACGGGTCTCCAGATCCGGCGGCTGAACGTCGGTGATCAGCCCCCACTCGAACCGGGTCCGTAGCCGATCTTCAAGTGTTGCAAGCTGTTTCGGCGGACGGTCGGACGAGATGACAATCTGCTTGCTGGCGTTGTGGAGCGTGTTGAAGGTGTGGAAGAACTCTTCCTGGATACCTTCTTTTCCGACCAGGAACTGGATGTCGTCGACGAGCAGCACGTCGACGTCGCGATAGCGACGCTTGAACGCCACCCGTCGGTCGTCGCGCAGCGAGTTGATGAAGTCGTTGGTGAATTCCTCGGTCGAGACGTACTTGACGCGCATCCCGGGGAACAGACGCTGGGCGTAGTGCCCGGCCGCGTGGAGCAGGTGGGTCTTGCCCAGCCCCGACTCTCCCCAGATGAACAGCGGGTTGTACGCCCGGGCCGGGGCCTCGGACACCGCGACCGCCGACGCATGCGCGAAGCGGTTCGACGCACCGATGACGAAAGTGTCAAAGGTGTACTTGGGGTTCAGGTTTGCGCCGGAGGGAGACGGCGTGGTCGTCGGCCGCTCGGCGAAGTACGAGGCCCAGTCGCCCGACGGCCTCCCGGTGTCGGCGCCCGGTGTCTGTCCGGTACCGGGAGTGGCCGGGAATCCGGCACCGATGGCCGCACCCGGCACCGCGGAGTAGTCGGACGCGACCGCCGCGCCGTTGACCGCGCGGGGTTCGGGAGCGGCCGGATCCGGTACGGGTTCGTCGTTGCGCGGGGTCGCGATGCGGACACCGAGATCGACCGGCTCATTGAGGTGACGACTCAGGACCGAACGGATGGTCTCCCGCAGATTCCGCTCGATCTGCTCCTGGACCAGAGCGGTCGGCACGGTGAGAAGAGCGAAACCCTCAGTGAGTGTGAGGGGACGAACCAGTGACAGCCACGCCTTCTGCTGGCGTGTCAGTGGTTCATGGTCACGTGCGGCTTCGTCGTCGTTGAGTTCGGCGACGACCTGCTGCCACACCTCACCGAATGTGTCGCGGTCTGAAGTCACGGGGCTGGCCTCCTGACCCGGAAAACTACCAGCGTTGACGAGGGCCGGGGCACCCACGTCATCAACCGCATCTCTCCACAGAGTTATCCACACCTGTGTACAACGGTGATGACGAACTTGGGACTTTGGTCGGTAACCTCGGTTTCCCAGGGACACATCCTGGTGTCCGGCAGGGGTTCGCGGCCGACGCTGTGACAGAACGTAACAGAGGTCTCGGCGGGGTACAAAGCGATCGGGACAATTGACTCGTTCGGACTGATTTTCGTGACTCAAGTGCTTCAGAACACACCTGGTGGGACACTGTTCAGCCGGCCCGACGACCGCGTTTGATTTGAGCGCGCGCTATCAGTAGTCTCGACTGGTCATCCAGGTAGCGGATTTGCGCGGCGTTTTGTCAAGTTCGCCGAGTTCATCACCGACACGAGTTCGGCACCGTTCTGGATCAACGACCAACGACAACATGTGGGTCACGTGCGGGTAACCGGCGTGCTCACAGGGAGCACAAGGAGTCACCGTGGCCAAGGGCAAGCGTACTTTCCAGCCGAACAATCGTCGTCGTTCGCGCGTGCACGGCTTCCGTCTGCGTATGCGGACCCGCGCCGGCCGTGCGATCGTCAGCAGCCGTCGTACCAAGGGCCGCGCGAAGCTCACCGCCTGATCGTCGGCTACTCACCGGATCCTCGCGGTCCGGTCAGCTGATCGATGACTGCGTCTTCTCATCGGATCTCTCGTGGATCCGACTTCTCACGCACCCTCAAGTCCGGTGCGCGGGTGAATGCTCGTGACTTCGTCGTACACCTGGCACCGGTCAGCTCACAGTGGCCGGATCCCACCGGGCTGCGACGCGATGTCGCCATGACAGGTGGACCCTGGCTCGGCCTTGTCGTGAGCAAATCGGTGGGCAACGCCGTGGTCCGTCACGCCGTCGCCCGACGCCTACGGGCTGCGTTCGCGGCGACGAGGCACCTCTGCCCGACCGTGGAGACCTACGTGGTGATCCGCGCCCGACGCGGCGCCGCGGACAGGACCGGTGAAGAACTGGCCGACCAACTGCGGTCAGCCTTCACCAGCCGCCGGGTCGCCGATATGGCGCACTCCGTGGCGGTACCCACCGGGGCCGGTGTCGGACGATGAGCGACGCCGAGCTGGATGACCGCGGATTGGTCCCCTCCCCCACCCGGGACCACTCCCCCACCCCGTCATCGTCGACGCCGATCACTCGGACCGACTCGCCCGCGCCGGCGGACGATCAGCTCACCGTTCTGGCCCGGATGCGCCGAGGAGCCCACCTGCTCCCGCGCCGCACGGTCATCTTTCTCATCGAGCTCTACCGGACGTGGGTTTCGCCTCTTCGCTTACCGACGTGCCGGTTCGAGCCGACCTGCTCGGGTTATGCAGTGGAAGCGCTCGAACGTCACGGTTTTCTGTACGGCTCGGCGCTGGCAACGATCCGGCTGCTCAAGTGCGGGCCGTGGCACAGGCCCGGATACGACCCGGTTCCGGACAAAGGTCCCCGTGAACTGTGGAGTGACCTTTGCGGCCGGGTCCGTGAACTCTCCGGCGGGCAGCAGTCGGCCCACAGTGGCCGGAGCCGGACCCATCAGCCACCGTCCCGGCGGAACGATTCCACCTAGAGAACAACAAGTAAGGGGTATCTGACCCGTGCTCGACTTCATCTACTACCCGGTGTCCGGGATCATGTGGGTGTGGCACTGGCTCTTCAGCTATGTCACGCCCGACAGTCCCGGTGGCGACGGCATCGCCTGGGCACTGTCCGTGGTGTTCCTCGTGTTCACCCTGCGCGCGATTCTCTACAAGCCCTTCGTGAAGCAGATCCGCACCACGAAGAAGATGCAGGAGATCAACCCGCAGCTCCAGGCGATCCGAAAGAAGTACTCCAAGGATCGGGTCAAGATGACCGAGGAGATGCAGAAGCTCCAGAAGGAGCACGGCTTCAACCCCATGCTCGGCTGCCTGCCGATGCTGCTGCAGATCCCGGTGTTCATCGGTCTGTTCCACGTGCTCCGTTCGTTCAACCGCATGGGCACCGGCATGGGACAGCTCCACATGAGTGCCGCCGAGACCCGCGCCACCGGCAACTACGTCTTCAGCGCCGAACAGGTGCAGAACTTCCTCGACGCCCGACTGTTCGGCGTGCCGCTGTCGTCCTACCTGACGGAGCCGGTCACCGAGTTCCAGGCCTTCGTCAACCCCGGCGACCCCATCGACTTCACCCGTGTGCAGATCGCCTACGTCATCGTCCCGATGATGATCATCGCGTCGATCGCCACGCACATGAACTCGCGCGCATCGGTCGCACGTCAGCCCGAGGCGGCCCTCGAGAATCCGCAGACCCGGATGATGAACAACCTCGCGTTGTACGTCTTCCCCATCGGCATCCTGATCACCGGTCCGTTCTTCCCCGTCGCGATCCTCCTGTACTGGATGAGCAACAACATCTGGACCTACGGGCAGCAGCACCTGGTGTTCGGCAAGATCGCCAAGGAAGAGGAAGAGGCCAGGCGTCTCAAGCAGGAGAAGCTGAAGGCGAACGCTCCCAAACCGGGCGCACGTCCGGACCGTCCGAAGAAGCGCAACACAGCTGCCGACGCGTCGACCGCCTCAGAGTCGACGGGTGTGTCGATGATCAAGGCGGATTCGACCGACAACGCGGATTCGACTTCCGACTCCTCCCCCGACGGATCCTCCACGGCCGACGCCGGCCCGGGCGCCAAGCCGAAGCCGGGACAGAAGCCGACGCGCTCAGGCGCCGGCGCGGGCCCGGCCTCAAAGAAGCAACCCCCCAACCGGGGTGGGAAGTCCACCGCCAAGCGCGGTGGAAAGCGCGGCGGCAAACGATGACCGCACAGGACTTGTTCGACGAAGCACAGAGTTAGGTGAATGAGATGACAGCAGAGACTGCAACTCAAACCGGTTCGGAGACCGAGGCGCAGGATGACGCCAAGGTCTCGACCGAAGCCCAGGCCGACACCACTGATTCGACCGGTGCGGAGAATGCTGCCGACACCGACGTCACCGAGGAGTCCGCTGAGGACTTCGACGACGACCAGGACGATGACGAGGATGACGAGGATGACGAGGATCGACTCGTCGAGGAGGGCGAGATCGCGGGCGACTACCTCGAGCAACTGCTCGACGTCCTCGACTTCGACGGCGACATCGATCTGGATGTCGACGGCGACCGTGCCGTCGTGAGCATCGACGGCGGGGACGACCTGACCAAGCTCGTCGGACGCAAGGGTGAAGTTCTCGATGCACTCCAGGAGCTGACCCGTCTCGCGGTCCAGCAGGCGACCGGAGAGCGCAGTCGGCTGATGCTCGACATCGCTCGGTGGCGTGCGGATCGCCGTGACCGCCTGGCACGTCTTGGCCGTGAGGTTGCCGAGCGTGTGCTCAAGTCGGGCGAGCGCGAGGCGCTGGATCCGATGACCCCGTTCGAGCGGAAGATCGTCCACGACGCGGTCGCCGCTGTCGACGGCGTCGTCAGCGAGAGCGAGGGTGCCGAGCCCAAGCGCCGCGTGGTGGTTCTCCCCGAGTAGGACTCCCGGACCACGAGTTGACTCAGGCCCCGACCGTCGGTCGGGGCCTGAGTCGTCTTCGAGGTAGTCCTCTCCCCCGGGCCGTCCGCGATCGCAACGGAATTACACCGGTGTTGTTTCACGTGAAACATGCGGCCTGAAATCGTTCGAGGTGCGACTTTGAGCACGAGTTTTCGACAGCCTCAGTATGCAGAACATTACGTCACGTGTCGTTTTGTTTCAGCGGGCCCGTTGATACACAACGCCCCTCCGGTATCGGGCCCGCCGGTGGATCGGTGGTGCCCGGAGTGGTGCCCGACTACCGGCGCGGTGTCGCTGAGGTGATGTCACATATCGTCGTCGGACGCTGGGCACTCACGGTTCTGTCAGCGTCGGCCAGGCGCGTGATTTCAGCGGCGCGCCTAGCCCCTGTGTGCTGATGCGTCAGGGTCGTCCGGTCGTCGAGGCGGCGAAGCCGGCTGCGGTTTCACGTGAAACTGCGCTCACGCATTCCAGAGTTCGCTCATCGGATGCATCAGCTCTGCTGCCCTGTACTGAGCTGATGTCCTGTATTGAGCTAGAGCGTCGCGTCGTGCCTGGTGTGCATCGGCAAAATCGGTCGAGCTCTTGTGTAGCGTCCCGAGCCAGTCCCGGCCTGGTCGCCGCGAAACGTCCCGACCCACTCCCCTCGCTGGAGGACGATGCGTCTTTGTCGTCGGCCCCAGCGGCGTCGAGCTCCCGCATCGGGAGGAGGAGTACGGACGATCCGGATCAGATCTCGCGGCCATCCCGGCGATGTAACTACCGCCGCGGTTCACTGTCGGGTCCGCTGGTCACTCTCTTCACCGGGTCCCATCCCGGGGCCGCTCCCCCTCCGATGTGTCCTGCCGTGTCACCGACAAGTTGGTCCGGAAGGCCACCCGTTGCCGCGTCCGCCGGGCTTCGCTAGACGGTAGAGCGTTGTCGGGCGTCGTCGGTTGCCGGTGTCCGTTCGGCGACGGGCAACGAGTCAGGTTGCGTGGCTGGTGACTGCAGAACGGTTCCCGACGGTGCTGTCTCCAGCGCCGGGTGCGCGGCGTGCGAGTTCCGCCCGACATGAACTGGCTTGGGCCACTGGTTGTCGTGGGGCCGGAGGCGCGGCAGGTTCGGCACGGCTGTCTGCTGAGAGAGCGCACGCATGAATGACATCGATGTGTTTCACGTGAAACACACGCCGATCGGCGGCATGTGCACCGACCCTCAGTCGCGTCAGGTTCCACGTGAAACACTGTCATAGGACCAACTAGAAACGGAGGCTCAGTGTCGTCAGACGCTCAACCCGATGACCATCCCGACCTTGATGCACTACAGATCCCACCGGACACGGCTGATGTGGTCTTCGGTGAGCGCAAGGAACTGGCGGAAGGTTACTGGCGAATCCTGGCCACCGACGGAATCGATCACGGCCTGATGGGTCCGCGGGAAGTTCCTCGGCTGTGGGATCGGCACATCCTGAATTGTGCGGTCATCGAGGAGCTAATCGACGAGGATGAGAAAGTCTTCGACATCGGAAGCGGTGCGGGCCTCCCCGGTCTGCCGCTCGCCATCGCGCGACCGGACGTGTCGATCACCCTGATCGAACCGTTGCTTCGTCGGAGCACCTTCCTCGAACGAGCCGTTGAGACCCTTGGTCTCGAGAATGTGAGAGTTGTCCGAGGGCGTGCGGAGGAGAGGTCGGTTCGGGCGGAGGTCGGGCTGGCGGATGTCGTGACGTCCCGTGCCGTCGCACCGCTCGAGCGTCTGTCGAAGTGGTCCGCTCCCCTGGTTCGCGCAGGCGGACGAATGATTGCGATCAAGGGCTCCTCGGCGGCCGAAGAGATCGAACGAGATCGTGCTCTCGTCGGCCGTTCGGGAATCAGCGACCTCCGCGTCGTCACGTGCGGCGAGGTCCTGGAGACCCCGACCACCGTCGTCGTGGGAACCAAGACGGAGCGCTCCGGGGTGAAGAAGCCGCGGCGTCGTTGAGTATCGGATTCATCGATCACGCCGGGTCGGCTGATTGTGCCGACGGTGTCACATAGAGGGAGTTCTGAATTGGTATGGAGTCCGCGCAAGGCGCAGAATAGAAAGCGTTCTGGCAGCACGTCTCAGCGTGCTGCCGTTGACGATTCTGCATCTGTCGGAGCCGGGGCCACGTCCGCTGGCGCCGACGACTCGAACGCCTACCAGGTAGGTCAAAGGAGTGCCCGCGTGGTCGAGCAAGACCCGAACGTTTCACGTGAAACGCCACCCGCTGGAGCCCCGCACGTCGCGGGCCAACCATACGCCGACACCCCGATCGCGATGGCTGCTGAGCGCGCGAGTCAGGTCCTGACCCCCGGCGGTGCCGGCCAACTCCCCCGCCCGCAGCACACCCGGATCATGACGGTCGCGAACCAGAAGGGCGGTGTTGGCAAGACCACCACCGCAGTCAACCTCGCCGCCGGTCTGGCGCTGCGCGGGCTCCGTGTCTTGGTGGTCGACCTCGACCCCCAGGGCAACGCGAGCACCGCCCTCGGCATCGATCACCGCGCCCAGGACATCGCTTCCGTCTACGAACTCCTCCTCGGCGAAGTGACGCTCCAAGAAGCGATCCAGGAGTCGCCGAGCCAGCAGGGCCTCTTCTGTGTACCGGCGACACTCGATCTGGCCGGCGCCGAGATCGAACTCGTCTCGCTGGTCGCGCGCGAGAACAGATTGCGCAACGCGCTCAACGATGAGGTGCTGGCCGAGTATCAGATCGACTACGTCTTCATCGATTGCCCGCCGTCGCTCGGCCTTCTGACCGTCAACGCAATGGTTGCTGCGCGAGAGGTGCTCATCCCCATCCAGTGCGAGTACTACGCTCTCGAGGGTGTCGGGCAGCTCCTTCGTAACATCGAGCTGGTTCAGGCGCATCTCAACCGTGCGCTGCACGTGTCGACGATCGTTCTCACGATGTACGACGGACGAACCAAGCTCGCCGATCAGGTTGCAGAGGAGGTCCGACGCCACTTCGGTGACAAGGTGCTGAGCACGATCATCCCCCGCAGCGTCAAGGTGTCCGAGGCACCTGGCTACGGGATGACGATCATCGAGTACGACCCCGGTTCACGTGGCGCGATGAGCTATATGGATGCCGCGCGAGAGCTGGCTCTCCGCGGTGCAGCGGAAAGCGCTCAGGCATGACGACAGCAGGGTTCCAGTTCCGAGTGGAGGTAGAGGCATGAGTCAACGGGACACCGCTCAGCGTCGAGGCGGATTGGGTCGCGGACTGGCTGCGCTCATTCCCACCGGCCCCACCGACGACCAGACAAACACTCCCCGACTGGGAAACGCGGCCGCCGATGTCGTGATCGGTAAGGGTCCGACGCCTGGGGTCGACGGTCAGGCCACCCCGACGAGTGCCCCGACCATCGACGTGCTGAGTCGCGAAGAGGCCGGCGCTGTCTACCGCGAGATCCCGCCCAAGCAGATCCAACCGAACCCGAACCAGCCGCGTACGGTCTTCGACGACGAGCAGATGTCCGAGCTCGTGCACTCGATCCGCGAGTTCGGACTGATGCAGCCCATCGTCGTACGGCGCCTGAAAGAGCCGACCGCTGATGGTGTCGCCTTTCAGATCGTCATGGGTGAGCGTCGGTGGCGGGCCAGCCAGGAAGTCGGCCTCGAGGCCATTCCGGCCATCGTCCGCGAGACGGCAGACGGCGATATGCTGCGCGACGCACTGCTCGAAAACATCCACCGGGCGCAGCTGAACCCGCTGGAAGAGGCGGCCGCCTACCAACAACTCCTCGAAGAATTCGGCGTGACCCACGAGCAGCTGGCGGCCAAACTCGGCCGATCACGTCCGCTCATCAGCAACATGATCCGGCTGCTCAAGCTACCCATTCCCGTCCAGCGTCGTGTAGCGGCAGGCGTCCTGTCAGCCGGGCACGCTCGTGCCCTCCTCTCCCTCGAGACCGGGAGCGACGCTCAGGAGGCGCTGGCCGCGCGCATCGTCGCCGAGGGACTGTCGGTTCGCGCGACGGAGGAAGCCGTCACACTCGCCAATCGTGGGGACGGACCCGATTCGAAGGCTCCGGTCGCGCCGAAGCGTAAACCGATGCAGATGCCAGGACTCCAAGACCTTGCCGAGAGACTGTCCGACAGTCTGGACACCAGGGTTACAGTCAGTCTAGGAAAGCGGAAAGGGAAGATCGTCGTGGAATTCGGATCAGTTGATGACTTGGAACGCATCGTCGAGTTCATTGATCCAAAGAAGTGAATTTCACCGCGAACTTCCCGGTACCAGCGGATGCGGAAGTAATGTCACAGTGACGATTGATCGGTCAGACGACCGCCGGTTTAGTGAGATGGGCTGCAGCTCAATGGTTTTCGTAGATTCATGTCGTCGGACCGGAGCTCGGTGACATGAGCGTGTCGATCGTGCGGCTGGAACTCGGATCCTTCGAGTTGCTGCCCCAGCACACCCGGCGATGTGTCTTCTGGGAAGTCGAGCCGACCGCCCACGGCGAATCGTATGAGAGCGAATTCGACAAGGAGGCCTGGATCTCCGGGCTACTGCTCGAATGGGGCGCGTGCGGACAGGTCGCCATCGAATCGACGACCAACAATGTCATCGGCACGGCCTTTTACGCTCCGCCGAACAGGGTGCCCCGTTCGCAGCACTTCCCCACTTCCCCGGTCAGTCACGACGCGGTCCTGCTCACCAGTATTCGCACGGAGCCGGGACACGACGAGGTCGCCACGATTCTTCTCGACGCGGTTCTCGGCGATCTGATCCGCCGCGGTGTCCGTGCGGTGGAGTCATTCGGGCTCGTGCGTAACGGTGCCGGCGCGGCCGAGTTCGGTTCTCCGACGGGTTCGGCGACGTCCGGATCGACGGAGTCGGGACCGGCCTCCACTGGAGGCGCCCTCC
This sequence comes from Gordonia sp. GONU, assembly GCF_024733855.1. Classification (NCBI taxonomy): domain Bacteria; kingdom Bacillati; phylum Actinomycetota; class Actinomycetes; order Mycobacteriales; family Gordoniaceae; genus Gordonia; species Gordonia sp. GONU. Next base: position 25,643 of record NZ_JANRHB010000032.1, read on the forward strand.
CCGACCTCGACTTCTGGACGGACGAGGCGATCATCGAAGTCGCGCGGGAGATCCTCGAGGATCCGCAGGCCGATCTGTGCACAGCCTGCATGATCGATGCGTCGTTCCTCAAGAACTCCGGATTCGATGTCGTTTCATCCCATCAGCGGTTTCCGCGGTTCCGTCTCGAACTCGATGAAGGACTCGGCTGGAAGTTCGAGGTGGAGAGCGCGCTGGAGAAGCTCGTGGTGATGGCGGAGATCGATCTCGCCGGGCGGCAGCGAACGGCCGTCCCGGTGGGGTCGGGTACGGCGCGGGTCAGCGCGAAGCGTTCTCCGCGGCCAGGAGATCCGCGAAAGTGTAAGTGCCCGTAGGCCGGTCGTCCTGGTCGAGCAGGTACAACCGCTTCACCGCGACCAGGATGGCGTCGGCGATGACATTGCGCCAATCCGAATTGGCAAGCACCGCAGCGTCGTGCGGGTTGGTGATGTATCCGACGTCGATGAGTGCCACCGGCATCCTGGTGAGTCGCAGGACATCCCACGTGCGCTCATGCGTCCGACAATCGGCAAGCGGTGTGCGGGCAGCGATTTCGCGCTGGATGAAGCCTGCGAGATTACGCCCGATCGTCGAGCAGGAGTTCTGGTTGTTGCCGAAGTAGAACGACGCGACACCGTTGGCCTGCACGTTGCGGTAGTGGCCGCAGCGCAGCGAGATCATCAGGTCGGCATCCATCAGGTTGGCTACCCGGGCGCGTTCGTTGTCACCGGGACGGCCACGACCGTCATGAGACAGGAAGGTTTGCATCCCGGCGGCGGCCATCCGCCCCTCGAGACGTGCACCCAGATCCCAGAGGAGATCGGATTCGCGTTCGGCGAGATCGCCGGTCGAGAGGGGATGCAACCCCCCGGAGCCCGGATCGATGAGGATCCGCTTGCCCGACAGCTGTGGACCGGAGCGCCGAACCTGCTCCTCCTGGCGGATCGCGTACGGCGAGCCACCGGTGACGCGCGTGCCGAGTCGCTCGAGGGAGCGCAGCGTCGCCGGACCACAGATTCCGTCCGAGGCCAGTCCGTATTCACTCTGGTACAGACACACTGCGTTGTGGGTGTTGAGCCCGAAGATGCCGTCGACGAGGGAAGTGTAGTAGCCGAGGTTCTGGAGTCGGTGCTGGAGGGTGGCGACGTCGTCGCCGACCATCGGCGCCGAGAGTTGATACGAGAGGACGCGGGCACCGAGACGGTACGAGGCCTCCCGCAGGACGCGGTAGGTCGCGGGACCGACGATGCCGTCGACGATCAGACCTCGTTGCTGCTGAAACGCCCGAATTGCCCGGTCACACGCTTCGTCGAAAACGGCGTCCCCGTCCTCGGGCAACAGACCGAGCCCGACCAGGATGGCGCGGATCTCGGCCACCGCCGAGCCGTGATCCCCAAGTCGGAACAATGGCATGTCGTCACCCCTCGTACGAATCGCGGCAGGGTGACGCCCTGCCGGCGATATCTGGCGGACCGCACTACGGCGGTACCGGTCAGCATCAGCCTGCATTCTCTCAGCTGAAGTTCACTACACCAAACTGGAACAGGTCCAGCCGCGTCGTGGTCGGCTCGTGTCCCGCATGGTCGGGGACCCGGGCCGAGACTACCAACGACGAGAGCCCGCGGGCCGACACCAACGTCGTTCACCCGTCGGACTCTCGCCGCGGATCAGAAGGAACAGCAGGTCAGGCAGACTGGCCGATCACCGAGTCGAGCTCGCGGAGCAGTGCGGCCTTGCCCTTGGCGCCGACGATTGTCTTCACCGGCTGACCTTTGTCGAAGAGGATCATGGTCGGAATCGACATGATCTGGAAGTCACGCGCGGTGGCCGGGCTCTCGTCGACATCCAGCTTGGCGATGGTGAGCTTGTCGCCGTGGTCGCGGGCAATCTCCTCGAGGACCGGGGCAACCATGCGGCACGGGCCGCACCAGGTGGCCCAGAAGTCGACCAGGACCGGCTTGTCGGCGCCGAGAACGGCGTCCTTGAAGGTGGTGTCGTTGACGACGACCGTGTTTGCACCCATGGTGGTGTCCTCCTCAGATGGACTCAAGAATGAAGTTCGGAGTGGAAAGTGCAGGTCAGGCAGGTGCCTGAACAGCCTCGACGTCGGCGACGGACTCGGCGTCGACGGTGTGCTCGGGCGCCTCGCCCTGCTCGGCGAGCCAGCGCTCGGCGTCGATGGCCGCCGAACAACCGCTACCGGCCGCCGTGATGGCCTGACGGTAGGTGTGGTCGACCAGGTCGCCGGCGGCGAAGACACCGGGCAGCGAGGTGTAGGTGGTGCGTCCCTGGACGAGGACATAGCCCTCGTCGTCGAGATCGACCTGTCCGCGGACCAGCTGGCTGCGCGGATCGTGGCCGATCGCGACGAACATGCCCGTCACGTCGAGGGTGCTCACCTCGCCGGTGCGGGTGTCCTCGAGCTCGAGACCGCTGACCGAACCCTCGCCGAGGACCGAACGCACAGCGGCGTTGGTGACGAAGCGGATCTTGTCGTTGTTGCGTGCCCGGTCGAGCATGATCTTCGACGCGCGGAACTCCTCGCGGCGATGGACCAGGGTGACGGTGCGCGCGAACTTGGTGAGGAAGGTGGCCTCCTCCATCGCGGAGTCACCACCGCCGATGACGGCGATGTCCTGGTCCTTGAAAAAGAATCCGTCACAGGTCGCACATGCCGAGACACCGCGGCCGAGGAGCTGCTGCTCACCCTCGACACCCAGGTACCGTGCGGCGGCACCCATCGCGAGGATGACCGCGCGTGCGCGGAACACCTCTCCGCCGACCTCGACCTCCTTGATGTCGCCCTCGAGGCGGACCGTGTCGACGTCTTCCATGCGCAGGTCAGCGCCGAATCGGATCGCCTGCTCGCGCATCTCGTCCATCAGGGCCGGACCCTGGATACCGGTCTGGAAACCGGGGAAGTTCTCGACCTCGGTGGTGGTCATGAGCGCGCCACCGAACTGGGTTCCCTCGAAGACGATCGGTGCTAGCTCGGCGCGCGCGGTGTAGATCGCCGCGGTATACCCGGCAGGACCAGATCCGATGATGATCACGTCGTGGATCTGCTGGGTCTCTGGCTGGCTCATCCGTCCTCCGTGCTGGTGGGGTATACGAGATCCCGGATGTGTCTCGTCGGGATCACGGCTGCTTCAACACAAGGGTAAGCGCAGATGTTCCCGGTCAAGTCCACGCGCCCGGCGTGGTGACGCAGGTCTCGGCCTACGGATGTCGGGTCAGCCGCCGATCGTCCCCCGGGCCAGGAAAGCGGGACTGCCGGTGTCGCACTCGAGACCGACGATGAGGGCGTCGAAGCGGCCGGCGATTCCGGTGGACAGCAGGATGGCGGCAGCGGGGGCACCGTGGAAGATGATCCGCCCCGAGCCGACGACGACCGCGGTCGCGGGGACGAGGTGGGCCGCGGTGCACCGGCGGAGTGCCGCGACCGACTCGAACGGCGCGCCGTCGGTGCGGCCGAGGACCGAGAGCGCCGACGCGGAACCGGTCGGGTCCAGAGTCCGGGTGGACGCAGGCTGGGCCTGCGTCGGCCGCGGAGTGTCGTCCGAGGACGAGGACATCAGACGCAGCACACCGATCGAGCCGAATGCGACCACCACGACTGCGGCCGCCACCAGCACGAGCGGCACGACCATCCTCGTGCGGCGTGACCATTCGCGTCGTCCGGCGAGATCCACCGGCGCGTCCGGATCGGCGGGTGCCGAGGCCGTGCCTGCGGATGTGGAGGGTGCAGCGGTGGACGGGACGTCTGTGAACGAGGGGGATGTGGCCGAGGACGATCCGGCGAGGGCGGCGAGCATGGCCTGGACATCGGCGCGAACCCGATCCGGAACCCGATGCTGGGCCGGCGTCGACGCGCGGAGTTGCCTTGCCGTCCGATCCAGAGCAGCCAGGATCTCCTGTGCTGCAGCGTCATCCGCGATCTTCGCACGAATGTGGTCGGTGGCGCGCTCGGACAGCACGCCGGCATGGAACTCGGCCAGCATGTCTGCCGAGTACGGCGGATCGGGCAGATCGCCGGACTCGGTGTCGTCTGGTCCCCGCGGGGTCATGGTGTCAGTCTTCCATTCCGGAGGTCGGGCGTCGGTCTCTCGATGGTGGCATTTCGATGGGCGTCGTCGGTGGTCGTCGAGTACTTGGACGCGCGACGCGCCGTTCCGGTTCCACTCCGACCGGGACAGCCGGGAAGATGTTGGCAGGCATGGGGTTACGCGTCATCGGCAGTCCGGAGATGGCCGAGGACCTGGGCGAGTTTGAGGCGCCCTCGCGCGCACCGGCTCTTGATCGTCCCCTCGGCGACACCGAGCAGTGATGCGGCTTCGGCGATGGAGTACCCCTCGAGGTCGACGGCGACGATGGCCTGTCGTTGGCCTTCGGGCAGTGTGTGCAGCGCCCGGCCGATGGAAACCGACAGGTCCACCGCGGAGATGTCGTCACTCGTGTCCGCGATCGACATCACGTCCCATTCGGGCAACGGGACGGTCTTGCGGGAGTTGTTGCGACGAATCCGATCCAGACATGCGTTGACGACGATCCGGTGCAGCCAACTGGTCACCTTCGCGTCGGAGCGGAAATCCGCCGCGGTTCGATGAGCGGCCAGCAGCGCATCCTGCAATCCGTCGGCGGCGTCCTCGGGGCTCTGGCTGGTTCGTAGGGCGACCGACCACAGATAGTCGAGGTGGCGGTTGACGAGATCGGAGAACGCACCCGGGTCGCCGGCGACGTGAGCCCGCAACAACTGCTCATCGGTACGCAGGTCAACTGCGTCTTTCCCCCCGGCCATGCGCTGAGAGTAATGGAGAAGTCAACACACGACGCAGTGGTGAGGCGGTTGTCTACAAGGATGATCCCATTGTGGACAGCCGGTTTGTCCGCGGCCTCACGCCTCCAGTCGCGCCCGGACCGCGGCCATCCGTTCGGCGAGTTCGCCTTCGTCGATCACCCCGCGGTCGAGCAGCGTGTGGGCCAGGGCGACGAGTTGATTCTCCGGATAGGGAAGGTCGGCATAGGTGGTCGCCGCCAACCGGTCCTCCTCGTCCCGGCGCTCCACGGTCCCGGGTGCCGCGCAGCCGTTGTCGGCGGCGCGGTCGAGCGCATCGCAGAGACCGTCGAGGCTGGTCTTCCACGGCGGAACGAGATTGGCGACCCCGTACCTGGCGGCCATTCGTGGCCACACCTGGTCGCGTTCGACGACCTCGGCGAGGGACGGGTGGACATCTCCGGTTTCGGCCCGCGTCGACATCGTCACTCTCCTGCTGGGTGGACGGCGGGCCGCACCGTGGTGACCGCGTTGGTGGTGACGCCCGGCTTCGGGAGCGCCACCCCTATCAGACAGTCCCGCGTGATGATCTCGGCCAGCTGGTCTCGGGTCCAGTCCTCGGTTCCGGCCGGACGTTGCGGCATCACCATGAACCGGTGCTTCTGGTTGGAGTCCTGGACCCGCACCGACACGTTGTCCGGTAGTTGGAGACCGAACTCCGACAACACCTGTCGCGGCCACCTAACCATCCGACGCCGGTAGTTCGGCGTGCGATACCACTCGGGCGAATTGCCGAGAATCGGTCGCGGATAGCACGAACACAACGCGCACACGATCACGTGATGAAGCGTCGGCGTGTCGGCCAGAATCGAGAACGCGGTGAAATCACTGGGCGTTCCGAAACCGGTGGGTTCCAGCCAGTCGACGCCGACCTCCTTGCTCGCGGTCATGGGTTCGGCGAGGGCCAACTCTCGAAAATCCGGTTCCACCCACGCCCGGGCGACCAGGGTCGCCGCCGGCGTCGGACCTATCTGCTCGGCGAACTCGGTGAACCTTCGGTGTTCCTCCGCGGTGAAAAGTCCCTTCTCGATGCACAATTCACGCAGAGCGATCTCAAGGACCTCGAAATCGGTGACCTCCTCGACCATCGGCGCGACCGTGCGCGCGTGGTCGTGATCATGGTCGTGGACGTGCGCACCGGGGGCGTCGCTCATGGTTCCTGGCCCTCCTCTCGACCGGCCGGCGCCAGCCACCTCTCCGGGATCTCGGTTCGCAGGGTGTCGTCGTCGGGGCCGGTGTATCCGTGCCAGAGCTCACTCATCCGGAACTCCACGACGTAGAACCACTCGGGTTGCGCGTCGGACAGACCCCACGTCTCGTCCTCCGGTGCGGGGCTCTCGTAGGCGACGGCAGCGATCTCGCCGGTGGCACCCCGAACGTATTCCGGTGTGCGCGTGTAGAAGACGACCGGTAGTTCACGCACGAGGACACGATTCCCGACGGTGAACCGTGCCTCGCCGGCCGTTCCGGCGTAGATCTGCGGATCGCCGACGCCGACCGCGTGGCGGTGGTGGGTGTTGCGGGGGACGTCGGAACCGTCGCCGGCACCACGGGGTCGCGCCTCGAGGGTCTTGCCGACCAGTCCCCCGGCATAACGTTCCTGCACCTCGAGCATGCGTTCGGAGAGCTCACCCAGGGCGATGTGATGCTTCTCGACCAGGACCCTCGCCACCGCCAGGAGCCAGCGGCCGTAGTACGGGAGTCCGAGGTATTCCGCACGACCGACGTCGACGTTGCCGATGCGCCGACGCTCCTCGGACAGCCAGATCCCGCGCCACGCCAGCACTTCACACATGACGTAGGTCATGTGCTCCCACAGCTCATATGCCTTTCCCTCATAGAAGATCGGCGCATCGGGCTCTCCGCCGACATCGTGAACCGGCTTCAGGTAGGCGGTGATACGCGCGTGATCGAGGAGATCGGGAGTCGGTGCGTCCGGGAGTTCCGGATAAGAAGATTTAAGGCGCGCAACAAGATCCAGCTGTCTCGCGCGCTCCTCTGCTGTACTCATCCGTCGCCTCCCGGCAGTAGCGGACCCGCGGCTTGAAGCAGAATGGTCCGAAATCTACTCCCCGAGCACGTCTTATGGAGCCGTTTTGGCGGAGTACGAGAATCGTGACGTCAGTTCAGCAGACGATCGTGCGCGGCGACGAAGAGTTCGACGCACACGTCGAGGACGTCTTCGAGGGGTTCGCGGGGAATGTCGGAATCCGATTGTCCCGCAACGTACCAGTCGACCATCAACTGGGTGACCGCGCCGACGAGTCCGACCGAGGCCAGCCGCTGGCGGGCGGTGGGCGGACGACTCCCCCTCGCCAGCATCAGGATCAGCTCTGCCCAGCCGTGGATCGCACTCATCCGCACGCGCTCGATCTCCGGCGAGACGCCGACGACCTCGACCAGCATGACGCGCGCCCGCCGCTCGTCGTCGGTCAGTGCCGACATGAAGGCCCGGAGTGTGGCACGCGCGGCGTCGGAGATGAGTTCACCGGCAATCCCTGATCCGGAAATCCTCGCTGGAGCAACCTCTTTCGGTTCTCGCCGGTCCTCGGTGTCGTCGGCTTCGGTGTCGTCGGCTTCGGTGTCGTCGGCTTCGGCGTCCAGGAACGGGCTCGCGGCGGCGAGAGTCGCGGTACGCGCGAAGTCGACACAGTCGTCGTAGACGGCGACAAGCAGATCGGCACGGTCGGTGAACGACTCGTAGAAGTAGCGCTGGGTCAGGCCGGCCTGGTCGCAGACACTCTTGACCGAGGCCTTGGCGTAGCCCTCGCTGCCGAAGACGTCGAGTCCGGCGCTGATCAACGCGCGGCGGCGGCGCGACTGACGTTCGGTCGGATCCGCTCCCCCGTAGCGTCGGCCCCCGATGGGTGCGGCGGAGGGCCCCGCGGTGGCGGACGTGGACACGATCCGTCGTTCCTCTCGTCGTGACCCGCGAATGGCGGATCGGCTCTTTACAGCGCAGCTTCTGACACGATACCTTGTCAGAATCAAACTGACATGCTGACGTGTCAGATGGTGTTCTAGGGAGTACACGGTGTTGGAGTTCTTGCCGGAACCGATGCGCGAGCCGACTGTCCTCGCGATCCCGTTCTTCGTGACGATGCTCGCGATCGAGTGGTTCGCCGCGGCCAAGCTCGAGCACGATGACGGCCACGATGATGACGGGGGCGGTCCTCGGCCGGGCGCATACGAGACACGCGATGCGCGCGCGAGCGTCCTCATGGGCCTCGTCTCCATCGGTACCAGCGCCTTCTGGAAACTCCTCGGGCTGATCGCCTACACCGCCCTGTTCACCTATGTCGCACCCTGGCACCTACCGATGAACCAGTGGTACTCATGGGTCATCGCCTTCGTGGGTGTGGACTTCATCTACTACTGGGTGCATCGCGTGTCGCACCGTGTGCGCATCGTCTGGGCCACCCATCAGGCCCATCACTCCAGCGAGTACTTCAACTTCGCGACGGCGCTTCGTCAGAAGTGGAACATCAGCGCGGCGATCGTGATGTGGCTGCCGCTCCCACTGCTCGGCGTGCCACCGGCCCTGGTGTTCTTCGCGTACTCGCTGAACCTGATCTACCAGTTCTGGATCCACACCGAGCACATCGACAGGATGTGGGCGCCGTTCGAGTACGTGTTCAACACCCCGTCGCATCACCGGGTGCATCACGGACGGGATCCCGAGTACCTCGACCGCAACTACGGCGGCGTCTTCATCATCTGGGACCGGATGTTCGGGTCCTTCACGCCGGAGGTGCGCCGCCCGCGCTACGGACTCACCAAACCGGTGGACACCTACAACATCTGGAAGCTCGAGACGCACGAGTATGCCTCGATCGCCCGCGATGTGAAGTCGACGACGAGCTGGCGTGCCCGCCTCGGCTACATCTTCGGACCGCCCGGGTGGGCGCCGAAGACGGATGGACCGGCCGCCGAGGCCGCGGCGCCGAGCGTCGCGAACGAGTCGGTCAGCCCGCCATCGTGACGCGGCTGATCTCGGCCTGATAGCCGCCGGCCGCACTGGGAAGGGTGGTGATCCATACCATCACGTAGCGGCTGGCCTGCGGAGACGCGATCTCGATCGTCGTCGGGTTCTGGTCGACGCGCCCCGCGGCGACCGGCGTTGTCCGGGCGAATGCGGGCTTCGCGTTCGGCGAGGTGCGGACCTCCACGTCGAAACCCGGGGTCGGGGACTCGATGGTCACCGACTTCACGGCCCGGTCACTGCCGAGGTCGAACATCAGGCCCAGGCCCTGCTTCAGACCGCCGAAGTCGGGTCGCCCCCGATAGTTGTCGGTCTCCCATGGCGGCGCGGCGCCGGTGATGACGTTGCCGACGTTGGCCGAGTTGTCCGGCGGCTGTGACGAGAAGTCGGTCACAGACACCGACTGCAACGGGATGTCCTGGGCCGGCGGGGCCTCGGTGGGCGCCTTTGCGCCCGGCGCCTGTTCACCCGGCGTCGCCGGCTCCGTCGTGGTCAGGATCGAATCGATGTCGCTCGAGCCGTCACCACTTCCGAAGACGTTGGTGGCCCCCACGATCAGCGCGATGACCACGAAGATCGCGAGGAGTCCCGCACCGACGAGCAGCGCGATGTTCTTTCTCCCCGGCTTGTGCTCGGTGCCGCCGACACGTGAGGCGACCGTGACCGGCGGCGGGGCGTCGGCATCGGTGATCGCGGGGAGCATGTCGGTGTTGAGGTCTACGACGGTGGCCTGGTCGAGGACGTGCTGGACCGTCGCAGCCGTCCGGATCCCGCGGGTTCCGTCGAGCGCGCGCGCCGCGACCGCCGAGATCTCGAACGGGATGTCGGGCTTGCCCGCCCGCGGTTCCAGCGGCTGACCGTTCTCGCCCGGCGCGGCCACCGGGATACCGCCGATCGGTTCGGTGACGTCGTCGGTGGTGACCAGACGTGACCCGTTGTCGGGATCGAGTGTCCACCGGTTCAGCAGCAGTGCGTAGAGCACCGCACCGAGGCCGCGGACGTCGGAGGCCTTGTCGTCCCCGGCGAGCGTGCCCGGGAAAGCGAGAACCGCGTTGCCGTCGTGGCTGATACGGATGCGATCGGGGTGGTCGATCGACAGCGCACCCCCGGAACGATGCGCGATCTCGGCGGCGGCCGCCAGCGAACGCACGGCTCGCGCCGCGCCGATCGGCGACGGTTGGGTCCGGGCGACGTCGGCCAGCGACGATCCGGGCACCCACTCGGCGACGACGATCCCGCCGGAGGATCCACGCACCACGTCGAGGACTCGCGCCACCCCGTCGGAGGTGATCTGTCCGAGCCGGAGGGTGCGTGAGAGGACGGCCTGGGGTCCCTGGTCGGTCGTCTTGACCGCCTGGCCGCGCTCGAGCGGCGGTGCGAGTTGGTCGGCGTCGACGAAGGTCAACGCGACCTCTCGGTCGAGGTTGATGTCCTGGGCGCGCCAGAACTGCAGGCCGCGGGTGCCGCCGTGCTGTTCGAGCAGGCGGTAGCGTCCACCGGCGACCGCGGCGCCCGGGATCAGTCGTGGACCGCGGGGACGGGTGGAACCGCCCGGTGCGGCGGCACCGGCCGCCTCGGGAGTCTGGGCGTCGGGAGACTTGGCGTGAGTGGGTACGTGCGGAGCCTGCGGTTCGCCGGGGCCGGATTCGACGGGCGACCCGGTGGGCACACTCGTGTCGATCTCGCTGTCACTCACGCGACGGACTCCTTTCCTCCGGTATCTGATGTCGCGCGGAACCGGTGCACGCTCTGGGATGGGACGCACACCCCGGCCCGCGCCGATCGCGCCACCGGAATGTACGGAGTACGACTGCCACGTCGCGGTACCCCTGTCGAAGCGGCGTAGCACCTGTACCTGACCAGAGTACGGGAGCGATTCGTCTCCGGAGACGCGCGGAAACTGAACTGTGATCGCCGGGGACTGTTCACGTTCGGGCTCCGCCGGCGGTGCGAGCGCCGGAATGAACCGACCGAGGACACGGCGTACCGCGTTGCTGATCGCGACCACGTCGGGCACCCGCGCGGCGGCGAGGCCGGCGTAGGTGACCGTCAGCACCACACCGGCGGTCAGGATGAGATACAGGACCGAGCCGACCTTGCCGAACCAGCCGATCATATGGTCGAGGCCGGAGATCTTCGCGATCGCCCAGACCGCCGCCGAGACGCTCAGTGAGACCGCGATGGTGACCAGCGTGGTGCGGGCGACGTTCGACAGCCGGGCGCCGTGCAGACGGCTGCGCAGCAGGAAATGTCCGACGACGGCGCCGACGAGGTAGCCGAGACCGTTGGACAGGGCCAGCCACCGCACGACGTTCGACGGGTCGTCGAACAGGACGGGACCCAGGTACGACGACGTGACCTTGACGACCGTGATGCCCAGGGCGATGAACGTCGGGGTCCAGGCGTCCTCGCGGGCATAGAACACGCGCAGCTGGACGAGCGTCATCGAGTACGGGATCAGCGTGAACGCGCCCCAGGCGAGCACCGAACCCAGCTGGGCGGCGTCGGAGGCGTCGAACCGGCCGAAGTTGAACACGGCGATCGCGATCGCCGGCCCGAAGAAGGTCATGAACGACACGACGGGGACCAGCGCGACCATCGTCAGCCTGGTGGCCAGCGACAGGTCGTCGACCACGGCCTTCGTGTCGTCGGCGGCCGCGTTGCGCGACAGTCGCGGCATGATCGCGGTCAGGATGGTGACGCCGAGAACGCCGTAGGGCAGCTGCAGCAACTGCCAGTGGGTGAAGTAGATGCTGACGCCCGACGCCTGCGCGGAGGCGGCGATCCGGTAGGTCGCGATCAAACCGACCTGCAGCAGCGCGACGTAGGCGACGATCGCCACGGCCATGTTGCCGAACTGGCGCAGACGCGCGTCGATGCCCCACTCCAGTCGCAGGTGCACGCCCGCCTTGCGCAGGAACGGCACCAGGATCATCGCCTGGAGTACGACGCCGAGGGTGCAGCCGATGCCGAGGACGAGCAGCTGCGGATCGCTCATCCGGACCGGGTTGAGCGTGATCTCCCCCGGTACGAGGGCGTACAGGACGAGCGTCGTGATCTGGACGACGTTGTTCAGCACCGGCGCCCACGCACCGGGTTTGAACAGGCCGCGCAGGTTGAGGATCGCGATGAACAGAGCCGAGAGACCGTAGAACAGGATCTCCGGTAACAGCAGGTAGGCGAGATGTGTCGACAGATCCCGGTTGACCTGTCCGTCACCGAGGTTGAGGTAGGTCAGCAGCGGCGCGGCGATGACCGCGAGCACGGTCGCGGTTCCGAGGACGACGACCGTGATCGTGAAGATCCGGTTGATGAACCCCTGGCCCCCGTCGGGATCCTCGGCCTCCGCGCGGGCGAGCAGCGGGATGACGATGGCCGTCAGCACCGCGCCCAGCACGACCTCGGCGATCATGTTCGGCAGCACGTCGGCGGCCTGGAACGCCGAGGCGATGCCCGATCCCAGCATCGCCAGGATCAGCACGGTCCGCAAGAAGCCGGTGATGCGACTGAAGAGGGTGGCGATCGCGATCGAGCCGCTAGTCCGCAGGATGCTCGAGTCGGAGTCACGTGCCAGACCGGTCGACGACGTCCCGTCGTCGCCGGCGGTCACCTTCTTCGACGAGCCGGTGTGGACAGCGTCCGTCTCGCCACTGTGTCGTTCGCGGTATCCGGCGGCATCGAGCCGACCGGGACGAGCCGCCGGCGGGGCGTCGACACGGACACCACCGGGTACGGGGCCAGGGGTGTGCCGGGCACCGGGGTTGTGCGGTGGCGGCGCCGGGGGGCCGGGACGGGGCGGTGGCGGTACGGGCCCGGAGCCGGGCGGAATCCGGCGGGGAGCGGCGCGTTCCGGACGCTGGGGAGGCACCGCACCGGGTGTCCCCGGCCGCGGTTCGCGCGGCACATCGTTCCAGTTCACGTACTGTTTCGCCGTCCTCGGGTAGTGCTCGATCAGGGGTCGTGCGGGTGGTCTGCCGGCTCCTCGCCGGGCGGCCGACCCTCGCCTTGCAGGGTACGGCGTCGCTCCTGATACCCGCTTCCCGCCAGCATTCGCTCGAGTTCGTCGGGTTCGGGACGGTCGGCGTCGGCGGGGTCGGGCTGACCGCGGAATCGATGCCACAACCTGCGGGCGGTCAGCAGCACGAGCGCCACGCCCGCGACGATCGTGATGTAGAACAACGGTTTGCCGTAGGCGTTTGTGTGCACCCGAAGGGTGATCGGCTGGCCGAGGGACACCCCGGTCACCGTGGCCAGCCGGATGTCGATGGTGATCGCCTCGGACGTCTCCCCACGTGTGGGGAGCTGGATCTGGCGTGTTCCGCGGGCCGGGATCTCGATCACCCCGAGATCGCCGATCTCCACCCCCTCGGGTGCCGACGTGGTCAGGCGGGCACGGACCGGCAGGGCGAGGTCGTTGCGGACGGCCAGCAGGACGGGGCTGCGTTCGGACGCCAGCGTGTAGCGGCCGCCGGGGTCGAGGATCGTCACCGACTGACCGAGCCGGTGCAGGGTCGACGCGACGGCGTCGACGCGCTCCTCCTGGAGCCGGCGCAGATGCGTGTAGACGGCGGATCCGTCGCCGTCGGGGGACCTGATGGCGCGCAACTGGTCCTCATGCAGCGGCGACATGTACCGCTCCGGGGTCGCCGCGACATCGGCCGACCGGACCAGCGCGCCCTCGAACTGCCAGCTGTCCTCGACATTGCGCCGGATGGCGGCGGTGGCCTGCGTCGTGAGCACGGATCCGAGGCGGCCCACCGGTCCCACACCCGGCGGGTTCGTCAGGCGGCCGGTGGCGGTCGTGGCGCCGAGTTCCTGGACGAGGGTCGGCAACGGTGTCGGGGTCGCGGCACCCGACTCGAGCAGCAGGCGGGCGGTCGCGAACAACGCATCCGAATCGGCGACCGTCGGGGACCAGTAGGTCGGCGGGACGAGGAACGCTGATCGGCCCACCACCGGATTGCGGGGCGCGGAACCGTCCTCTCCCGAATCCGGTTGCGGCGCCGCGATCGCCGGATAGGCCAGTGCGGCGAGAGCGCTCTGGCGCCGGCTACCGGCCGATTCGTCGGTGAGATCCACCTGCTGTGAATCGGGTGTGAGGGCGGGCGTGCGCGGCGCGGTGCCGATCGCGGCGAGCGAGGCCGTGATCGGTGCGTCGAAGGTCTGAGCGGTGAGGCGTCCGACGCGGTACCGACCGGTGTCGTCGCGGCGGCCGGTCGGGACGACGGAGTTCGACGCCAAGGCGGTCGACGTCATCTCGGCCTGCGCGAGGGCGTCGGCACCGGCGTCGTCGATCGCGCCGAGAGCGGGCACCGACAGTCCACGCACGCTCCGGACGTCCAGGATCACGTCGATGATGTCGGCGGGACCACGCAGTGCGGCCTCGGTGAGTCCCGGGATTCCGATCCGGCTGAGCGAGGTGAGGTCGGCCTGGGCGAACGGCAGGGCCACCACGCACATCCGGCTCGCGGTCCAGCGCAACGCGTCGAGCCAGCGTTGCGCGACGTCCGAACCGTTGCCCGGGCGGGTGGCCGAGGTCGGGTCGGCGGGGTTGGTCGACACCTCGTAGCCCAGGGACATGGCGCGGACGGTCACCAGGAGGTCGGGGTCGATGGCCAGGCACATGCTGTCGGCGAGCTTCTCCGAACCGGGCATCGCGGCGGGCGTCGGTTCCGACGAATCCGCGGCGGCCGGCTCGGACGAGGGCGGGCCGGACTCCTCCCGCGGTGGTTCCCCGACCACCTTCTGGAGTGCCGTGAGCAGTTCGTTCAGTCGGCCACCGGTGTCGAGGGAGCGGGCCATGTCCTCGCTGATGAGACGGACGGGTTCGCTGTTGCCGCCGAGGACTCCGGGGGCGAGCTGTGGCGGTGCGGCCAGCGGCCAGAGCAGGGTCATCCGGGCCGGTCTGGCGAGGTCGGCGGAGATGGAACCGTCGGGTCCCAGGCCGGGGACGGCCGGCGATCCCGTGTCGTCGGTAGTCGGGTCGACGTAGTCGCGGGCGCGGATCTCGTCGGGCGGCAACGAGAGGACCGGCAGCAGCATTCGCGATCCCGCGACCTGCGCCGCGTTGCCGTAGTCGGGGGTGCCGTTCACGTTGACCTGCATCGGGTAGACGCCGGTCTCGGAGATCCCGAGCCCCTGGCCGTCCGGCCCGGAGCCGGCGGACAGCGCCATGGACATCCGGAAGCCGACGCTCTCCCCCGGTGCGAGGGACTCGCTGAGCGCCTCGAACGGGCCCGCGACGGCGACCGCGGGGTCGTCATCGGCGAGCTCGGTGCGCAGTCCCGACGCAGTGGCGACCGCATCACCGCGCTCGAGTCGGATGGACAGGTTGCTGATCGAGCGGTCGCCGATGTTGTCGACGCGACCACTCACCGTCACCACCGGACGGCTGGTGGTGGTGATGATCGACGGGGTCATCGAGTCGATGACGATGCGCGCGAACCGCGGCGACGACTGCTGTGCGGCGGCCGACCCGGTGGCATTCGTCTCGGGCACGGCGGAAGCCGGTGCTGCGACGCCCGGCAGGGACAGCAGTGCGACGATCCCCAGCACCGCTGCCAACGCGGTCACGATCTGCACCCGCCGGGGTAGGAGGATCCCGCCGCGACCATCGTGACGTCGCTCGGGTCCGCGGCGAGAGAGTCGGGGGAACGGACCGGACCGGGCAGGCAACTGACGCGGGTCAGCCATCGCCGGCCGCGGGCCGTCGGGGACGGCGTCGGCGCCGGCGCGGACGAGCCGCGGGCGGGGGCTCGTTGCGGCGCTGATTGCGCGCTGCGGCGGCTTTCTCATAGGCGTTTGGTTCGGTGCGAATGCTGTCGGCCTCGGACTGGGCGAGCCGGGTCGGGTCGGCGGCGAGATCGGCGATCACACCGCGGGCCATCCGGGCGAGTCGTCGCTCGTCAGAGTACGTGAGGCGACGCGGCAACTCGTGCAACGGCACCCACGCCACCTCGCTGACTTCGTAGTCGGCGTCGGACAATTCACCACCGACACAGCGCAGCAGGTAGTGGTGCACGGTCTTGTGGATGCGACGACCCTCGCTCACGAACCAGTAGTCGATCTTGCCGAGCGGTGCGACGACCGTGCCCTGGATCCCGGTCTCCTCCTCGACCTCCCGGATGGCGGTCTGCTCGGCGGTCTCGCCCGTCTCGATGTGCCCCTTGGGCAGTGACCACATCATCCGGCCGCGACGATCCACCCGCCCGATCAGTGCGGCGGACAACTCGTCGATGGGCAGCCCGAGATCGGAGATGACGAGTCCGCCGGCCGAGGTCTCCCGGACGGTCCGTAGCTTGTCGGTGTTCGTGCGATCGGCGGTCCGGTCGGCGGTGCGATCGGCCCGCGCGGAGCGGCGTCGACCCTTGCCGGTCTTTCCGGTCGCCTGCGTCAGGCCCTTGGTGGTGATGGTCGCCGTGACCGTGGCCATGTCCGAGGGCTTGGGTGGGGTCACCCGGGGACGTGCGCGGTCGGGGTCGACGGGCAGCTTCTCCACCGACTCGGCCTCGACGGGGTCGGGGCATGCGGGATCGGCGGTCCGGGCGCGGACGAGATCGTTCGGCGTGGGCCGGCCGGTCGTCGGCGCCGGTGGTGTGGCCGGATTGTGCTGTTTGTGGGTGCCGGGTTTGTGGCCGTTCGGCGTCGGCCCGCTCTGCTTGGAACCGGACTGCTTGTGTCCGGCGGCGGCGTGACCACCGCTGTTGTGCGCAGTCGCGGTTCCGCGACCCTCGCCCTTGCGCCGTCCTCGACGGCGCCGGCCACGGCGGGTACGACGTCCCTGGCCGGATTGGTTCTGACCTGCCTGTCCGGCGCCGTCCCCACGCGAACCCGACGAGACGTCGCTGACGTCTGAAGGGTTGGTCGAGGAATCGGTGGACACTCCACGATGCTAGCGGCATGTCACCTGCAGTTTGCCCGGACGCCTCGTAGTGCGAGAAGGATGTGGACGCCCGGCCACGGAACCCACGGACACGGTGTACGACGGATACCGACAGGTGACCACGACCCGGCCGTGGGCCGGCCTCCTCCACGGCGTCGATGCCGCGGGTGACGACGGTAGGGTGGCAAGCCGTGAATGACTCTTCTCCGTCGGATGTACGGCCGACGGTGTCGGATCCGGACCGCAAGGTGCGGCTGATGGCCGCGGCGGCGATAGCCCTCCGGGAGCTCGACGACGTCCTGGTTCCTCTCGGTGAGCTGTTCGCGTCGGCAGGTCACGAGTTGTACCTGGTCGGCGGCTCGGTGCGCGACGCCGTGCTGGGCCGCCTCGGCAACGATCTGGACTTCACCACCGACGCGCGTCCCGAACAGGTGTCCCGTCTCCTCAAGGGGTGGGCGGACGCGTTCTGGGACGTCGGGATCGAGTTCGGCACGGTCGGCGTCCGCAAGGGCGACCACCAGATCGAGATCACCACGTTCCGCGCCGACACCTACGACCAGGTCAGCCGCAACCCGGAGGTCACCTTCGGCGAGACCCTCGAAGACGATCTCGTCCGCCGCGACTTCACCGTCAACGCGATGGCCGTGCGGATCGGCGCCCGGGGCGCCGAGGACTTCTGCGATCCGCTCGACGGGATGACCGCGTTGCTGGCCGGTGTCATCGACACCCCGGCGACACCCGAACAGTCCTTCGGCGACGATCCGCTGCGGATGCTGCGTGCTGTCCGCTTCATCTCCCAGCTCGGATTCCGGCTCGCGCCGCGCGTGTGGCAGGCCATCACCGAGATGAACGGAGAGATCGAACGCATCACCGCCGAACGTATCCGCGCCGAGCTGGACAAGCTCATCTGCGGTGAGTTCCCGCTGGACGCGATCGGCGCGATGGTCGAGACGGGCCTGGCGGAACGGGTGATGCCGGAGATCCCCGGGATGAAGCTCACCATCGACGAGCACCACCAGCACAAGGACGTCTACCAGCATTCGCTGACCGTCCTGAAGCAGGCGATCGACCTCGAGGAGGGCGATCCCGACCTGGTCCTGCGCTGGGCGGCACTGCTGCACGACATTGGCAAGCCCGCGACTCGACGCCACGAACCCGGCGGCGGGGTGAGCTTCCATCACCACGAGGTGGTCGGAGCCAAGATGGTGCGCAAGCGGATGAGAGCGCTGAAGTATCCGAAGGCTGTCGTCGCCGACGTCGCGGACCTGGTGTTCCTGCACCTGCGGTTCCACGGATACGGCGACGGTGCCTGGACCGATTCCGCGGTGCGGCGCTATGTCAACGACGCCGGTCCCCTGCTCGACCGGCTCAACAAGCTGGTGCGAGCCGACTGCACCACGCGGAACAAGCGCCGCGCCCGCCGGCTGCAGCAGAACTACGACAACCTCGAACAGCGGATCGCAGCGCTCAAGGCGGCGGAGGATCTCGAGAAGGTTCGTCCCGACCTCGACGGCAACGCGATCATGGAGATGCTGGGCGTGCCGCCCGGCCCGATCGTCGGGCAGGCCTGGCGGCATCTGAAGGAACTCCGCCTCGATCGGGGGCCGCTGAGCCACGAGGAGGCCGAGCAGGCTCTACGGGAGTGGTGGGCGTCGCGCGGAGAGAAGTAGGCGCGGGGAGAAGTAGGCGCGGAGAGAAGTAGGCGCGGACAGAAGTTGGGCGCGGCGAGAAGTGGGTGTCAGCTCCCGGAGTGATGCTGCGCCGCCGGCGTGAACACCTCGACCGCGTGCGGGACCGCCTCGAACACGGCGGGCAGTTCCCCGACGAGATCGCCGTCGACGGACACCAGTGCGGGTGGATCGCAGTACAGCTCGACCTCTGAGCCGCGCATCGTCTGGACCAGGGGGTGATCGACGTGCTTGCCGGTGAACACCTTCGGGAAGACGCCGGCGAGCGTCGGTCGGGCCAGGCGCGGCGGGTTCTTGGCAAGCGTGACGTCGAGCAGTCCGTCGGACACCGATGCCGTCGGGGTGATCCGCATCCCGCCGCCGTACGACGTGGTGTTCCCGATGGCGGCGAAGATGAGGTCGGCCTCGACGGTCTCGTCGTCGACACGGACCTGATAGTGCCGTGACCGCAGGGCGATGAGTTCGAGCAGCGCGGCGATCGTGTAGCGCGCCTGTCCGCGGGGCCAGCGCATGTCGATGGCGCGTGCGGTCACCGCCGCGTCGAAACCGGTGGCGGCGACCGTGGCGAACAGCGCGGTCCGGCCGTCGGGGAAGCTGACGCGGCCCAGGTCGACGGGCTGCCGGTGGCCGCCGAGAATCACCTTGACGGCCTCGGCGGTGTCGAGCGGGATGCCGAGATTGCGGGCGAAGTCGTTGCCGCTGCCGGCGGGGATGACGGCAAGGGGTTTGCCCGAGCCGATGCTGGCCTCCACCGCGAGCCGGATCGTGCCGTCCCCGCCCGCGACGGCCAGGACGTCGGTGTCACCCCGGGCGGCCTTTCCGGCGAGGTCGGCGGCGTCGGCCATGTCCTCACCGACGATGACCTCGACCTCGATCTCCTGAGCCCTAAGAAGGTCGGCGGCGTGATGGGCCACGCGCATGCCGGTTCCGTGCCGCGCGTATGGGCTGGCCACGATCGTGGCGTGTTCGATGGTCATCTGGTCGGCCCCCCGCCGATTGAGTGATCCGTTACAGTGTTACACATCATGTCAATCCGTAACGAGGAGATCGGGGATCTCGTTCTGGACGCGGCCAGGGTCTGCCTGCTGCGTAATGGCGGTCGCAAGGTGACCGTCTCCGAGGTCGCCCGCCGAGCAGGGGTGAGTCGTCCCACTGTCTACCGGCGCTGGTCCGACATCACCGAGATCATCCGTGATCTGCTCACCCGCGAGGTTCTCACCATCGTCGACGACGTGGTCGGCGAGCGCGGTGAGCCCGAGGACCTCGACGCACTGGCCGACCAGGTGGTGACGGTGGTCGGGGCGTTGCGCGACAGCGAGCTCATCTCGTCGCTGTGGCGTGAACAGCGCGACTTCATGGCGCCCTATGTGTTCGAACGTCTCGGCACCAGTCAGCAAGGGATGCTGGCCCTGCTGGCGGACATGCTCGCGCACGGCCAGGGTCGCAAACAGGTACGCGCCGGCGACGCCAAGCGGATGGCGTCGATGGTGCTGCTGATCGCGCAGGGTTTCCTACAGTCGGGCGCGCTGGTGTCGGACATCCTGGCCGAGGGATGGGGTACCGAACTCCACAGCGTGGTCGTCGGCTACCTGCGACCAATGCCGTGAGGGTGTCGTTCTGATGGCCACGTTGTCCGTGCGAACCCGCCGACGGGCTCTCGAGTCGCTGGCGTCGACCGCCGAACCGGTCGACCTCCTCGTCGTCGGCGGCGGGATCACCGGTGTCGGTGTCGCGCTCGACGCCGCCACCCGTGGTCTCCGTGTCGCCCTCGTCGAGCAAGGTGACCTCGCGTCCGGCACCTCGCGGTGGAGCAGCAAACTCGTCCACGGCGGACTCCGGTACCTCGCGAAAGGTGACGTGCGAATCGCCCGGGAGAGTGCCGTCGAGCGACACCATTTGATGACGTCGATTGCCCCACACCTGATCTCGCCGCTTCGGCAGATCCTTCCCGATCGTGGCGAGCGCCAGACCTCGATTCTCCGCGCCGGTATGCGTGCGGGAGATCTGTTGCGCCGCACTGCGGGAACGTCGAGCTCGCTGTTGCCGCCGCCGTCGCGGATGTCGGTCATGGAGACCCTCGGGCGGTGCCCGACCCTGTCGCCGGCCGGACTCCGCGGCGGTGTGTCGACCACCGACGGCCAGTTGATCGACGACGCAAGGCTCGTCGTCGCCGTGGCGCGCACCGCGGCCGCGTACGGCGCGTTGATCTGCACGCACACCCGAGCCGATCGGGTCGACGGTCGGGGTGCCACGCTCACCGATCTCCTCTCGGGGGAGAGCTTCGACGTCGGCGCACGGATGGTGGTGAACGCCACCGGGGTGTGGTCCGGATCGGTCGACGACTCGATCGCCGTGCAACCCAGCCGCGGAACACATCTCGTCGTCGACGCGGCGACCTTGGGCAACCCGACCGCCGCGCTGACCGTACCGGTGGGAAATTCGTTGTCCCGGTACGTCTTCGCTCTGCCCGCCCAGTTGGGTCGCGTCTACATCGGTATCACCGATGTCGCTGCCCCGGGCCCGATCCCGGATGTCCCCACCCCGGACGACGCCGAGATCGACTTCCTGCTCGACGCGATCAGCCCGGCACTGACACGGCCCCTCGATCGCTCCGACATCACCGGCGTGTTCGCCGGTCTGCGGCCGCTCATCGACGAGCGCGGGACCGCCGATGGCGTGGCATCGGAAGGCCTCGCGGACGTCTCCCGCCGGCACCACGTCCGAGTGCGCGGCGACGGCTTGGTGACCGTGCTCGGGGGCAAACTCACCACCTACCGCCGGATGGCCGAGGATGCGGTCGACGCCGCCCTGGCCACCACCGAACTGACCGCGGGTGAGTGTGTCACCACCACGACTGCGCTGGTCGGAGCTCTGCGCGCCCCGCGTGAGTCGGGACTCCCACCGTCGCTGGTGGCGCGCTTCGGCGGGGAGGCGCCGACGGTAGTCGAGTCGGCCACCGTCGACCGACCGCTGGAGCCGGTCGCGCCCGGTATCGACGTCACCCGCGCCGAGATCGAGTTCGCGGTCACGCACGAGGGTGCCGTCGACGTCGACGACGTCCTGCACAGGCGGACGCGGATCGGGTTGGTCCGGCGCGACGCGGACCTGGCCCGGCCCGAGATCGAGACGATCGTGGGCGTCACACTCGCCTGACATCGCCGGCCGGCGTCGCTCCGACCAGCGAGGTCGCCTGTCGGCGGTGTGGCGCGCGCTGGTGGGGTTTTCTCGGCCACCAGTTCACGGTGCCGAGCCTCGCCGCGATGAGGGGGACGACGATTGTCCGGACGACGAACGTGTCCAGCAGGAGACCCATTCCGATGATGAAGCCCGCCTGCACCAGCGTGGACACCGACCCGGCCATGAGCCCGAACATGCTGCCCGCGAAGATGATCCCGGCCGAGGTGATCACGGATCCGGTCTTGACGATGGTGCGCAGCACACTGACCCTGGTGCTCGTGATCGACTCCTCCCGCAGTCGTGAGACCAGGAGCATGTTGTAGTCGGCGCCGACGGCGACGAGGACGATGAAGGCCAGCAGGGGAACCGTCCAGTGGATGGATTCGCCCAGGATGTACTGGAAGAACACGACTCCCACTCCGAGTGTTGCGGCGTAGTTGAGTACTACGGTCATCAACAGGTAGAGCGGTGCCACGATTGCGCGGAGCAGGGCCATCAGGATCAGTCCGACGATGAGGAGCGTCGCAAGGGCCAGAACCCAGAAGTCCCTGGTCATCAACTCCTGGAGGTCGGAGTTGATCGCCGGGAAGCCCGCCATGGAGACCTCGGCGGCGTCGAGAGTGGTGTTGGGCAACGCACTTTCGGCGACGCCCCGGATCCCGTCGCTGAGGCGCATCGCGTCGGCCGAGTAGGGATCGCTGGATGTCTGCACGATGAACCGGACGGTCTTGCCGTCCGGAGAGACGAACTGCTGTGCAGCATAGGCAAATCGGTCGTCATCGAAGGCGTTCGACGGTAGGTAGAAGCCGACGGCCGAATCGGTGCTGCCGACGTCTCGTGAGGCTGCGCGTAGCTGGGTGGCGAGCTGTGACATGCCCCCGAGCATGTCGAGATTCGAGTCGACGAGGGATCGTACCCCGTCGGCGAGGAGTCCGGCCCCCTCGGCCAGCTGATGTACTCCGCTCTGCAACTGTGTCAGCTGTCCGGACAGGTCGGCCGGGATCGAACCCACCGTCTGGTTCAATGACTTTGCCGCACTCTGCAATCGGCCGACCACCTCGGATACCGGGGTGTCTGCGGACTGAAGATCGTCGCCGAGCCGGGCCATCTCGGTGAAGAGCCCGCTGCGGTGTGTGCGCACCAGATCGCGTGCCCGGGTGCGGAGCTGGACACACGTCGGCACCGCGTCGCACCAGGGCGTGTCCAATTGGGGCACCACAGGCGCGAGTGCGGTGATCGCGTTGTCGACGCTTTCCGCTGCCGGCCGTAGCGAGTTGCTCGTACGCATCAGGTTGTCGATCGCAGGTGCGTTGTCTCCCAGCACCGACAACATCGGTTCGTACTGTGCCAGAGCCGAACCCGTGGACTGCACCTGGGTCAGTAACGGCGCGAGCGGTGCGAGGCCCTCGCTGATCTGCCGATCGAGGAGTGCCAGAGCGTCCGCAAGTTGGTCGGCCCCGCCTGCGAGGGTCTCCAACTGGCCACGTCGGGAAGTGCCGGCATCGACGGACTTCTGCACCTCGTCGCCGATTCGAGCGTTCTGCCAGGGCAACTCGGCCTGTTCGAGACGGGTGCCGGTCGGTCGGGTTATCCCGACGACTCTGGTGACCCCGGGCATCTGCGCGACTCGCGTCGCCATCTGCTCCAGGTCGGCGAGTCCGCGTGCGGTGCGCATGTCCCGAGGTGACTGGATCAGGAGGAACTCCGCGATCACGGTATCTCGCGGAAAGTGGCTGTCCAGCAACGCGTAGCCGAGGTTGCTGTCGGATCCGGTGGGCTGACCGGTGCGGTCGTCGTAGGTGACCTGCATGGTCGCGGCCACAGCGCTCAGCGCGAGGAGCGTGACCATGCTGACGGCGAAGAGCGGGCCCGGGTGACGAATCACCAAGACGCCCACCCTGTTCCAGTACTTCCTGGTGAGTTCGGTGCGGGGCAGACCGATGCCGCGGCGCGCTGCCGTGGACAGCAGAGGCGGCAACAAGGTCACCGTTGCGGCGAACCCCACGACGACCGCGACCGCGCAGGCGGGACCGACCGACGCGAACGCACTCAATTTCGCGAGAAGCATCGCGAGGAACGCCAGGGCGACAGTCGCCGCCGAGGCGAGGATGACTCGTCCGATCGAGGCGGCGGCGTCGACGATGGCATCGTCGGGATCCATGCCCTGTCGGAGTCTCTCGTGGAATCTGCTGATGAAGAAGACCGAGTAGTCCACCCCCGCGCCGAGCAGGATCGCCGTCATGAACGCAATGGTGAACTGGGACAGCGGGAAACCCGACTGGCCGAACCACGACAACAGTCCTCGGCCCACCGCGAGGCTCATGCCGACGACGATGAGCGGGAGAAGCGCGGTGAACACCGAGCGGTAGACGATCAGCAGGATCGTCACGATCAGCGCGATCGTCGCCAGGGTGATGACGGTCAGATCGGCTTCGGCGGTGGTGATCTGGTCGCTGAAGGTGGCGGGCGGTCCGGTAACGTGCACCGACGTTCCGGTGCCGTCGAACGCGTCCCGCGCGATCTCCCGAACCGCTTCGATCGCCAGGGTGGAGGTGGTGCCGCCGATTGTTCCGGCGACACCGACCGGCAGGTACCACGCTTGCCCGTCCGCGCTGGTGGCCTGACGCGCAGTCTGGGGATCACCGACGAGGTCACGGACCGACAGCACGTGCTCGGAATCGGAACGTAGCCGGTCGACCATCGTCTCGTAGCGATCCCGGACGGTTTCGGACAGTCCTGCCGGGTTCTCCATGGTGACGAAGACAGAGTTGGTCGCGCCCTTCTCGTCGAAGGCCTCCCCCATCCGGTCCAGCGATTGGAAGGACGCCACGTCGCGAGGTAGCGGATCGAGCGACTGCTCTCGGACGACTGCCTCCAGCTGCGGGAACAGGATCGCGAGCGCAGCCGCGGTCGCGATCCACGCCCCGACCACGGCGAGCTTGTGTCGCAGTGTGAACCGAGCGAGCCGTTCCAGGGTCGGGCTGTACTCGCCACGTCGCTGCGGTTTCGGCTGCCGCCCGCCGGTCGGGGGCGGCACGTGATCGGTCTTGCTGACAGCGTCCACGACGACCTCCCCGATCCGATACATACTGGATCGCAACGCTACAGGATGTATCGAAACTTGCGAAGGGGGTTGTGGCGCGG
This sequence comes from Gordonia sp. GONU, assembly GCF_024733855.1. Taxonomy (NCBI): domain Bacteria; kingdom Bacillati; phylum Actinomycetota; class Actinomycetes; order Mycobacteriales; family Gordoniaceae; genus Gordonia; species Gordonia sp. GONU. The sequence goes on from NZ_JANRHB010000032.1 coordinate 50,368, forward strand.
GAAATCAGGACTTCCGGTGGGCCGCGAGGAAGTCGTCGACGATCCGCTCACGATCGGCTGCGGTCAGGGTCAATATTCCGGAAAGGCGGGCGAAGACCAGAGGACCGGCGAGTTGCAGGACAGCCAGGTCGTGGTCGACGTCCCCGAGCTCGGCCTGTGCGATGTCGCTGTCGAGGAAGTGGTCGAGTGGTGCGCGATATTGGGCGATGACCCGCTCTCGCAACTCGGCCAGTCGGCGTTCGCGATCGGTGGTGTGCTCCGGCGAGTCGGTGCTGATGGCCAGCCAGGCCAGCACGGTCGTGTGCATCGGCGCGCTGTCGGCGAGCGCGGCGTTCTGATGCATCAGTTCGACGAGCTGGTCTCGTAACGAGCCGGTGAGTTCCGTGGGTTCGATCGCGTCGGGAAGCAGACGGTCGAAGGCCGCCGCGAGCAGATCGCCAGTGGTGCCGAAATGCCGGTACAGGGTGGTTCGCGCGACCTTGGACGCACGGCTGACGGCGTTCACGGTGACCGCTTCGACTCCACCGCTCTTCAGCAACGACACCGCCGCGTCGACGAGTCGTGTGCGGGAACGCACTCGACGCGGATCTTCGTCGTCACCCAGGTCGTCTCTCGGTTCGGACATGTCGTCGCTGCGGCGCGGAGCGCCGTCTTCGTCGGATTTCACGTGGCCGTCCTGGATCCCTGAGAGGCTGATCGATCTGTCAATAACCCATGGTGCGCAACGCATCTGCGAGACGGTCGAGGTCTTCTCGCTGAACGTCGAGGTGTGGGCTCAGCCGGAGGACGGGCGTCTCGGTTGCCAGCGGGGCCCGCCAGGCGTCGGCCGCGGTGACCAGGATGCCGAGGGAGAGCAACTTGTCCCGCGCGGCGGCAACGTCGTCGAACTGCCAACCGGGGGGCGGCGCCAGGGTCACGATCGCCGACGGCTCGTCGAGGGGTTCGAGGACCTCCCAGCTGGCGATGCCGTGCAGCCGCTCGCGGGTGGCCTTGCCGATCGTCGCCAGCTCACGAAAGACCCGTTGTTGTCCGATGTCCAGGAGTTCGCGGACCGCGATCCCGAGCCCGAGACGGCCGGCGATGAAGGCATCTGATCCGTCGATCTCGACCGGCCGCAACGAGTCTCGGCGTACCGCGACGAAACCGACGCCGCGCGGGCCGGTCAGCCACTTGCGGCTGGTGCCGTAGACGACATCGGCGCCGGTCACGGTGGGGACGTGACCGACCGACTGGGCCATGTCGACGACCACGGGCACGCCGGCTCGGTGGGCGAGTTCGACGATCCGCGCAACCGGCTGCACCGCGCCGGACATCGACCCGATGTGGCAGACGTGGATGAAGTCGGGCTGCTCGAACTGCAGCATGTTCTCGAGCGCATCGGTGTCGATGTGGCCGTACACGTCGCCGTCGGGCATGGTGTGCACGGCGTAACCCCGACGCTCGAACTCCTCGAGGTTGGGGCCGAACTCGTTCTTGGCCACCCAGACCGTCGAGGTGACGGGGAGACTCCAGTTGGTGAGCAGTGCGCGCAGTGCTGCACGGGCGCTCTCGCGGAAGATGATCTCGTCCGCCGTGTGCCCGAGCAGTGCGGCGAGATTGCGTGTGTCGCGGGCGATTTCCTCGGCGCGATCGTCGGCGGCGACGTAGGAACCGCGCTCGGTCTCACGCCACAGGTGCGCGGTCATCGCACCGATCACCGCGTACGACGATCGGCCGGCGGAGGCGGAGTCGAGATGCGCGAGGGCTGGTTTCAGCCGCGCTGCATGCCATTGCTCGCCGAGGTCGCTGACGTACATAGGGCCTCAACCTACCGGGTACGGACGGTCTCGGTCACACGCCGGGTGTGATGTGGCATGCGATCGATGGAACCGGGCGGGGTGGTGCTTGCGTCCAACAACGCATGGACCCGGTGATCGAGTATCTCTTCGGGCCCGGCGACGGTTCGACGACGCGCTGGTCCACTCCTGCAGACACCACTCTCGGCGATGCCGGGCCCGACGCGGTCCGACTCGATTTCGACGGTGACGGTCGGCGCGACGACGCGATGTGGGACACCGACGCCGACGGCATCGCCGACGCGGCCGCGCTCGACACCGATGACGATGACGTGCCCGACGCGTTCTACCGCGATTCCGGCGCGGGTCTGTGGGACCGGGCCGTTGCCCGTGACGCCCTGGGTGCCGGTGCTCCCCACGACCCGGCGCCCGAGGACCACACCTCGGGTGAACCCGACGGGTCACGCCTCCTGAGACTCGACCTGGACGCGGACGGAGACGCCGATGCCGAACTGGTGGGGGCGGAGAGGGGCGGTCGGGTCGTGGCCGAGCGCCTGTACGTCGACGCCGACGGCGACGGCACGACCGACACGGTGGTGGTGGATCTGAACGGGGACGGGGTCGCCGACGCCGCCTATGACAGGCGCGATCCGCGGTTCACGCGGCGGGGTCGGTGAGGGCCTGTGGGCCGGCCGTCGGCTCACCGACCGCCACGGCGCGGTTGTACAGGGCACGTACCGCCACCATGCCCAGGAGGTACAGCGCCACGCCGAGGACGACGAGCACGGTGGCATGACCGTCGACGGGGATCGCCACGGCCGCCACGGTGACCGCGCCGACGTAGGCGATGTTGAACACCGCGTCCTGCACCGAGAACACCTGACCTCGCACCGCGTCGCCGACGTCGACCTGCATCGCGACATCGCCGCACAACTTGGCGACCTGACCGATCAACCCCAGCACGAACGCCGACCCACAGATCACCGCGAAGTGGAATCCGAGGACCGTGACCTCGGCGATCGCCCCGATGGCCAGCGCGCACATCAGCGTCGGGTACCGCCCGACGCGGGCCACCGCGATCGGGGTGACCACCGCGGCGAGGAGGGCACCGGCTCCGGTGAATCCGATGACGAGGCTGACGCGGTCGAGCCCGTCTCCGGGTCCCATCTGCCGCGTCAGCACCAGGATCATGAGCGTGTTCATGCCGAACACGAGCCGGTGGGCGCCGATGGCCGTGAGTGCGGCCGCAACGGTCTTGTGGTGCGCGACCGCCCGGGCGCCGTGCCACAGACCTACCGACACCGCGTGGAACGCCGACCTGCCCGGATCGTCGGGTACGTCGGGACCCAGCTGCAGCGGTCGGAATCGGTGGGCCAGACCGCCGGACACGACGGCGAGTGCGATGCCTGCCAGCATGGTGAGTGCACTGCCCGAATTGTCGTCGCCGAAGATCGCGCGCAGACCCAGCGTGATCCCGAGCCCGACGCTCAGCATCGCGCCACCGAGGGTGGTGAACAGCGCATTGGTCGCCACGATCACCTCGCGCCGGGCGACGTGCGGGAGTCCGGCGGACAGGCCGGCGGCCACGAACCGGCTCGCGCCGGTGGCGGCGAGCGCCGAGATCAGCACCACGACATCGGGGGCCCCGGAGGCGACCGCGATCGCGACGAGTCCGATGATCGCGCCGCGCAACAGGTTCGCGTACAGCAGCACATTGCGTCGATCCCAGTGGTCGAGCAGTGCTCCCGCGAACGGTCCGATGAGCGAATACGGCAACAACAGCACCGCGAGACCCCCGGCGACGGCGAGCGGATCCGCGTGGCGTTCGGGGTTGAAGAGGATGCTTCCGACGAGTGCGGCCTGGAAGATCCCGTCGGTGACTTGGCTGGAGAGACGGACGAACAGCAACCGTCCCAGGCCTGGTGAATGACGGAGCGAATCGATGAACACCGACCAGCCTCGGCGGCGGCTCACCTCGGTGCTGTTCACTTGTTCAAGCGTACTCACCGACGGGTTGCGGGTCCGTCGACTGTGGCGTGTTCGGGACTCGACGGACGTGCGATGATGGCTGAGTGGCGGGCGGTGACGACGCAGAGGATCCCACACCGGAATTCCGCTCCGGGGATCCTTCGGCGGGCAGCGGTGGCGGTGGCCGCATGCCGGGGGTCCCGTGGGATGCAGATCCCACCCATCGCGTCCGGCCCGGAACCGCACTCATCGCGTCGACCGATCTCATCGAGCCGACCTTCGCGCGCACGGTCATCTATGTCATCGAGCACAACGAGGCCGGCAGTCTCGGCGTGATCCTCAACCGCATGAGCCAGACCGCGGTGCACAATCTGCTGCCCCAGTGGACGGACATCGCGGCGTCCCCGCGCGCGCTCTACGTCGGCGGTCCGGTCAACCAGGACGCGGCACTGTGCCTGGGCGTCATGAAGCACGGTCACGACGTCGAGGACCATCCCGCTCTGCGCCCGGTCGACGGCCGCGTCGTGCTCGTCGATCTCGACGCCGACCCGGAACCGCTCGCCGAGGTGCTCGAAGGCGTGCGCATCTTCGCCGGCTACAGCGGATGGGGTATCGGTCAGCTCGACGACGAACTCGACCAGTTCAGCTGGATGCTCGCCTCGGCACTCCCCCGCGACCTGCTGGCCCCGCCCGCAACCGACGTCTGGTTCGACATCCTCCGCCGGCAGCCCTGGCCGCTGCCGCTCCTCGCGACTCACCCCATCGACCTCAGCCTCAACTGACCCCCGTTCCTCGCGACGCATCCCATCGACCTCAACTGACCCCCGCTCCTCGCGACGCATCCCATCGACCTCAACTGACCCCCGCTCCTCGCGACGCATCCCATCGACCTCAACTGACCCCCGCTCCTCGCGACGCATCCCATCGACCTCAACTGACCCCCGCTCCT
>NZ_JANRHB010000032.1:55159-58218 GCF_024733855.1 Gordonia sp. GONU
TCCTCGCGACGCATCCCATCGACCTCAACTGACCCCCGCTCCTCGCGACGCATCCCATCGACCTCAACTGACCCCCGCTCCTCGCGACGCATCCCATCGACCTCAACTGACCCCCGCTCCTTGAGTAGCCCCGGAGCTTGCGGAGGGGCGTATCGAAAGGACTCGTGACCCGCATCACTCCCGATGCTAAGTTGTGATCGCTTGATCAGGTTCCCGCCGCGTCGACGCTCTGACGTCGTCGCGGCGCATCACACGCGGGGGTGTGCATGGGCAAGTCGTCGAGAAGCGTTCGTCTGCTGGCGGGGGTGATCGCACTCGTCGCGGCGCTGGTCGCGCCGACCGCGGTCGCGGGGGCCGCACCGAGCGGACCCACGGGAGGGGCCGCCGCCGCGCGCTGGGCCGCGGGCCACGACGGCCCGCAACCCTATGCCGGCGTGAACGTCAGCTGGGACGTGCCGATCAGGATGAGTGACGGCACCGTCCTACGCGCCAACGTCTATCGGCCTGCTGATGCCCGCGAACGACCGACGTCGACGAAGACGCCGGTCATCGTCAACATGACCCCGTACACCAAGCTGATCACCACGGTCGGATCCGCGGTCACGCAGCATCCGGTGCTCGAGCCGTTCCTGCTGCAGATCGCCCGGTCCATCAACCTGTCCGGCACGCCGATCGACGGCATCAACGACATCGCGCACACCCTGCGCGACGGGGGCGCCAAGACTTTCCTCGTCGACTTCGACCTCGTCCGCAGCGGCTACACACAGGTCGTCGTCGACGTGCGCGGAACCGGCTTCTCCCAGGGCAAGTGGGACGTCTTCCAGGACCGCGAGCAACGCGACACCATCGAGGTCATCAACTGGGCGTCGAAGCAGCGGTGGTCCAACGGCAAGGTCGGCATGTCCGGTGTCTCCTACTCCGCGATCAACCAGATCCAAGCCGCCAACAAGAACCCGAAGGCACTGAAGGCGATCTTCCCGGTCGAACCGGGCGGTGATCTCATCCGAGACATCGTGGCGCCGGGTGGGGCGTTGGGTGTCGGCTTCCTGCCGCTGTGGCTGACTCTGGTCAACACCACGAAAATGATCCCGAACGTGGCGTCGATGCTCAACGGCACCTTCGACTGGAAGTGGCTGGCCGACCGGATCTCCGACCCGCTGACCTTCTATCCGCAACTCTTCGCAGCACTGCTCACACCCGACGTCGCGTCGGTGCCGCCGGAGCTGAAGGCGTTGCTGGAGAACAACTCCGAACCGCGGTCCGCCTGGCTCGACCGTGCCGAGAACATCACCACGCCGACCCTCATCTACGGCGGCTGGTTCGACCTCTTCACCAACTCCGAAGTCCGCATGTACAACAAGATCCCGCTGCCGCCGGGCCGCAAGCAGCTGATCATGGGCGACGGCTATCACCTGACCATCGGCGGCGGGCAACAGGGTCGCGACGGCACGCCGCCGCGACTCGACGTGCTGCAGAAGGCGTGGTTCGACAAGTGGCTCAAGGGAATCGACAACGGCATCGACTCCTATGGTCCGGTGAACCTCAAGCAGGTGGGCGATTCCTGGATCACCGCCCGGCAGTTCCCGCGCGCCGGGATGGAGCGTCAGCGCCTCTATCTGAGCGACCGGCGTAGCGGTACCGCGGCACACGCGGTCCGCGACGGCAGCCTGACCACGAAGGCCCCGCGGTCGCGGGCACGCATGTCCATCGCCCCCGGCCTCGCCCCCATGTGTTCCCGCGACGCGGCACAGCAACTGGCCGGTGCGCTGGCGATCTTCCCGTTCTGCGCCGACGATGCCCGCATCTCCGAACGCGCGGCACTGTCGTTCACCACTCCCCCGCTCACGACGACCCGCAGCGTGTCCGGGTACTCCAACATTCGGCTGAACACCGTGCTCGACGCCACCGACGGCTACTGGACGGCCACCCTCAACGACGTCGCGCCCGACGGCACGTCGAAGGTGATCTCGTCGGGACAGGTGATGGCGTCGCTTCGTGGATACGACCGCGCGGCATCGCAATTCGCGCCGAACGGAGACGTGATCGACCCGTTCTACAACCTCACACTGTCCTCACGGCAGCCGGTGGCTCCGGGACGTCCGGTCAGCATAGACATCGGGCTGCTGCCCACCGAGGCGATCGTGAAGCCGGGTCATCGCCTGCGGGTCGACGTCTTCGCGATGAACTTCCCGCGCGGTCTGCCGCTACGCCCGTTGCTGAACGAGTCGGGCCTGAAGCCGCAGCACATCCAGCTCGACCCGAGCCGGCCGAGCTTCGTGAACCTGCCGCTGTCGACGCCGGTCGGTGGCTGACACGCCAATCGGTGACTGACACGGCGAGGGTCGCTCGGCGACAGTCGATCTGAGACGGACCAACACACTGACGACACCGCTGGAGCCGTCGACCTTTTGGTCGACGGCTCCAGCGTGTGCGATCTGTGCGGGCGCGGTTTCGCCGACTGCGATGCCGGTGTGCGTCCGCGGTTCAGGTGTCGTTCGGATCAGTACCCACCAGCGTCGTCCTGCGGTTCTGGACTGCCCGACTTAGCCAGGCCTCTCGCGATCATGTAACCGACGGTCAGCCACGTGATGTACTTGAGCGCGTCGGCAGCACCGAACGGATCGACGTCGCCATCTCCACCGCCCACCACGAGCGCGGTGATCACCACGGCGAGTACGGCGAGCCCATACGCGATCAGTTCACTCGTCTTCGTCGAAGCCTTTGTCTCTACATTTCGGCGGAACCCTACGGGGTTGGGCGTGGCGATCGGGGGCGCAGAATTGCCGGGCGCGGCACCGGGATTGGGCTGCCGGTACGGTTCGGGGCTGGTCATGAGAAGGCCTTTCCTCGAATTGCTCACCCTTCTCCGGTGACCCCGGAGAAGGTGCACCTCTGTGCATCTCAGGGTCCCCCGATCAGGATGCCGCCAAACACCGGGTGTCATTTGCCACCGCTATGGGACCACCTGTTTGCCACGAGCATGGGACCACCTTGGCGCGTTATTGAGGATGCGCGGTGGGGTCGTGGCGGTCAAGTCCGGGGCGTTGGCGCTGGCGGTA
>NZ_JANRHB010000033.1:0-56648 GCF_024733855.1 Gordonia sp. GONU
CCCGACCCGGCGTCCGGCGATCAGTCGCGCCTGCACCTGCGCCAAGTCATCGACCTACGCAACGCCTCCGACGCCGAAGCCACCCTCGCCTCGATAATGCTCGCCGCCGCATACCCGCGCGTGTGAAGCAAGCGTGGCGAGGGACGGTCACCGGCCCTTCGAGGCTCGTCGCTAACGCTCCTCACACCTCAGGGAGCAGATGGGCAAACACCCCCAACACTCCTCACACCTGAGGGAGCAAGTGGGCACCACTCGCTAACGCTCCTCACACCACAGAGAGCAAGTGGCCACTCACCGCCAACACTCCTCACACCACAGAGAGCGAGGGTGGGCACCTCATAGAGCGAAAGTTCGTGCAACCGCACCGAAGTCGAATCGGAGGTCCGTGGCCGCTGCGTCAGTCGATCACGTCATCGACGTCATCGAGGTCTGCCGCCGAGACGCCGGTGATGATGTCGAGAACCTGCGGGTATTCGGGCGCGGTCGAGGTCACCACCGAGCCATGGTCACCGCCCGGGATCAGCACCGCCTCGGCCTGACCACCCTGCCTCACGACGGCATCGACGTAGCGGCTCGAGTTGACCGGCGAGACCATGCGGTCCTTGGTGCCGTGCACGGCCACCACCGGTGTCGTCGGATCGATGTTCTGGATCGGGTCGACCATGGTGTAGCGCTTCGGCACCTGACGAGGCAAGCCGCCCAGGGCGGTCACGATCCGATCGTCGCCATGTGTTGCGGCATAGACCATGTCGAGAGGTCCGGCGAGCGACACCACCCGGGTCGGCCGGAACACCGGCCGCGCACCGACCTCGTCGTCCTCCAGCTTGTGCCTGGTGCCACCCCACACCGCGAGTTGAGCGCCGGCACTGTGTCCGACGACGAGCTCGTCATCCGTGGTGATCTGCGGGAACTGCTTGTCCACCACCGACACGTGGTCGAGCGCACTCGCGACGTCGCGGAAGGTCGTCGGCCAGCCGCCGCCCGAACCCACCCGCCGGTATTCGACGTTGTAGACCGCCATGCCGCGCTCGGCGAGATCACGAGCCAGCGGATCGAAGATGTCCGCGCCCAACGCACTCTGCCAGGCACCGCCGTGGATCAGAACGACGAGCGGGATCGAGTCGACCCGCTGCTCGCCCTTCGGGAGGTACAACTCGGCCCAGTTCTGATCACTGTCGGCCTCGCTGGGTGTCGGGTACTCGATCCGGTGGATGGTGACGTCGTCGAGGTACTGCACCTCCTCGGTCGCCTGGGTCTTGACCGGACCCGACACCGCCGGGTCGTCGGCACTGCACGCCGTCAGTCCCAGTCCCGCGGCGAGTGCGACGCCCAGAAATCGAAGTGGGACAGGCGACCAGCGGGTTCGCCGGGAGTCGCTCAGGGTCAACGAAGGCAACAATTCAGTGCCTGCCTTTCCGGCCACGAGGCCATCACGCATTCTGTCGCAACCGGTCCCGAGTGTCGGCACCACGATGTCGCCGGCTTCGCCGCCACCGCCCACGCGATCGGCGTCGAATGTCCCGGATGGATCTGTTCCTTCACTTCGCCGGCGTCACTGCCGGCGAGATCACTTCACCGACAGGGGCACGGCGGTGGTCGACCCACCGGCGCGGACCGTTGCGGTCAGCGGGGTCCACCCCGTCCAGAGATCCACCGGCACATCGAGCTTCGCACCCGGCCGGAGTGTGACCGGAGTCTGTGTGACCGCGCTCCGGTCGGCGATGGTGTCGCTGCGTTCGACCGCGACCCGGAATTTCTGCGCACGACCCTCGGTCTGCACGGTCACGCCGACGGGCGACGTGGCCCCTACCGAGACCGACGAGCCCGGACCGATGGCGAGCTGCGAGGTCTGGGTCGAGACCGAACGCAGCGAATCCTCGGTCGCAACCTCGAACCGGGCTGTCGTCGGTGCCGACGAACTCACCCGGATCGCGTGACGAACGGGATCGACATCGAGCGCGGACGTCGCGCCGGCGGGAACCTCGAGATCCCCGACCGCCACCGCACCACCGCTGCTCAGGACCGTCGTGCTGATGTCGGCGGTACGTCCGGCCTCGACACCGTCGACGACGACGCGGAAACGCTTGCCGGCGGGGACGATGAACCGCGCGGTGTTGTCGTTGTTGAACAGGATCCTCTGCTCCACACCGGGAATCGGCTTGCCGGACAGATCGGTGACACGGACATCCCAGTCGACGTCACCGACCCCCTTGGCCGTACCGTTCGTGTCGGTCACCGCGACGACGGTGTCGTCGGTGCGGAGATCGGGATCCTGATGACGCGCCAGGACCGTGCCCAGCGGGACCAGCACCAACTTGTTCTTCTGCGAGCCCTGGAACAGCATCGTCGGATCGGACGGCTTGGTCGCCGTCGAGTAGTACCAGGTGTCGGCGGCCGGATCCACGACCACCATCTTCTCCACACCCGGGAAGTTGTTGTCGTACACCACGATGCCGCGCTTGCCGTCGCCGAGATCCCGAATCGCCACCGGGTTGATCGCGTGTCCGGCCGTCTGCTCGTCATCGGTGAAGATGGCGAGGATGTAGTTGTCGTTGCGCGACCAGGCGTTCCGGAGCTTGGTCAGTGCCTGCGACACCGAGACCTCGGACATGGCGAGATCCGTGGGCGGGAAGCCCTGGGTGATGAACATCCGGGCGATCAGCTCGTCGAGAGGACCCGACGCGGGCATGCTGTAGACCGTCTGCCAGGGCATCGCCAGCGGGAACGGGCTCAGGCGCTTCGTGTTGTACAGACCTGCCAGCGCCGCCATGCCATAGCAGTGGCCCCCGGTCATCGACTCGTTGAACTCATTCTGCACGAGTTCGGCGACGGTGGTCGGTGAGCAGACGCCGAGCACGATCCGGGCACATACCTCGTCGCCGAAGACCGCACGCATGCCGTCGATGGTGAGACCGCGCCGGTGCAGGGCGTCGTCGTCTCCCCAGTTCTCGAAGGAGAAGCCGTCGCGTTTGACGTCGAATCCCGAGTGCGCGACCACCTTCCCGGCCTGAGGATTCACGACGGGTGCCGCCTCGGAGGCTCCTATCCCCACCACCGGGAACGTCGCCGAGATTGACACCGCGAGCGCCGCAACCAGCGGACGCGTCGACCATCGGGAATGGCCCTGACCTTTGCGCATTGCTAAACATTAGCGGACAAATCAGGCACCCTGAGCACATCCTGAGAGGAATCAAGCCCCCTGTCGATGATCTGTCACGAAAACGTCGTCCGCGGGTGTGTCAGGTCCGGCGAGCGAGGGTCCTACGCGCGATCCGGGCGACCGCCTCGTCGATGAGTCGGCCCGCGCTGTCGGTCGCCGCCCCGTGCCCGGCGGCGTCGAAGGCCGCCAGCACGTCGACCGCGGCGTCCACCTCGGACGCGGTCGGCGCGAGACCGGCACGCGCGGGCCCGATCTGACGCGGGTGGATGCACGCGCGACCGAAGAACCCGAGCCCGGCCAGCCGCCGGGTCTCCGTCTCGAATGACTCGGCATCGTCGATGACCGGCGACGCGGCCGCGAGGGGTGGCCGGATCCGTGCCGCTGCCGAGGCGGCCACGACTTGTGATCGTGCCCAGAGCAATTCGTCGCCGGCGACCGGCGTGACCCCGAGGTCCGCGGCCAGGTCCACCTCGCCGATCTGCACGAACTCGACCCGGGGACCGCCGGCGATCGCTGCTGCGTTCACCAGTCCGGCACCGGTCTCGATCAGCGGCGAGACCGGTGTCCGTGGACGATCGTCCTGCGTCTCGAGATCCGTGAGCATCCGGTCCACGCGTTCCAGGGTCGCGCGATCATCGCATTTGGGCAGCCAGATGCCGTCGGCCCCGCACCGGACCGCCATGGTCAGGTCGTCGAGCAGCTCGGCACCCGGATTCACCCGTACCCACGCGGGCACACCGGACCGGTCGCGGTTCTCGAGCCAGGCGCCCACCGCGATACGCGCAGCGTCCTTGGCGGCCACCGGCACCGCGTCCTCGAGGTCGAGGACCACGGCGTCGGTACCGGAGGCGGTCGCCTTCCCGAAACGTTCGGGCCGGTCGCCCGGTACGTACAGGTAGATCAGCGCCGAACTCATCCGACGGTGACGGTCCCGTTGACCAGTGCCTTGGCGATGACGGTCCGCATGATGTCGTTGGTGCCCTCACCGATCGACATCAGCGGCGCGTCGCGGTAGTACCGCTCGACGTTGAACTCGGTCGAGTAGCCGTAGCCACCGTGGATCCGCATCGCCTCGAGGCTCGCGGTGATCGCGGTCTCCGAGGCGAAGTACTTCGCCATGCCCGCCTCGCCGTCGACGCGCGCACCCGAATCCGCCTTCGCGGCAGCCCAATACGTCATGAGACGGGCGGCCTGCAGCTGGGTCGCGATGTCGGCGAGCTTGAGCTGGATCGCCTGGAAGTCCGAGATCGGCTTGCCGAAGGCGGTGCGCTCCCGCGAGTAGTTGAGCGCCGCGTCGTACGACGCCTGCGCGATGCCGACGCTGCGGCCGGCGATGTTGAGGCGGCCGATCTCCAGGCCGGACAGGGCCTGCTGCATGCCGCGGCCCTCGACCCCGCCGAGCAGCGTCGACGCCGGCACCCGCACCTCGTCGAGGAAGATCTCGCACGATTCGGTGCCCTTGTAGCCGAGCTTCCCGAGGTCGCGCTGGACCTCGAATCCGGGAGTCGTGGTGTCGACGAGCAGGATGCTCATGCCCTTGTGCGCCGGGGTGGCCGACGGATCGGTCTTGACCAGGACGGGGAGCACGTTTGCGTGGCGCGCGTTGGTGATCCAGGTCTTGGTGCCGCGGATGACGTAGTCGTCGCCGTCGCGGGTGGCGGTGGTCTTGATGCCCTGCAGGTCGGTGCCCGCGCCCGGTTCGGTCAGGCCGATGCCGGTCCGGCATTCCCCGCTCGCCAGCCGGGGCAGCCACTGCTGCTTCTGTTCCTCGGTACCGTGCCGCGCGATCATCCAGCACGCCAGGTTGTGACTGCCGAGGATGCCGGCGATACCCATCCAGCCGCGGGCGATCTCCTCGTACACGAGAGTGAACGACACCATGTCGAGTTCGAGTCCGCCGTACTCCTCGGGCGTCGTGATCCCGAACAGGCCCATGTCCCGCAGTCGCGCGACGATCTCCGTGGGATAGCGACCCTCACGTTCCCACTCGTTGGCGACCGGGATGATCTCCTTGTCGACCAACTGGCGGAGCGCCGACCGGAAGTCGCGCTGTTCCTCGGTGAAGCTGAAATCCATTGCGTGATCCTTGATCTGAGGTGTGGACGGTACTCCGGGCCCGGCCCGGGGTTTCGGCGAGAAGAGTCGGTCAGCCGATGAGGGCGGTCGCGAGCACCGGGATCTGTTCGACGGACGGGGCGTCGCACAAACCGAGGACCGCTTCGATGAGCGCATCCGCGTCGGCTCCGCCGCCGCTGTTGCCCCGGAACTTCTCGGCGACCGCGGCGTCGTCCATCGGCCGGCCGGAAGTGCCTCGGCTGCACGGAACCTCGCCGACGAGCCGGGTGGAGTCGTCGAGGGTGATGACCGCCCGGCCGGCGGCGTCGGCGGCCGGACGGGCATCGGGTACGGGAACGACCTCGACGAGTCCGGCGGTGGCGGCCACGTCGGGTCTGACGATCGATTCCTCGGCATAGGTGTCGACCGTGACCGCTCCGTCGTGGACGAGTGCGGCGACGCTCCACGGCAGGTCGAACTTCGCGTCATAGACGCTGCGTGGGCTGCGGGTTCCGGTTCCGGGCCCGCAGACGATGTCCACGCTGTCGGGATGAACGTCGACGCTGATGGCGGCGACGCGCGACGCCGTCACCGCGACACCCGCCTGCGCCGCATCGGCCAGGACCTGCGCCACCGCATCGAGCGAGGCGTGCATGAGCTGGCAGCTCGGGTACGGCTTGATACCGATACCGGCGCTCTCCCAACGAGTTCCGAGATCGGCGACGATCACGTCGGGATCGACGTCCCGGTCGGCGAGCGCCCGGTAGAGGCCGCGCCGGCCCTCCAGCACCGATTCGGGACCAGTGGCCCCGGCCAGGGCCAGGCGCGCGGCGAGGACACCGCTGAAACCCGCGTTCCCCGGGTGCAGGACCTTGGTGTTGGCCCCGGTGTCGAGGAACTCGAGCAACCCACCCGACGACGACGCCGCGATGCCGATGGCATCGGTGAGACGGTCGGCGTCGGCGCCGTACAGCAGGCCGGCGGCGACGGCACCGGCGAGCGGGCCGACGACGGCGGTCGCATGGAGTCCGCGCGCGTGGAAGCCGTGCGGTGCGGCCGCACCCAGTCGACAGGCGGTCTCCAGGCCGGCCACCAGCGCGGTCACCGTCCGCGCACCGGTCGCGCCGACTTCCTCGGCGACGGCCAGGACGGCCGGTGCCACGACCGTCGTCGGGTGCACGAGCGCACCGGCATGCGTGTCGTCGAAGTCCAGGGCGTGCATCAGAACCCCGTTGGCGAAGGCCGCCGCGGGAGCGGAGATGGCCTCGGGGTCACCGAGCGGATGTGCCTGCGCCGGGCCGCCGAGCCCGCGGGCGACGGACAGTCCGGGGCCGCCCTGATCGAGTCGACGGGCGCCGATCGCATTGCCGATCCCGTCGAGCAGATGTCGCACCGCGGCCTGCCGGGTGACCTCGGGAATGTCGTCGATGTCGAGGCCCGCGGCCCATCGCGCGAGCCGGCGGGCGGTCACGGCGTGCCCTGTGCGATCGATCCGAAGGCGCCGGCCTCGACGAGACCGCTGACGTCGTCTGCGCTGTAGCCGAGCAGTTCCATCACCTCGTCGAAGTTCTCGTTGCGGCGCGGTGCCCGACGATACTCCGCGGGCTCGTTGCCGAAGCGCACCGGTGAGGTGACCTGACGGACCTCGCCCCACACCTCGTGTTCGGTGGTGGCGATGAGCCCGCGCGCCAGGGTGTGCTCCTCGGTCAACGCCTGCTCGACGTCGTTGATCGGCCCCGTCGGCACACCGGCCTCCGTCAGCAACGACACCCAGTGATCGACCGTCGCCTCGGCGAATCGCTTCTCCAGCAAGGGCAGCAGTTCGTCCTTGTGCTGACCGCGGGCGGCGAAGTCGGTGAACCGCGGGTCGTCGAGCAGCTCGGTGAGACCGATGGCCTCGGCCAGCCGCACCCAGAACTTCTCCTTGGCGCAGCCGACGACGAACCACCCGTCGGAGGCCTCGAAGGCCTGGAACGGCACCAGCGAGGGATGCGCGGAGTTCTTCGTGCGGCCCGGACGGTAGCCGGCGTTGAGGTGCCAGGCGGCCGGGTAGGTGAGCATCGAGATGGCGGTGTCGTAGAGCGAGACGTCGCAGTCGCCGCCGACCCCATCCCGCCGGGCGGCGTGCAGACCCGCCATCAGGCTGAGCGCGGCGACATAGCCGCCACAGAAATCGACAAGGGAGAGACCGGATTTGGTGGGCGGACCGTCGGGATCGCCGGTGAGGTCCATCCATCCGGCCAGGCCCTGCAGGATGTAGTCGTAACCGGGTTGCTTGGCCCGCGGACCGGTCATGCCGAACCCGGTCAGGCTGCAGCAGACGATGGCCGGGTTGAGGTGCTTGAGGTCGTCGTAGGTGATCTTGATCTTCGCCGGGACGTCGCCGCGCAGATTCGAATAGACCGCGTCGCTGGTGCGGACCAGATCTTCGAAGACCTTGCGTCCGCCGGGCGTCCCGAGGTCCAGCGACAGGCTGCGCTTGTTGCGGTTGAAGGTCTCGAAGAACAGCGAGTCCTCGCCCTTGTTGTAGGGCGGAACGTAGCGCCCGACGTCGCCGCCGGAGGTCGGTTCCTCGATCTTCAGCACGTCGGCACCGAGATCGGCCAGATGGACGCTGCCAAAGGGGCCGGCGCCGTACTGCTCGACGGCAATGATGCGGACGTCTTCGAGCGGCCTCATGAGCGCGCATCCTCGGTCTGTGCGGCGGCGGTGAGCTCGGTCAGCGAGGGCGCCTTGACTTCGGGGAAGTAGTTCTGTCCGATGCCGCTCTCGCGGGTCGCCACCATGACGGAGCGCTTCCAGGACACCACGACCTCGCCGTCCTGGTTGATCCCGCGGGTGACCATCGACACGATGCCGGCGTAGGGACGAGACTTGGACTGGCGCAGGTCGGTGCAGATGCTCTCGGCGTAGATCGTGTCGCCGACGTACACCGGATGCTGGAGTTTGACGTCGGTGAACTGGAGGTTGGCGACGGCGTTCTGACTCATGTCGATCACCGACAGGCCGAGCACCAACGCGATGGTCAGCCCCGAGTTAACGATCACCTTGCCGTCGGTGATGGGATTCGTCCGGGCGAGGTGCTCGTTGAAGTGGTTCTGATTGGTGTTCATCGACAGACAGGTGATCCACGCGTTGTCGGTGTCGGTGATCGTGCGGCCCATCGGGTGCTGATAGACGTCGCCCACGACGTAGTCCTCGAAGAAGCGTCCGAGTGTGGCGGGATGGGTGGTCAATGGTCCTCCTGAAGGGTGCGGCGTCGTCGTCGAGAAGCACACGCCGTGACGCGGCCCACCATAAACATCTGATCTTTAAGTCGTCAAGACAACGGGAACGTGTTGAATTCACCGAGAATCTGCTCATGGGTTGCCGAAACATCCGATGTATTGCATCATTCTTCCGAGCGCAGCTATGGCTCAGATCACTCCCGTCACCGGATGGGGCGCACCGATCCGACGTCGGGGTGACGGCATGAGAAGAGGAAGCGAGTTTCGATGAAGCGAATCGGCGTGGATGTGGGCGGTACGTTCACCGACCTGGTCCTGTGGGACGACGACGGGACGGTGACGGTGCACAAGACGCCGTCGACCAACCACGATCCCTCGATCGGCACGATGGACGGGATCGAGGTGCTGGCGCAGCGTGCGGGCATCGACGTCGCCGACATCGAGATGTTCTTCCACGGGACCACCGTGGCCACCAACATCGTGCTCGAGCACAACGGCAGCGACGTCGGCATGATCACCACCGACGGGTTCCGCGACCTCCTGCACATCGCGCGTAAGAAGCGCCCCCTGAACTACTCCAACTACCAGGATCTGCCCTGGCAGAAGTGGCAGCTGGTCCCGCGCCGCAACCGGCGGACCGTCCCCGAGCGGATCGACGCCGCCGGTGACGTGCTGACGCCGCTCGACGAGGACGCCGTCCGCCGCGAGGTCGCACTTCTCCGCGAACGCGGGGTCGAGGCGATCGCCGTCGCCTTCCTGCACGCCTACCGCAACCCCACCCACGAGCAGCGGGTCCGCGAGATCATCGCCGAGGAGTACCCCGGCGTCTTCGTGTCGCTGTCCAGCGACGTCGCCAGCCAGTACCGCGAATACGAGCGCTTCTCGACCACCGCCCTCAACGCCTTCGTGGGACCCAAGACCTCCCGCTACATCGAGAACCTGGCCGGCAAGGCGAAGGCCGCGCAGGTCGGCGAGGACGTCCACCTGATGACCTCGGCCGGTGGTCTGGTGACCTCGCGCAGCGCCAGCGAGGTCCCCGTGTCGCTGCTGACCAGCGGCGTCGTCGCCGGTCTGCTCGGCGGCTGCTTCATCGGCCGGGCCTCGGGATACCCGAGCGTCATCACCCTCGACGTGGGCGGCACCTCGGCCGACATCGGTGTCGCACCCGACGGCAAGCTGCGCATGAAGCACCTCCTCGACACCCGGATCGGTGACTACCACGCGATGGTCCCGATGGCCGAGGTCGACACCATCGGCGCCGGCGGCGGCTCGATCGCCAGCATCGACGAGGGTGGCATGTTCCGCGTCGGACCACGCAGCGCGGGCGCCATGCCCGGACCCGCCTGCTACAACCGCGGCGGCACCGAACCCACCTCGACCGACGCCATGGTCGTCATGGGCTGGCTGGGCGCCGACAGCTTCCTGTCGGGAACCATGGAGGTCAAGCCGGAGCTGGCGACCGAGGCGGTCAAGACCCACATCGCCGACAAGCTCGGCGCCGATCTCGAGCATGCCGCGATGGGTATCTTCCAGATCCTCGCCCACTCGATGACCGAGGCCATCTCCCTGCACTCGGTGCGCAAAGGCTATGACCCGCGCGAGTTCTCGCTGGTCGCCGAGGGCGGCGCCGGTCCGCTGTACGCGTGGCAGATCGCCGAGCACCTGGGCATTCCGCGCGTCATCGTCCCCGGCCATCCGGGCATCACGTCGGCGGTCGGCCTGCTGACCACCGACGTGCGCTACGAGGTCCCGACCACCGTGTGGACGTCGTCGGCCGAACCCGACCTCGAACTGCTGGCCCGCGAGATGGACCGGCTCTCCGAGCAGGCCGTCGCCCAGCTGCGGGCCGACGGCATCGCCGAGGACGACATCACCCTCGAGCGCAGCGTCGACTGCCGTTATGTCGGACAGGGTTACGAGCTTCGTGTGCCCGCACCCGACGGCGAGATCACCGCCGAATGGGTCGAGCAGACCGCGGCCACCTTCCACGAGGTGCACGGCCGTACCTACTCGCAGCGTTTCGACGACAAGCCGGTACAGCTGGTCAACATCCGCGTGACCGGTGTCGGTGCCGTCGAGCACATCCGCATCGCCGAGATCGAGAAGGGCGGCGCCGACGCATCGGGCGCCATCAAGTCGACCACCCAGGCGCTGTTCTGGAAGAACGACTCCGCCGACCCCGAATGGGTCGAGACCCCCGTCTACGACCGCGCACTGTTCAAGGCGGGCAACACCTTCGAGGGCCCCGCCATCGTCCAGCAGTTCGACTCGACGACCATCGTCGGCATCGGACAGAAGGCCACGGTCGACGCCGTGGGCCACATCATCATCGAGAGGAGCGCCTGAGATGGCGAAGACCCTGATGCCCACCGACGGCGTTTCCCTTGCCGCCGAGGCCAATCGGACCTGGAACACCGTCGAGGTCGATCCGATCACCCTGCGCGTCATCGGTGGTGCGCTGAACTCGATGGCCAAGGAGATGGCCCAGGTCCTCTACCGCATGGCCTACTCGAGCCTGATCCGCGAGTCCGAGGACCTCGGCGCCGGCATCTTCGACGTCAACGGTCGCGAACTGTGCGAGTCGGATTCGACTCCGATGCACTGTGGTTCGATCCCGGCCTACATCCGCGGCGTCAACCGTAAGCTCGCCGGGACCTACAAGCCGGGTGACGTGATCCTGCACAATCACCCGTACCACGGCGCGGCGCACTCCCCCGACTACGGCGTGATCATCCCGATCTTCTGGGAGGGCGAGCACATCGGGTTCGCCGGGTGTACCGGTCACGTCTCCGACATCGGCGGCAACTTCCCCGGCCTGTGCATGGACGTCGTCGACGTCTGGGCCGAGGGCAAGCTGATGGACTCCATGAAAATCTACGACGGCGGCGTCCGCAACGACATGCTGATCCAGCACATCCTGGACAACGTGCGCACACCGGAGCAGAACCGCGGCGATCTCGAGGCCCTGATCGCCTGCTCCCGCATCGGCGAGAAGCGGTTCGTCGAACTGCTCGAGAAGTACGGTCTCGACGTCGTGATGAGCGCCGCCGACCGGTGGATGGACTACTCGGAGGAGATGCTGCGCAGCCGCATCCGGGCGATCCCCAACGGCAGCTACGAAGCACCGATCGGCTACCTCGACGACGACGGCAAGAATCGCGGTGTCCCGCTGAAGGTCGCGGTCCGCGTGCAGGTGGAGGACGAGGACGTCCTCATCGACCTCACCGGCTCGAACGATCAGGTGCCCACGGCGTTCAACGTGCCCTTCGAGGGTTCGGTGCTTCCCGTCGCGGTGAGCGCGATCCGCACGATCCTCCTCGATGAGTACCTCACCGAGGAGTTCGTCCCGCAGAACGACGGGTGCTTCCGTCCGGTGCGTGCCTACGCACCCGAGGGGACGATCTTCAACCCGGATTTCCCGGCGTCGTGTTTTGCCCGGTTCTCTCAGGTCAACCGGATCTTCGACTCGATCAACCTGGCGCTCGCGCCGGTGCTGCCCGAGCGGGCGATCGCCGGTTCGTCGGCGGCGCTGTGTGCCATCGCCTATTCGGGTCTGGCCGAGGACGGCGAGTCGTACTGGGTCTACATCGAGATCAACGAGGGTTCCTACGGTGCGCGCAACGGCAAGGACGGCATGGACGCCGTCGACGCCCTGATGGCCAACACCCGCAACAACCCGATCGAGGAACTCGAGCTCAATCACGCCATGCGCGCCGAGCGTTACGAACTGCGCGACGAGTCGCCGGCTCCCGGTCAGTGGCGCGGAGGCATCGGCAGTGTGCGCACCTGGTACATGGAGACCGACACCTTCCTCGGCTCGGAGGCCGACAACCGCACCGACCCGCCCGCGGGTGCGCTCGGCGGCGGCGACGGCGCCTCCGGATCGTTCATCCGCAATCCCGGCACACCGGAAGAAGAGGTGCTCTTCTCGAAGGTCACCCAGGAGGTCATCCACGCGGGTGACCGCCTGGAGATCCGGATGCCGTCGGGTGGAGGTTTCGGCGACCCGTTCCGGCGCGACCCGTTCTCCGTGCTGTCCGACGTGTGGGACGAGTACCTGACCGCCGAGGAGGCGCGCCAGGACTACGGTGTGGTCGTGAACACCGACAACTGGACCGTCGACGAGGCTGCCACCGAGGCCCTGCGCTCGTCGCGGGTGGCGTCCTGACCAGTGATCTCGGAGGGGCCGGCGATGCCAGCGCCGGGAGCGAAGCGAGCGGGCTGAGTGTCGCTGTCGCCGGCCCCTCCGGCATCTCCGGGAGTCCCTCTGCCGAAGCGGTTTCCGTCGCCGAGCGCTTGAACACGGTCATCAGCTGGGTGCCCGGCGAGCTGGGCGTCGATCCATCCGGGGCCCGGGGTCCCCTGGCGGGTGTCCGCGTGGGCGTGAAGGACAACATCGAGGTCGGTGGGGTGCGCTCCACCTGTGGATCGGAGTTCTTCGCCGACCGCGTGGCGGCGGACGACGCGGCATGTGTCGACGCCCTGAAACGCGCCGGGGCGGTGATCACCTCCACGCTGAACCTCGCCGAGTTCGCCGTCGGCGTCACGAGCCAGAACTCGGCATCGGGCGGTCCGGTGAATCCCTGGAACGCCCGCCGTGTGCCCGGCGGCTCGAGCGGCGGGTCAGGTGTCGCCGTCGCCGCGGGGCTCGTCGACGTGGCACTCGGCACCGACACCGGCGGCTCGATCCGGTTGCCCGCCGCGTGCTGTGGGGTGACCGGTCTGCGCCCGTCCATCGGCCTGCTGGACATGTCCGGGATCTTCCCCGTGAGTGCGGACTTCGACACCGTCGGACCGCTGGCCCGCACGGCCACCCGGGTGCGCGAGACGTTCGCGGTGCTCGCCGGTTCGGACCCGGCACCCCCGGACACCGGTCCCCTCAGAGTTGCGGTCCCGTGGCCGTTCGTCACCGGCGACGTCGATCCCGCCATCACCGACGCCGTCACCGAAACCGTCGAACTCCTCCGGAGAGTGGGTCACCGTGTCGTGGAATGTCCGGTGCCGCACAGCGAGTCGGCGCAGGATGTCGTCTACACCCTGATCTACTCGGACCTGGCGCGCACCCACGCCGAGCGGCTGCGGGACGAGCCGTCCCGGTTCCAGCCGGCGACCCGGGAGCGAATCCAATTGGGACTGAGCATCTCCGACGCACAGCGAGACGCTGCGGTGCGACAGCGGGACGTCTTCCGGTCGGCGATGGCCGACTTGTTCCGAGAGGTGGACGTCGTGCTCACGCCGGCGATGCCGGTGGACGTACCGGAGCTCGGCGTCGGGGAGGCGGTGGTGGCGCAGGCCCGCCGGATGGGACAGCTGACGTATCCGTGGTCGTTGCACGACGGCCCGACACTGGCGCTGCCGGTCGGCGTGCATCCGTCCGGAATGCCCATCGGTGCACAGCTGACGGCGGCGCGTCTGCACGAGGGGACCCTCCTCGCGCTGGCCGAGCAGGTGCAGGAGCACAGCGAATGGCATCTCCGACGCCCACCGGTCCGCGTCAGTTCTGACGTCTGAGCAGATCCATCTGCTTGTAGACGTCGCCGAGGTGGTCGAGGTGCCGGCGCATGAGGGTCATCGCCGTCATCGAGTCCCGGCGCTCGACCGCCTCGAGGATCGCACGGTGGTCTTCGTCGACGCACTGCCAGAAACCCTCCGGTGCGGCGTCGCGACTGAAGCGGCTGCCGATGACCCGGAACACCGGGACGGTGATGAGATCGAGGAGCGGGTTGTCCGCCGCGCGCAGCAGGATGCGGTGAAACTCCTGGTTGTTGGCGTAGACCTCGGGACCGATGCCGGAGGATGGGTCGAAGATGGTGTCGCGCAACTCTTCCAGGTGAGCGTCGGTGTGCCGGTAGGCGGCGACGCCGGCCGCGGGGACCTCGGTGAGCTGACGAACCTCCATGAGTTGGTCGACGGTCACCCCCTCGGCGGCGGCGAGCAGGGTGACCCCGGCTTCGAGATGGGCGCTGAGCTGGCCGATGTCGGGGGTGGCGACGAACGTCCCGCCGGTGACCCCGCGCGTGGTGTGGACCAGGTTCTCGCTCGCGAGCGTCCGGATGGCCTCGCGTACGGTGCTCTGCCCCACGCCGAACTCGGCCCGGAGTTCGGTGTCCGGTGGGAGACGGGTGCCCGGGGTCAGTTCGCCGGCGAGGATCCGTACACGCAGCGCGTCGGCGACGACCTCGTACGCGGGACGCTTGCCGGACTTATTCGCCTCTGTCACAACATGTTCCGATCTCAGTGGGTTTGTCCCAAACTACCAGATCATCCACACATCGACGCCTACCGACAGACCCGAGCTCGGGCTGCGCAGTCTCTGCAGGACCTCGTCGACAGTCGTCCCTGGGACGATTCGACGTGGACTACCTTTGTCACTTCGTCGCGGTCCGACCGACTCTAGGCATCAGCTGCACGAAGGGGTGGCATGGAAGAGTGATGACAACGATCGAACACGCCGCAATTCGTGTGCACATCTTGGGAATCACATTGCAGTCGGACGTCTCCGAGCATCGGCTCCTGGAGGAACTGCGTCGCCGCGGTTACCGCGTGCAGCCAAGCGATCTACGCCTGGCGCTCGACGACATCGTCAGACGGGGCCTGATCGAGCGGCACGACACAATGCGGAGATGCCGAAATCGTCGCACCTACGAGGCGACACCGGCCGGTCGCATGGCGTGGGCCGACGAGTGCCGTGCCTTGAGCAAATTCACCCACGAAGTGTTCGGGACCCAGCTACCGCCGCTGCCGGCGCAAGTCGGTCTCGACGACTCGCAGGCGTGGTCATCCGCACCCCGTCGACAGAACGGTGAGACAAAGACCTCTCGGGCGACCGGTCAACGCGCGTTCTAGGCTCGGTCCGGCTCTGAGTTCGCCGTCTTGCGCGACCTGGTCAGCAGCCACCATCCCAACGCTGTGACGATGACAGCTCTTCCGCCAGTCGCGATGGCGTGCAACATGGCGTCTGCAGTAGTGGCGGGCCGGTCGACCACCTCACCGTCCGGAGCCAGCCAGATCTCTCGTGTTCCACCGACACGGTCTTGTCGCTCACGCCCAACTGCTGCCGTGATCTGGCGACCGTCGCGTTCTGACCACACGACGAATGATGTGTCGTTGTCCTGCTTCGGAGTGCCGACCACTTTCGCGGTCACCTCATGCCGTGGAGGCTGGTTCTCAACGACAACCTTGTTTCGGGCGTAGGCGTCACTACCCATGGTCAGTGCGACCAACACTCCCAGCAGACCCATCAACGAGACGACGGCCAGCAGCACGCTTTCGAGACGGTCGGCCGAACGCACCAGCTCGTTCGATGACACATGCATGACCCGCCAGGTGTGCAACTCGCGAGACAAGAACCGCAACATGGCTCGCCTCCAAACCGGGAGTTCTGACTACGGTGCCCGGCCCACTCACAACCAAGCCTCCCCTGGAGTCAACATGGCGGCGCGAACCCAGAAAAGGGACTTACGTAGTACGAGAAGGGCATCAAGTACAACGACGGCGGCGACAGCAGGACGAGCGACGACGGTGGCCGCGCTGCCTCGGGCGGTGGGGTCACCGGCCCGCATCCAGTGACTGCCGACACTGCCGCTGCGCCTCGTCCAACCGAGCGGGACCGGTCTGCTGTAAGAAGTACCGGTGCCAGAAATGCGTCCCCGTCCACGAGCCGGATCCGTCTGTTCCGGCTTCGTCGGCGCAGGTGCCGGGTGATGCGCGTCATCGTGGTCGGGGCCGGCGCCGCCGGCTCGCTCGTCGTGTTCCACCTGGCTCGACTGCTGGCCGCGGACGAACGGACAGACACACTCGAGGTCGTGGTCATCGACGCGGTCGACCAGGTCGCCGGGCCGGCCTTCGGCACGACGGATCCTGCCCACCTCCTGAACGTCCCCGCATCGGGGATGTCGGTGGACCCGGACGAGCGGTTCGACTTCGTGGACTGGTGCCGGTCGGAGGGACTGGTCGTCGGCGAACAGGCGCACTACTTCTTCGCCCCGCGGGCGCAGTGGGCCCGCTACCTCCGATCCCGGCTGGCGGAGGCCTGCGAACGCGCCGGAGACCGGCTGAGTGTCCGGCACCTGCGCGACGACGCCACCATCGTCACCGCGGTGGGTGACGGCGTTCGCGTGGAGACGGCGGGCGGGACAGTCTTCGACGGGGACCGCCTGGTGCTCGCGACCGGACTTCCCGGCGTGGGCAACGACTGGGCGCCGTGCGACCTGAGTGAACAACCTCGATACATCGCCGACCCGTGGCTGCCCGACGCCCTCGAACCGGTGCTGGCCGACGACGGGGACGTCCTGGTGGTCGGTACCGGTCTCACCATGGTCGACGTGGCGATCAGCCTGCTGAAGTCCGGCGACGACCGACGCGTGGAAGCCATCTCGCGCGGGGGTCGATTGCCTCGACGTCATGCCGACACGTACCTCGGCGAGGTCGTCCCCGACACCTCGACGTGGGGCGACAGCCTGGACGAGATCCGGGCCGCGGTCGCCACCCATGTAGCGAGAATCGAACGCCTGCTTGGGAACTGGCGACCCGGCGTCGACGGTGTGCGCTACCGGATCGCCGAATTGTGGAGGCGGCTCGACGAGACGGACCGCCGCACCTTCGTCCGCGACCTCGCCGGGGACTGGGGTGTGCGTCGTCATCGGATGCCGCCGTCGAGCGGTGCGCTGATCGACGAGGCCCGACGGACGGGTCGTCTCGTCGTGCGCTCGGGGCGGATCACCCGAGTCGACGCGGTCCCGGGCGGTCTGGTCGTCGCGACCGGCGAGGACGAGCGCACCTATGCCTGGATCGTGAACTGCACCGGCCCGCAGACGGATCTGCGGCGACTCGGCAATCCCGTCCTCGACTCGATGTTCGACGCCGGACTGGCGACGACCGACCCGCTCGGTCTGGGTCTGGTCACCGACGACGGTCGTGTCCTCGACGCCGCCGGCCGTCCGGGCCCGATCTGGACACTGGGATCGCTGCGCCGCGGTGAACTCTGGGAGTCCACCGCCATACCCGAGATCCGCACGCAAGCAGAGGAATTGGCCGCGTCGCTCATCGGTGACAACTGAGGTCACCGATGAGCGACGGGTTGCTCGGGTCAGCTCGTCAGGTCGCGCCGACGAGTACCGCCGTGCCGAGCCAGACCAGCGCGGCCACCTTGATGACCTCGACGCCGACATAGACGAGATGCGCTGAGCTACGCGGGCCGTCGTGTCCGGCCAGCACGGCGTCGGACCGCTTGGTGAGGGCCGGCCGGACCGCGATGAGCTGGACGACCAACGCGGCGACCGCAACCCCGGTGGCAGTCGGTATGGCCGCCCCCGGCCAGGAACCGAGTACGACGGCGACCAGGATGGCGACCGCCCAGACGAGCTCCGCGGCGTTGAGAGCACGGAAGACCAGTCGGCCGATCCCGAGACCGATGGGCAGGGTCACGCCGGGCGCCCGGAACTTCAGCGGCGCCTCCAGGAAAGAGATCGCGACGACCATGCCGAGCCACACGAAGGTGAGCGCGGTGACCACCGCCGCGGCGGTGCTCATCGGGCACCCGATCGCAGGAGTTCCGGACCGAAGGTCTCGTAGTGGATCCGACTCTCCGCGATGTCGCGGCCGAGGAACTCCTGACGCATCGACGACAGGAACCCGGTGGGTCCACAGAGCATGACATGTGAATCGCGGTCGACGGTGACGTTGTCCAGCGACATCTGGCCGACCCGGACCGAGTCGGAGACGATGTGCGGCGAGGTGTTCTCGTACCACTGGATGAGTCGCCCGGTCGGCAGCGAGTCCACCAGCGCGGCAAGCATTCCGCGGTGCGGTTGGCGGTCGCGGGACCGGTCGGCGTGCAGGACCGTCACCGGGCGCGCGTCGCCCTTCTCGGCCAGTGCGGTCAGCAGGCCGATCACCGGCGTGCAGCCGATGCCGGCCGAGGCCAGCAGCAGCGGGGCGTCGTCGTCGGGCAGGACGAGATCGCCGAAGGGAGTGCTGACCCGCAGGATGTCGCCTTCGAAGACGTTCTCGTGCAGGTGGGCCGAGACCTCGCCGGCGAGTTTGACACTGAAGCGCCACTGGGCGTCGACGGGAGACCCCGTCAGGCTGTACTGGCGGATCTGCTGGGCGCCGTCACTCAGCGGGACCTGCACCGAGATGTACTGCCCGGGACGGAATCCCGGGAGACCGCCGTCGACAGCGGCGACCGTGAGAGCGATCGTGTCGGGCGAGACCTGGACGCGGTCGGTGACCCGGACCTCGCGCCACACCTGGCCGGGCTCGACACCCGCAGCGGCATACAGGTCGGATTCGGAGGCGATGAGCAGATCGGCCATGTCCCAGTACAACTGGTCCCACGCGTCGGCCACCTCCGGCGTGACGGCATCGCCGAGGACCTCGACGATGGCCGCGAACAGATGCTGGTGGACGACCTTGTACTGATCGGCGGTGACACCCAGCGAGGCGTGCTTGTGCGCGATCCGGTCCAGGATGAACCGCTGGCGTCGAACATCGGGTTCGAGCTGGAGACGCGCGAAGGCGGCGACCGAACCGGCGAGAGCCTGCGGCTGTTCACCGCTCTTCTGGTGGGTGCGGTTGAACAGGTTGTCCAGCAGGTTCGGATGTGCGTCGAACAGTCCGCGATAGAACCGCGGGGTGATCTCGGTGAGAGCTCCCTCGACTGCGGGCAGGGTCGCTGCGAGAGTGGCGCGTTGGGTGTCGGACAGCATGAGAACTCCTCTGTTCACTTGCTCACTGGGTGAGAGTCTCCGGCCTCCGGCCGGAAGTCGTTGTCACCGTTGGGCGGCCGCGTCGACAACGACAGCAGCACCGCGGTGGTCGGCTCGCCGGCGAGATCGGCGACGGTTTCGGAATCGAGGCTGTCGTAGAACGCGGCGGCCGCCCGGGCGAGCGCACCCCGGAGATGGCACCCGCGGCGCAGCGGGCACGGCTGCGGGCCTTCGCAATCGACGACCTCCCCGTCACCTTCGAGGGATCGCGCGAGCCAGCCCACGCGTGCTTCGCGACCGAGGTCGGTGATCGTCAGACCCCCGGCCCGGCCACGGCGCGCATGGACGACACCCATCTCCGACAGCCTGCCGACGACTTTGGCGACATGCGTGTACGGGACGGCGAGCTCCGCCGCGAGATCCTTTGTGGTGAGAGATGTTGCAGCCGAAGACTGTTCACCGGCGACGGCGAGTCGCATCACGACCCGGAGGCCGATGTCGGTGAAGCGTGTCAGCTGCATGCGGCAAGTGAAACATAAATTGGCATCACCGATACCAATTTATGTGACGTGTTCTCTATCACTCGGCTACCGCGGTGCGACCGTCCTCACAGGCATCCCCAGGGTCTGTGCGCGCCGAATCATGGTGCGCGCATTGTCGATCGCGGCGCAGCCGGGGTCGTTGTTGAAGTACACGTAGACGTCGCACTCAGCGTCGAAGCTGTCGCGCAAACGGCGCAGCCAGGTATCGATGGCGCGGACGCCGTAGCTCATCGGCCGTGTGGCGGTGCCGTCATGCATGCGCAGGTATCCGAAGTCGGCGGTCCGCCACAGCGGGGTGAGGATCCGACTACGGCGATCGGCCCAGCACAGCGCGGCGTTGTGCCGTTCGAGGACCTCACGGACCTCGTCGGTCCACCAGGACTCGTGACGCGGCTCCACGGCGATCTGGACACTGTCCGGGAAGAGCTTCAGGGTGTCGTCGAGGGCGTCGGGCTGTGCCCGGAGGTTGGGCGGGAGCTGCAACAGCACAGGTCCCAGCTTCGTCCCGAGGCCGGCGGCACGGTCGAGGAAGCGTTCGACCGGTTCGGCCGGCTCTTTCAGCCGCTTCACATGCGTGAGATAGCGGCTCATCTTCGCCGCCATCCGGAAGTCTGCGGGAACCGCGTCCGCCCAGTGCTCGAACGCCGTCTTCTCGGGCAACCGGTAGAAGGTGTTGTTCACCTCCGCCGTGGTGAACCGTTCCGCGTAGTAGTTCAGCCACAGCCGCTGCGGGAGCTTCTCGGGATAGAACGCGCCGCGCCAGTCCTTGTACTGCCAGCCGGAGGTACCGATGTGGAGCATGCTGCTCACCTCTGTCCGCGTGCCGACGCGGTCGGCTCGACACGATCGTCCGGTGGCCGCACGCCCGTGGTGGGGATCACCACGATCGGATACCCGCTTTCGGCATGTGCCAATCGCCGCCGGCAAGGCTCCGCCGGCAGAGTGGTTCCTCGATCGTGGTTATTTCCGTTGACAGAGTTGCATCGGGACGCGAGCATCTGGTTCATGCATCCGTTCGTGTCGTCGCCCGCTGGGCGTGAGGAGGTCGTCGGCGTCGTGCGCGCCGACGGTTGAGTGACCTGCCCCGACCGGCGCGAGTACCGCATCCGCGGACCGCGCCCGTCGACGCGTGCCCTCATTCCCTTCACGACACCCGAGGTGTTTTTCCTTCATGCATGCTCTGACCGAGTCCGAGATCCGCTCTTCCCTCGTCAATGCGACCGTCCGCGAACGCAAATCACTCATCCTGCCGCCCGATTTCACGGAAACGAATTGGGAGCGGACGGATTTCGTCGGCTGGCGAGATCCGAAGCAGCCGGTGGTCGGCTACGTCGTCATCCCGACCGACGTCGAGCCGGTCGGCGTCATGCTCCGGCTGGGCGGACGCCAGCCGCGCAAACGCCCGCTGTGTTCGTTCTGCGAGGACGTCCTCCTGCCCAACGACGTCGCCTTTTTCAGCGCCAAGCTCGCCGGTGCCGCCGGACGCAAGGGCGACACCATCGGCACCTTGATCTGCTCGAACTTCGAGTGCTCGAAGAACGTCCGGATGAAGCCGCCGCCGATGTTGGGCGGCCATGACCCGGAAGCCGTCCGGCAGCAGCGAATCGAGTCGCTGCGAACACGCCTCTCCGGCTTCGCCGCGCGCGTGCTCGGCACGTCTGCGTGAACGACGACCCGCGAGTCTGAATGACGTCGAGGACCCCGCTCCGCGATTGCGGAACGGGGTCCTCGATGTGAGAGGTCAAGCGGTCTGGAGAAGCTACTTCTTCTTCGGCGGAGCGTTGAGCAACTGGATGAAGGGCTGGGCGTTGGCGATGGCCGATCCGAGTCCGCCGACAGCGGTTCCGCCCAGCGAGGCAGCCGAACCCAGCAGGATCGCGCCGCCGATGCAACCGGCGAGGGGGCCGGCTCCGAAGAGCAGGGCCACCGGCGCGGAAACAACACCCGCAGCCACGGCGCCGAGCAGACAGCCACCGACCAGGCCCGTCGCCGCGCCGAGGAAGCCTCCCACACTCGCGGTCAGGCCGATGTTGTCCTTCACGCCGGCGACGGCGGCCTGCAGGTCGACATTGTGACGAACCGGCTGGAGCCGGGCGGCCAGCGGCGAGGTGTTCACCGTCAGCGTGGCCGACCGGCCGTGCACGTAGGCATTCACGGGATGGGTGAAGTCGTCGACGGCCAGGGTCAGCGGGATCGATTCCACGTTGTGTCCGTTGCGGTCGCGAAGGACGAGCTGATTACCGGACTTGACGAATGAACCGGTGTCGGTGGAGACGACGACGCTCGAGTCGTGCCGAGCCACGTTCCATTGGGTACTGACCGGGCCTGCGGTGTCGGCGTAGGCGGTACCGGTAGCCACACCCATGGACGCGATGACCATTGCCGCCGTGGCAAGGACTTTGTTGAACTTCATCGAGTTCGCTTTCTCTTTGTGCCCCAGCACTTCCGGGGCCACCTTCGGACCGCATGACCATAGGGGCCCCGGACAACCAGGCAGGCGGCCGGCAGCCGGCCAGTAGGTGAACAACAGGAGAAAAACTGTGCAGAAAACGGCAAACATCACCAAACGGGCGACTCCGTGTGGGTCGCGCGCCGGTGACACCGGACATCCGCGTACCAGATCCTGCCCCGCCGAGCTTCAGCGAGTGATCACGCGGTCTGTTCCGACGGCGGGACCGGCACCGTCACGTCCGTGGTGGGGTCGATTCCCCCAGTGGACGCGACGGTGTCGCCACGCCGCTCGGCCACCGAGCCGCGCAGCCGTCGGGTCACCTGTCGCAGCGCCCATGCGGGCGACGGCTGTCCGGCGAGCGTCGTCACCGTGCGATCGGTCGCCGGACGGCCGGCGAGCCGATTCGCGAGCCAGGACACGGCCATCGGGCCGGACAGCGGCAGCAGCGAGATGTGCTCGCTGAGCTGATCCCGGACATATGTGACGGGCACCCCCTGCTCGCGGTAGAGGGCGACCTGCCGGTCGACGTCGGCGACAGCGATGATCGGATCGCGCACCGCCTGCACGACGAGCAACGGGATGTCGGGGCGATGGGTGCCGAGCTGCACGTCGCTCATCATCTCGACGATCTCGCGCTGAGCCAGGACGTCGGCGAGCGGGATGTCGAGGTATCGGTCGATGTCGTGGTTGCGGAACCGGCGCACCGCGTGCAGCGTCGGCATCTGGGCGATCTCGTCGAGATGCCGACGCCCGGACGGGGTCGCGTGCTGCAGGATCACCTGGTCGAGCTGTGGATACACCCGGCGCAGACCGGCGATCACCATGACGGGCAGACCGGCATGCAGGCTCCCGTTGAGTCGCAGTAGCGCCGAGGCCATGTCACCGACCGGTGATCCGAGGACGGCGCCGACCAGCCGGAGTTCCGGCGCGTACTCCGGCGCCATCTCCGCAGCCCATGACGTCGCCATACCGCCACCGGAGTAACCCCACAAGCCGACCGGGGTGTCGTGTGAGAGTTCATGATGGGTGAAGGCCAGCGCTGCGCGGATGCCGTCGAGGGTGCGATATCCGGGCTCTCGTGGAGCACCCCAGGCGCCGAGCATGCCCTCGTGGTCGGGGATGGAAACCGCCCAGCCCTTCGCGAGCGCGCGACGCACCACGAGGAATTCGAAGGGTGCGATGGCGTGCCCCGCCCGGGCACCCTTTCGCAGCGCGTACGACGGGAAACTCTGCGAGGTGACGGCATCGATCGCGCACTGGAACGACAGCAGCTGGAATTTTGCCTCGCCGGCTCGTCGCCGCGGCAGCACGACCGTGGTAGCAGCCACCCCGGCGACGCCACGGAGGTCCGTCGACCGATACAGCAGTTGCCAGGCATCGGTGCGGTGCTGGGAGGCCCAGTAGTCCTTGAGCTCGACCTGCCGGCACCGGATGATGTCTCCCGGGGCCAGGGTGGCCACATCGGCCGGCTCGTCGTAGAACGGATCGTGCACAGGAAGCAGCACGTCGGCAGGCTCGTGCTGTCCTCGATGAACACCGGCGGTCATCGTCAAACCTCATCTCCGGGACGCCTCCGCGCCCTGTACCGGATACTCAACGGATCCCGCGTTCACGGCATTCCGGGCGACGCCCCCTCTCTCCACGATGGCACGTCGTGGTCTTCCCGTGGTTCGTCTGGAAGGAGAAACAGCGAGGATGACCGAATCGATCGACGAACGCCGTCGTGCGGAGCTGAGGCGGATCGCCCGCGAGGACTTCGGCTGGACCATGCCGCGACCCGGGCTGATCGAGGC
This sequence comes from Gordonia sp. GONU, assembly GCF_024733855.1. NCBI lineage: Bacteria > Bacillati > Actinomycetota > Actinomycetes > Mycobacteriales > Gordoniaceae > Gordonia > Gordonia sp. GONU. Next base: position 23,939 of record NZ_JANRHB010000033.1, read on the forward strand.
GATGGAGCCGCTCCTCGACGGCCGCGACGTGCTTGCGGCGATGCGCACCGGATACGGGAAGTCGGCGATCTACCAGGTGGTCGGCGCCATGCTCGACGGGATCACCCTCGTCATCTCCCCGTTGATCGCACTGCAGCACGACCAGGTGGCCGGGATCTCCGCCGCCGACGACGCACCGATCGCCGTCGCCCTCAACTCCGCGCTCGGTCCGCGGGCACTGACCCGTGCGTGGGACCTCGTGACCGCCGGGGGCGCCGAGTACGTGTTCGTCGCACCCGAACAGCTGGCGAAGACCGAGGTGGTCGACCGTCTCCGCGACGCGGGCGTCTCGCTGGTCGTGGTCGACGAGGCACACTGCATCGCCGCGTGGGGCCACGACTTCCGCCCCGATTATCTGCGTCTGGGTGCGACGATCGCCGGCCTGGCGGCGTCGCCGTGGTCGCCTCGGCCACCGGTCCTGGCCCTGACCGCAACCGCGTCGCCACCGGTCCGCGACGAGATCATCACCGAACTGCGCATGCGGGAACCGGTCGTAGTCGCGACCGGCTTCGACCGTCCGAACATCCGGCTCGAGGTACGACGCGCCGCCCACGCCACGGACAAGCGGCGCGCACTGATCGCTCGTGTCAGCGAACTCGACGGATGCGGCCTGGTCTACGTCTCCACTCACCGGGCGGCGATCGAGTACGCGTCGGCATTGCGGGGGCGCGGGATCCGCGCTGCCGGATACCACGGGGGCCTGCGCGCGGTCGACCGGTCGCAGGTGCATGGCGACTTCCGTGCCGGCGAGGTCGACGTGGTGGTGGCGACGTCGGCGTTCGGGATGGGCATCGACAAACACGACATCCGGTTCGTCGTCCACGAGTCGGTGCCCGATTCGCTGGACGACTACTACCAGGAGATCGGTCGTGCGGGCCGCGACGGCGACCCGGCCCTGGCCCTACTGTTCTATCGGCCCGAGGATCTGGCCCTGCGTCGGTTCTTCGCCGGTCGGCATCCCGTGGAGAACGTACTCCGCCGCGTGTTCGCGGCGCTGCCCCCGCAGGGTGAGCCGATCCCGCTGCGTGACCTGGGTCGGCGACTCGACCTCCGGACACGCACCCTGATCAACTCGCTGAACCTTCTCGAGCAGGCCGGCGCGGTGCTGTCCGGACCCGACGGATACCGAGTCGGTCAGACGACGGCGGATGACGCGGTCGCCGGAGCGGTGCACGCCGCCGACGTCGGGGCCCGGATGGACACGTCCCGCGTGGAGATGATGCGCGGCTACGCCGAGACCGCCGACTGCCGACGCCGCTTCCTGCTCGGCTACTTCGGCGAACACCGTGTGGGTGCCTGCGGCAACTGCGACAACTGCCTGACGGGAGCGGCCCCACCCTCGGCGATCCTCGACGCCGACGTACCGTTCCCACTCAATCACCGTGTGCGGCACGAAGACTGGGGAGAGGGCGAGGTGGTCCGCGTCGAACCGGATCGAGTGACCGTGCTCTTCGACGAGCAGGGTTACCGCACGCTGTCGCTCGACGCCGTGAAGCGGTCGCAGGTGCTACGTGTCGTCGGAGAGCAGTGAGCGGGAACCGCGACACCACCGGCCCGAAACAAGAAGGCCGGTCATGACTTCGGTCTCCATTCCTCGTCCGCCAGTGGCGCCTCGTTCAGCTGGCTTCGCCGGTTGCGCCAGTCAGGCAGTTCCACGTCCATGAGAGCAACGAATCGCTGTCCGTGCCCTCGTTCCAGATAGTGGGTCATCTCATGAACGACGATGTACTCCAGGCATTCTGGTTGCTTCTTGGCCAGCTCGACATTGAACCATATGTGGCGCGTTTCTCGATTGCAGGAGCCCCATTTGGTCTTCATCTTTCGCACACTCCATTTGGGGACAGAAAGTCCTAGTCGCTGTTCCCACGTTTCGATGAGAGGGGGCAGCGCATGCCGAAGTTGCTGCCGGTACCACTGGTCAAGTAGCTGGCGATGCCGCTCCGGTGACATCTCGCCGTGGGTGTAGAGCAACAACCGACCGCCGCTGACTTCGAAGTGCGGCCGGCCAGGGCGCTCGATCAAGGCGAGGCGCAGCCGGCGTCCCCACACGTAGTGCGATTCACCGGTTGTCATTTCCCGCTCAGACTGACGGGGTGCGTTCCGGAGTTGATCTCGCTGCGTACGAATCCATGCGTACCGTTGCAGAACAGCCAGTCTGACCTGGTCCTCGGTAAGAGTTGGAGGCGCGGCCACACGGACCCGTCCGAGCGGTGGTTCGACTGCGATGTGCAGATTCTTGACGTCTTTGAACTCGACGTCGACCTCAATGTCGCGGACGGTGAGGTACCCAGTCGAGGCGGTGGGGTCTGGCGAATGGTCAGTGGTACTCATCGTGAGCCTTCACCACTGCCATGAGTTCGTCGAATTCATCGTCGCCGAAGTCGGCTGGCAGTTCGGCTCTGATCGCGTTCCGTACAAGTCGCTGCTTGAGTTTGCTGTCGATCCAGTGGTGCGGTTTGACCTCACGGATGACGATGTCGATTCGTTTGGCGAGAGGCTCGTCGCCGAGGTTGTCGATCAGCGCCCGTAGTCCCGTGTGGATCGGACTCTCGCGCTCGGGTCGTGCCTTGCGTGCGAGTTCGATGAGTTCGGCGAGGTAGTTCTCATAGTCGATCGCTTCTTTCCGCCGCCGTTCGATGAGTGCGGTGAGGAGGTCACTGACGTGGTCGTAGTACTTGGGGTTCATCATGCGTTCGTCGGTGAGGATCTTGCGCACGTTGTTGACGATCGTCTCCGACACAGCCTGCGGATTGCTTCTGACGCCGGCTGGGAGGAGGCCGAGAACATCGGGGCCGAGTTCGACGATGAGTTCGATGAGTCCTTTGTCCTCAAAGGTGGCGACAACCCTGGATGTGTCTGCCTGGATGTAGGTATCTAGGAGGTAGCGCATTCCAGCTTCATATTGTTTGAAGTCGACGTTCTCGCCGGCACCGAGTTTGACCTCGGTGCGGATGCTGATGTAGTCGGCGACTTCTGTCTTGATCTGCGCTGCTTGGGATTTCGTGTACCCAGCCTCGGTCATGTCGCTGGCGATGTTCGCGTAAGCGCTGGTGACCGCCGACACTGCTTTGTAGAGCATGACCCGCTTGGGTTCGTTGTCCTTGAGTTGCTTCGTGTCGCCTTCATCCTTGGCGCAGAAGTACTGTTGGTACGCGTAGGTGTCCTTGGGCGGCTTAACGGGTTCGACGAGTGCTCGGATCTGCTCGAGTGCCTCGTCGAGATCTTCGCGCGCCTTCTTGATGCGATCGGTGAGGAGTCCCTCGATGTCGTCCTTCTCGTAGCCGTCGAGTGCTTCGGCAGTGTAGTCGTGGATAGCTGATTCCAGTGATTTGAACAGATCACGGTAGTCGACGATGTAGCCGTAGTCCTTATCGTCCCCGTCGAGTCTGTTGACGCGGCAGATCGCCTGGAACAGGCCGTGGTTTTGCATCTTCTTGTCGATGTAGAGGTAGGTGGCCGACGGGGCGTCGAACCCGGTGAGTAGCTTGTCGACGACGATGAGCAGTTTCATCTGGCCGGGGTTGTCGACGAATTGTCGTTTGACCTCGCGTTCGAACTGCTCGACTTTGCTCATGGCTTTGTCGGCGGGTTCGTTGAAGTAGTCGGCGAGCATGCGCCGGTAGATCTCGTACTGCCGGAGCTTCTCGGTCTTCCCCTCCCCCGAGCGTTCTTTCGCGATGTCACTGGTGTTGGGGACGTAGCTGGTGACGATGGCGCACTTGCCTTGGAAACCAGCGTTGCAGAACAGTTCGTAGAGTCGGCATGCCTGGTAAATGCTTTCCCCGACGAGCATGGCGTTGCCCCGTGAGGTCTTGAGGCGCGGTTTGAGTTCCATGTCGAGGAGGATGTCGTTGACGATCTGTCGCGATCGGGGTTCGCCGGAGGCGATCTTCTGCATCGTCATCCAGCGTTTCTTCAGCTCGGCCTTCGACAGGTCGGTCATGTTCTGCGTCTTGGCCTCGAACCACTGGTCCACCCGATCCGGTGACGTCAGGTGCTGGTCGATGTTGCGAGCTTCGTAACGCAGATCGAGGACCACACCATCGGCCACGGCCTCGTTGAACTTGTAGGTGTGGATGAACGAACCGAAAGTCTCGATGCTGGTGGCTTTGTCGGACTTGAGCAGCGGGGTGCCGGTGAAACCGATGAACATCGCCTCGGGGAGTAACTGCTTCATGGCGTCGTGCATAGCGCCGGACTGCGTGCGGTGGGCTTCGTCGACGAAGACGAAGATGTTGCCCTTCGCTTTGAAGTTCTTCGGGATCTTCGCGTTGAGTTCCCGGATGAATTCGGCGGTGGCCTCCTCGTCCTCGCGGTCGGAGTCGGGGGCCCGGAACTTGTGCACCAGTGAGCACATCAGCCATTGCTCCGACTTGTTGAGTGTGGCGATCAGGTCGGCGCCGCTGCTGGTGCGATAGATGTCCTCGTTGACACCCTTGAACACCTTCTCGATCTGCTCATCGAGTTCGGTGCGGTCGGTAATGAGCAGCACGCGTGGATCGTTGGGCTGGTTCTCCCGAATCCACTTGGCAAGCCACACCATCGTGAGGCTCTTGCCGGATCCCTGGGTGTGCCAGATGATGCCGCCCTCGCGCTGAGCAATACGGTCCTGCGCCGCTTTGACGCCAAAGTACTGGTTGTGTCGGGGTCCCTTCTTCACGCCTGAGTCGAAGACGATGAAGTCGTGAATGAGTTCGAGAAAGCGGTGCTTCTCGCACATCTGGAGGAGGGCGCGATCGAGCGGTCCTACCTTGCGGCGGAAGGGTTCTTTCCAGGTGAGCCAGTACTTCTCGGGTGTGTCGATCAGGCCGTAGCGGAGGCCTTCGACGTCGTTACCAGCAAACACAAACTGGACGGTGGAGAAGAACGGCCGGATGAAATCTTGTGACTGGTTGCCGATCGTCTGTCGAATACCCTCGGAGACAGCGACTTTAGACCGCTTGAGTTCTAGGGTGGCCAGGGCGATGCCGTTAACGTAGATCACGATGTCGGGGCGCTTGGTGTGTTCGCCCTTTACCGTCACTTCTTCCGCGACAGCGAAGTGATTAGCTTCGCGATCATTCCAGTCGATCAGCCAGACAGTTTCGTACTGTTCCCCGACGCCAGGCTTGACCTTCACCCCGTAGCGAAGCAGGCCGTAGACCTCGCGGTTCGCCTCATAGAGATCGTGGCCGGCGCCGACTGCTGCGGCCTTCCCGAGACGGTCTAGTGCACGAGCGATGAGGTTCTTCTCGTAGCCCCGGGCTCGGAGACTTGCGACCAGCAGACCCTCGTCGATACTGGAGTTGCCGACTCTGGCACCCCAATTGCCGAGGTAGTCGTACCCGAGATTCGTGTTGAGAAGATTCACCACACGTTTCTGCGTGATGCGCTCCCTCTGACCAACCTCACTCATGGTTGGCCTCCTGGCTCATGGCCTCCTCGAGCCCCTCGGACTCCCATTCTCCGTAGGTTGTGCGTGTGCCCTGCACCTTCCAGTCGAGGCGGCCGTTCGCAGGACGGCCAGCGACCACAGCGGCCGCTGCGCTGGGGCTGGAGAAGGCGTGGTCGCGGTTGAAGATCGTCGTGCCGCCATCCGATGAGAGTACGAGTGTTCCGTCCTTCTCCAACTTTGTGCGCAGCCCAATGTAACTGTGGCCCGCTGCCCCTATCCACGCGGAACGCGCATGGGAACCTTCGAACACTGTGAACTCGCCATCGACTTCTTGCGCGGTCGCCGAGATACCCAACTTCTTCATCGTCATCTCAAACACAGGTGAATCAGTGCGGCCACCGTGGGAATCTGGGGGCGACGCCACCGCTGTTCTCGGGGATCGAAATATGTTGACTCCCAATACCGGCAGCACGATCTTGCTCTGGTCGACGAAGTACTCCATGTCGGACATATCCGCCTCGGGCAGCACAATCGGCGCGGGCGAGGTGCCGTTGGTGAGCCGCGCTCGATTGGCTTGCAGCGCGAGCGTGATGAACCGACTCTCCAGGTATCTGGCGTGCGCCTTGGTCAGGTTCGCGTCTTTACTCGTCAGCACGATGGCCCGATCCCAGAAGTCCTTGCCGTTCTGGTTTTCTGGGCGCGCGTGGTGGTATAGGCGTTTGCTAACGTCATCACCTTCGCCGATGTATGCCATCTGCCCGCCGACGCTGTCCGGATCGTCACCCAGCAAGATGTAGATGCCTGTGCGGGAAGTGTCGGGCCGCTTCAACAGAGCGGCCAGGTCTGAACGCGGGGCCGCTACAACATGACCGGTCCAGTTCATGATCTCTGCCGTCAGCAATCCTCCAGGAGTGCCGTCAGCGAGGAACAGCCGAACCGTTTTGCCAGCGCTCACGATCCATCCTCCTCCACCGGCAGGCGTGTACGACCAGTCAGGAGTTGCTGCATCATCCCAGTCTTGATATCGCGAGCCTTTTCGAGCCGAGAGTGGAGTACCTCAATCTCGATTTCTACGTCCCGCAAGACTTTCGAGATAGCCTGCTGCTCACTTACAGCCGGAAGGGCAATTGTGAAATTACGCATGTCCGCCGCGTACAGATGGTAGACGGTCGAACCACGCACGAGCTGAAGGACCTGATCAGCGTTCTGACGAATTGCGCGCGCCAAGAAAGGTCCATACCCCCGCTCGCTGTCGGCTCTTATGACAAGGATGTCCCCACCCAGTGCCACCCCGGCAGCCCCGATCGCGCTCGCTTTCGCGAGGCCGCGAGGTGTCACATCCGATGTAGGCATCAGGACATCCAGGGCTTCCGAGAGAACCACTCGCCCATTCGGCGTTGTACGACTTTTCACTTCGGTAATCTCCGCACCGTAGAAGGTGAATAATTCGCCGTAGTGAACAGACTCCGTGGAACCGGTCGAAGTGAGTGCGGATTTTGGCAAACCCGAGCCCTTACTGAAGCTTGCAATTTCACCGAGCGTGACATGTACCCACGCTTGATTGAACCCCGGCAGGCGGGTGCTGCCGGTCAGGAGTTGCTGCATCATGCCCTGCTTGATCGCCTGCTTCTTGGCGATGAGGCGTTCGAGTGTGGAGATCATCTGACTTGCGTCGTCGAGCGCATCCGCAATTGCGCACTGTTCAGCGGTTGAAGTTGGCAGCAGAACACTCTCATTGTGCAAGTCATTCCGGTTGACGCCGGGAACACCACTTTTTCCCTTATGGGCGTCATAGTCCACACGTTGAAGAAGATAATAAATGAACCGAGGACTATTGCCGTGGAAGTCAGAGACCCATAGAGTCGTATTCAGAGGCCAGAATCCAGAGCTTTGGAAGAAGACCTCTCCAATTGTGCCGTATCGCCCAGTCACAACACCCGGTCCCGCAACCACTGCCTTGTTATGCCAACCACTGACGCCTGATGAGCTAACAACCGGTACACGTCCTGGTCGACGGTTGCGCGCAGGCAAGTCGAAGCCGCGCTGCAGCGCGGCAACACTTCCTAGACTTGTTTTTCGCCACCTCATCAGACGATTCCTATAGCTTCTAGATGGCGCGAGACTCTGTCCTCAAGCTTCTGCAACTCACTGTCAAGATCAGCGATCGTCGACGCGTATCGCTCCCCGAGCAGCAGGATTCGATCAACCAGGTTCAGCGTAAGCGCTTCGACCCGACCATCTATGCGGTGGGCGATAGCAGACTGCCACTTGGCATCGAGCACAAGGGCCTTGACATCGCTCGTCGTCAGATCTCCGTACATACTCAGTGTCACCTGGTCCAGCTCAGCCTGCGCATCTTTGGCAGCCTTCTTCGCGTCGGCCTCGGCGTCGTAGAGCTTGAGCAGTTGCTGCAAGGATTCAGCTTCGTCTGGGTCTGCCCCTTCTCGTTTAGCTGTCCGCAGGCGCCCACTTACAAGTGCCTTCGTGACCTTGCCGTCGTCCATGGCTTCGGCGAGCGGACCGTCTTCGGTCCCGTTCTCTTCGATGTACTCCTCGACGGCTCGTGTCGCGTCGCCGGCAGCCGCATTCAGTTCGTCGAGCTCAGCTTGCTCAGCAGCGTAGTAACGAGCGACGATCAGTGCCGGTGGGACGAGGTCCATCTTGTACTTGGTGGCACCTCGTCCCTTGCCGACGACGAGATCGGGTGTCTCCGAGAGTTTTCGGACCTTGTCTTCGATGGTCTTGCGGGGTTTGGCCGCGTCGAGCCAGCCGTCACTCATGATGAGGTAGACGTCGTCATGCATGACGTCGTGCCAGTAGGTCATGAGTTGTTCGTAGACGTCGTACTCGTCGAGTAATGGCACGTCGGCGAAGCTGAGGAGGAGGTCGTCGCCGATCTCGGTGATCAGGTGGTTCGGTTTCGTGTTCGCAGTGATGTGGCTGAGCCGCGCACGGTGTGAGGTGAACCAGTCCGTCGCGATGGCCTGGGCCCGTTCTGCGAACTCCTTGAACTCCTCAGAGTCGAGGATCGCCTGTTGTACGTCTCCGACGTCGATGCGGAGGTCGCTGTAGCCGGGCCGGTTGCGTTTGAAGAGGTGTTTGCGCAACGTCGGGAATGCATCCCAGTAGTCGTTGAGGGCATCGAGGTCGCGGTTGGGGATGCCGCCGTTGATGTGGGCGTCGAGGTCCTGCAGGTCTTCAGGCTCCGAAGAGTCGATGTAGCGGGGGATGTTGAGGTTGTAGTCGTTCCTGGCGTCGGCGATCTCTCGCAGCGGCACCATGCGCGAGTAGCGGTCGATTTCTCGCTCGTTGGTGAAGGTGTCGACGATCTTGTGGATGTCCTGGCTGCGCAGCCGGTTCTTGGGTCCGTCTTTCATGAAGCCCTTGGAGGCATCGATCATGAACACACCGGTCCGGGCGTTGGCGTTCTCTTTGTCAAGTACGACGATGCAGGCCGGTATTCCGGTGCCGTAGAACAGGTTTGCGGGGAGTCCGATAATTCCCTTGATGTATCCCTGCTGGAGCAGGCGTTCCCGGATCGAAGCTTCGGCATTTCCGCGGAAGAGTACGCCGTGGGGCATGATGATCGCGGCCTTGCCTGTGCTTTTCAGGGATGCGAGCGCATGGAGCAGGAAGGCGAAGTCGCCGTTTTTCTCGGGCGGACGGCCGTAGTCGAACCGGCCATACTCGTTTTCCAAGCCGTTGCTCCACGACTTCACCGAGAACGGCGGATTCATGACCACATAGTCGAAGCGCTCGAGTTGATTGCCTTTGAGGAAGGCTGGGCTGGTGATCGTGTCACCCTTCGCGAGTTCGGCAATCTCGTTGCCATGCAGGATCATGTTCATCTTGGCCAGCGCCCAGGTTGAGAAGTCTTTCTCCTGGCCGTAAATACTCATGCCGTGCGGTGCCTCAGCGGCCGCTTTCAGCAGCAGCGAACCGGAGCCGCACGCGGGGTCGAAGACGGTATTGCCCCTCTTTGTGTGCGGTCCAATGCCGACCACCTTGGCAAGGATTCGGGAGACCTCAGCGGGCGTGTAGAACTGGCCTTTGCTCTTGCCCGATTCGGTGGCGAAGTGGCGCATCAAGTACTCGTAGGCGTCGCCTAGTAGATCATCGCCCTCGGCCCGGGAACCGCGAAAGTCCAGGCCGTTGAAGATCTCGACCAGCTTGGAAAGCCGGTCCTGCATCTCCTTGCCTTTTCCGAGCTTCTCCTCATCGTTGAAGTCCGCCAGATCGATGACGTTGCGCAGCTCATTGGCAGTCGCCAGCTTGGCGATGACCTTGTTGAACCGGTCGCCGATCTCCACCGACCCCTTCGCCTTGAGTAGATCGTCGAACGACCCACCATGAGGTACGTCAATGAGGCTGTCCGGATCGGCCTTGGCCTTGTCGGACACGTACTTCACGAACAGCAGGGTCAGGATGTAGTCCTTGTACTGGCTCGCGTCCATGCTGCCGCGCAACTGGTCGCAGCTCGCCCACAGGGATGAGTACAGATCAGACTTCTTCAATGCCACAGCACGGGCCTCCACGCGATTCGACGCTAATCAGGCCAACCCTACTAATCTCTGATGTGGTGTCTGGGTGGCTCGAGGGGACGACAAGAGAAGAAGTCCCGGAAAAGCATCGTCCGACCGTCAGCTGACCCACTGACCAACAAAGCACAAGGTCACGACGCCGTCTGCATCGTGACCTTGTGTGTGTAGTTGTGCTGAACCGCTCGTGGTGGGCGAAGGGGGACTTGAACCCCCACGTCCCGAAGGACACTGGCACCTGAAGCCAGCGCGTCTGCCATTCCGCCACTCGCCCGTGGCCGCCGGAGTTCCGGCGGGCATGCCGTCGAACTGGGTTCGTCCGGCGACTGGACGACGATAACAGCACCGCGCCCCTACTACAAAACCCGGGTCTCCGCGGGCATTCGCAGCGTCGGTGACCTGCGGCACCGGTGACTGGCCATACCCCTGGGGCAGGTGTTACACACGGTGAACCAGTTGTCGTGGTGGCACAGTTGTCCGGTCTTGTCGCTATCATCAAACAAGGCCATATGCACGGCGACACGCTCGAATGCCGCGGAAGGAGGTCTCGGTGGGGATCCTGCAACGAATTGAACGCAAGCTCGAAGGTGCTGTTGACGACGGCTTTGCGCGAGTTTTCGGTGGTCAGGTGGCCCCGCAGGAGATCGAGAACGGCCTGGCGCGCGAAGCCGAGGAGTCGCTGGAGAACCTCGGCGACGGTACGGTCCTTGCGGCGAACAGCTACACATTGCTGTTGAGTCCGACCGATCACGAGCACATCGCGGCGGAATACGAACTGAACCGCAAGACTTTCTCGAAGCATTTGGAACACTTCATCCATGACAACGGGTGGCAGACCTACGGCAAGGTCGTCGTAGAGTTCGAGCAATCGCCATCTCTACACACCGGGATCTTCCGTGCGCGCGGCACGGTGAACCCGGACGCACGGCCCCGACCGGTGCCGCCGCGTTCGGAGCAACCACACGGCGCGCCACCACCGAAGGCCCCTCGCCCACCGGCCGGTCCCCCGGCCCCGAATCCTCGCCCGGCCGCACAAGCCCTTCCCGCCGACGCCCTCGACCAAGGAGCCCCCAAGATGACTCAGAACCCCGGATACGACCAGCGCAGGGGCGCCGATCCCGCTTACGACCAGCAGGCCTACGAGCAGCAGGGCTACGACCAGCAGGGGTACGGACAGCAGGGCTACGAGCAGTACGGTCAGCAGCCCGGCTACGAGCAGGGGTACGACCAGCAAGGCTACGGTCAGCAGCCCGCCGGCTACGAACAGCAGGGTTACGGCCAGCAGCCCGGCTACGGCCAGCAGGGCTACGGTCAGCAGCCCGGCTACGAGCAGCAGGGTTACGGCCAGCAACCCGGCTACGGCCAGGGCTATGAGCAGCAGGGCTACCAGCAACCGGCCGGCTACGAACAGCAGGGCTACGGACAGCAGCCCGGTTACGGCCAGCCCGGATACGAACAGCAGGGCTACGGACAGCAGCCCGGCTACGACCAGGGTTACGGCCAGCAGGGCTATTCGCAGCAGGGCTACGGACAGCAGCCGGCCGCCTACGACTACCAGGGCGGCTACGACCAGGGTTACGGCGCGGGACGTCCCGCCGCCGGTTACGCCCCGACGTCGATCACCCTGCTCCTCGAGGACGGCAGCAACCGCACCTTCCAGCTGCACGAGGGTTCCAACGTGATCGGTCGCGGCCAGGACGCGCAGTTCCGTCTGCCCGACACCGGTGTGTCGCGTCGCCACGTGGAGATCCGCTGGGACGGCACCACCGCGATGCTCACCGACCTCAACTCGACCAACGGCACCACCGTCAACGATCTGCAGGTCAACACCTGGGAACTCGCCGACGGCGACCGCATCCGCGTGGGTCACTCCGACATCACCGTCCGGTTCCAGTAGGCCCGGCAACCGCCGACGAACGCCCCGTGGAACGCGGGCGGCGATCGTCGCTGATCGAGGCGATCCGGCGACTGTGCGCGGGCGGTTGATACTGAACTGTCATATGTGAATGAACGGGTTCGGCGGAACTGCCCATAAGATGCACACGGGGTCCGCCGGTTGCGATCGGCAGTCGAGATCGACACCCGCCCGGTACGGCTTGCCGAGTACGACTGAACCGAGATGTGACGGCGCTGGAGGTGAACACACGAGATGCAGGGCTTGGTGCTGCAATTGACCCGTATCGGGTTCCTGCTGTTGCTGTGGTTGTTCGTCTTCGCCGTGATCCGGACTCTTCGTGCCGACATCGCCTCGGCCGGCGGCATGCGCATCCCGCGCTACTCGGGTGGCGCGGACAAGCGTCGACGCAGCGGTGGGGTACGAGGCGCGGCCCGCTACCTCGTCGTCACGCATGGCGCCTTGGCCAACACCCGCATCAGCCTCGGCCAGCAACCGGTGCTGCTCGGCCGCGCCGACGACTCGACTCTCGTCCTCACCGACGACTACGCCTCGGAACGTCACGCACGTCTCTCCAGACGGGGTGACGACTGGTATGTCGAAGACCTCGGTTCCACCAACGGCACCTATCTCGACCGGTCCAAGGTGACGACTGCCGCGAAGGTCCCGCTGAACACGCCGATCCGCATCGGCAAGACCGTGATCGAGTTGCGCCCGTGACACTTGTGTTGCGTTACATCGCGCGCAGCGACCGCGGTCTCGTCCGGTCCAACAACGAGGACTCCTTCTACGCCGGTCCGCGCCTGCTCGCGCTCGCCGACGGGATGGGCGGACACGCGGCCGGCGAGGTCGCCAGTCAGCTCGTCATCCGTGCCCTGTCCGAACTCGACGAGGACGAGCCCGGCGGCGATCTGCTGAGCCAGCTCGACCGCGCCACACGCGCGGGCAACGAGGCCATCGCCGCGCAGGTCCACGAGGCGCCCGAGCTCGACGGCATGGGCACCACGCTCACCGCCATCCTCTTCGCCGGCAGCCGAATCGGACTGTGCCACATCGGCGATTCACGCGGCTACATGTACCGCGACGGTGTACTCAACCAGATCACCCGCGACGACACCTTCGTGCAGACACTCGTCGACGAAGGCCGGATCACCGCCGAGCAGGCACACACGCACCCGCAACGGTCGCTGATCATGCGGGCGCTGACCGGCAGCGAGGTCGAACCCACACTCACCATGCGCGAGGCCCGCGCCGGCGACCGGTACATGCTCTGCAGCGACGGGCTGTCCGACGTCGTGAGCGAGGAGACCCTCGCCGAAACCCTCGGCTCGATCGCGGATCCGAAGGAGTGCGCCGACCGCTTGATCGAACTCGCTCTGCGCGGTGGCGGCCCGGACAACGTGACCGTCGTCCTCGCCGACGTCGTCGACACCGAGTACGGCGACTCTCGCCCGATCGTCGGCGGAGCCGCCGGCGGCCACGAGGAGCACTACACCCCCGATCCCGCGACCGCTGCCGGGCGCGCCGCCGCGCTGCGTCCGCCGGCCGCCCAGCCGCAGCGCCCGACGGTCCTGACCGAGGACGACGCGCCGCCGAAGCACAAGAGCACGTGGCGTCGGTGGCTTGCCGTCGGTGTCGCAGTCGCGGTCGTAGTCGCACTGGTCGCCGGATTCTTCGCCGTCCGCGCGGTCGTGCAGAGAAACTACTACGTGGCCGCCGACTCCGGCGGGGACGTCGTGATCCATCAGGGTTCGCCGGCCGACTTCCTCTTCGTGTCGATGAGCGAACCCGTGACACGGGTGTGCGTCGAGAATCTCGACCAGGAGAAACCCACCTACACCTTCATCCCGTACGACGACACCTGCAAGATCTCGCTCAACGTCGACGATCTCGTGTCCGGACCGGCCCAGTCGGTGAAGAACGTGATGATCCGCGACCGCAGCGCCGAGGAGATCGAGGGCGTGGTGACCAAGGAGCTCACCTTCCGCTGCGACAATGCTCCGTCGTCGACTCCTCCGCCTCCGCCGTCCACGCCGATCCCGCCCCCGGCCTCGAGCGCACCGCCCGCTCCCCGTGCCTCCGCGAACCCGTCCGGCATCCCTCAGAGAGGTGCCACCGAGTCGGTGGCCCCGCCCGCACCGGGCGCTGCACCCACCGAGAAGCCCGCACCTCCACAGGACGCCGGTACCAGCTGCCGGCAGCAGGTGAGATGACTCAAGCCGCGCCCACCCCGCATGCCCCGCCTCGCGAGCCCGCGACGAGTACCGGCCGCAACGCCGAGCTACTCCTGCTGGTGTTCGCCATCGGTCTCGTGACAGTGGCCCTTCTCGTCGTCCAAGCCGCCCAGGGCCAGAACCTGACGTGGGACATCGTCAAGTACGTCGCCGCGTACACGGCGCTGTTCGGGATCGCCCACCTGGTCGTACGACGCTATGCGCCGCACGCGGACCCGATCCTGCTCCCCGTCGTCGCCGTGCTCAACGGGCTGGGTCTGGTGCTGATCCACCGCCTCGACCTCGGGTCCGGCAACACCGGTGAGTCGATCAACCCGACCGAGTCGACCAACAACGCCGACCAGCAGTTGCTGTGGGCCGGTCTGGGCATCATCGCGTTCTCGGCGGTGCTGATCCTCATCCGGGATCACCGCACCCTGTCGCGGTACGCCTACACCCTCGGCCTCGGCGGACTGATCTTCCTGATCATCCCGGCGATCCTGCCGAGCGCGTTCTCGGAGATCAACGGCTCCAAGAACTGGATCATCACGCCGTTCTTCTCGATCCAGCCGAGCGAGTTCTCGAAGATCCTGATCATCATCTTCGCCGCGGCGGTCCTGGTGTCGAAGCGCGACCTGTTCATCACCGCGGGCCCGCACGTCCTCGGCGTCGACCTCCCCCGCGCCCGCGACCTCGGCCCACTGATCGCCGCCTGGGCCATCGCCATCGCGGTGATGGTGGTCCAGAAGGACCTCGGCACGTCGCTGCTGATCTTCGCGACCATCCTGACGATGCTCTACGTGGCGACGTCCCGGGTCGAATGGCTGGTCCTCGGCATCGGTCTGTTCGCCATCGGCGCCGTGCTGGCGTGGTCGATCTTCTCCCATCTGCAGACGCGTGTCTCGGTGTGGCTCAACCCCTTCGAGGACTTCGACGGCTCGGGCTACCAGATCGGTCAGAGCCTGTTCGGCTTGGCCACGGGCGGTCTGTTCGGCACCGGCCTCGGTTCCGGACGACCCAACATCGTGCCGTTCGCCAACACCGACTTCATCATCTCGACCATCGGTGAGGAGCTCGGGCTCGCCGGGCTCACCGCGATCCTGCTGCTCTACATGGTGTTCATCCATCGCGGCCTGCGCACCGGCATCGCCGTCCGGGACAGCTTCGGCAAGCTTCTCGCGACAGGCCTGGCGTTCACCATCGCCATGCAGATCTTCGTCGTGGTCGGTGGCGTCACCAAGCTCATCCCGCTGACCGGCCTGACGACGCCGTTCCTGTCCTACGGCGGATCGTCGCTGCTGGCCAACTACATCCTCGTCGCGCTGCTCATCCGGATCTCCAACGCCGCCCGCGAACCCGATCCGGTCAAGAAACGTCCGGCGGCCAAGCCGGTGGACGCGCTGCCCACCCAGGTGGTGAAGCGCCGATGAACAAGCCGATCCGGAACGTGTCGATCGCGGTGATCGTGATGATCGTCGCGCTGCTCGCCAACGCCACCTACGTCCAGGTGTTCAAGGCCGACGCCCTGAAGACCGACCCGCGCAACAACCGGGTGCTGCTCGACGAGTACTCGCGCCAGCGCGGCCTGATCACCACCGCCGACGGCACCGTGATCGCCCTGTCGGTGCCCATCGACAGCCGCCTCAAGTTCCTGCGTCAGTACCCGCGGGAAGGCGCCGAGGCATTCGCGCCGGTTACCGGCTACTACTCGTTCCAGTACCTGGCGAGCCAGATCGAGCACTACGAGAACTCCATCCTCAACGGATCCGACGACCGGCTCTTCGGCCAGCGGTTCATGGACATGTTCTCCGGCCGCGACCCGCGTGGCGGGAACGTCGTCACGACGATCAACCCGAAGGTCCAGCAAGCCGCGTACCGCGCCATGCTCAACGGGCCGTGCGACGGACCGTGCCGCGGCGCGGTGGTGGCGCTCCAGCCCAACACCGGCAAGATCCTGGCGATGGTCTCGACCCCGAGCTACGACCCCAACAAACTCGCCAGCCACGACCAGGAAGTTCGTGAGAGCAGCTGGGAGGCGTGGAACCGTCCCGGCGACACCGCACAGCCGATGCTCAATCGCGCGATAAGCCAGCTGTACCCGCCGGGGTCGACCTTCAAGGTCGTCACCTCGGCGGCCGCGCTCCGCGACAACATCACCCCGGGCATCCGCCTCACCGCGTCACCGAGTTTCCCGCTGCCGGGCACCAACGTGTCCCTGCCGAACTACGGCGGACAGGCCTGCCCGGGGTCCTCGGGCGGAACCGTGTCGCTGGAGACGGCGTTCAAGTACTCGTGCAACACCGCGTTCGCCGAACTGGTGACGGAGAAGATGTCGGACGCGATCCCCAAGTTCACCGAGACCGCGAGCCTGTTCGGCCTCGATCAACCCGGCCCGGACATCCCGATCCCCGTCGCCGACTCGACCGTGGGTCAGATCCCGTCTCTCGACGTTCTCGCACAGGCATCCATCGGACAGCGGGATGTACGGCTCACGCCGCTGCAGAACGCCATGATCGCGGCGACCGTCGCCAACGGAGGGGTGCGTATGCAGCCGTACCTGGTCGATAAGCTCCAATCGGCGGATCTGCGAACCTTGCAGACCACACCGCCGAACACCGCCAACAAACCGATCACACCGGAGCAGGCGGCCGAGCTGACATCGATGATGATCGAGTCCGAGCGCTCCACCGCGGGCGCCGGCGGACCGGTGTCCATCGCGTCGAAGACCGGCACCGCCGAGAGCGGTTCGAGCACCGAGACACCGTACGCCTGGTACATCGCGTTCGGACCGTCGTCGAATGCACAGATTGCCGTGGCCGTCGTGGTGGAGAATGGACAATTCGGTGCGGACTCGGTCGGCGGGACCGTCGCCGCACCGATCGGACGAGAAGTGATCAACTCACTGGTGGGAGGTGGCAGTCGATGACCCTGCAGAACGGCACCACCATCGGTGATCGTTACCGGCTCATCCGTCTGATCGCGACGGGCGGCATGGGCCAGGTGTGGGAAGCCCTCGACACACGCCTGAACCGTCGTGTCGCGGTGAAGGTCCTCAAGGCCGAGTACACGAGCGACCCGGAGTTCATCGCGCGGTTCCGCGCGGAGGCGCAGACGACCGCGAAACTCAACAACCCGGGCATCGCCAACGTCTTCGATTACGGCGAGACGCCGGATTACAACGGTGGCGACCCCCTGGCCTATCTGGTGATGGAACTGGTCGACGGTGAGCCGCTGAACTCGGTGATCTCGCGTCTCGGCCGGCTGTCGCTGACCAACACGCTCGACATGCTCGAACAGACCGGCCGGGCCCTGCAGGCCGCGCACAGTCAGGGTCTGGTGCACCGCGACGTCAAGCCGGGCAACATCCTGATCACTCCCACCGGCCAGGTGAAGATCACCGACTTCGGTATCGCCAAGGCCGTCGACTCCGCCCCGGTCACCAAGACCGGGATGGTCATGGGCACCGCGCAGTACATCTCTCCCGAGCAGGCCGTCGGCGACGAGGCGACGGCCGCGTCCGACGTGTACTCGCTCGGCGTCGTCGGCTACGAGGCCCTCACCGGCCGGCGCCCGTTCCTCGGCGACGGTGCCATCACGGTGGCGATGAAACACATCCGCGAATCACCCCCGCCGCTGCCGTCCAACCTGCCCTCGGGTGTCCGTGAGCTCATCGAGATCACGATGGCCAAGGATCCGCGTCAGCGTTATGCCAACGGCGGCGAGTTCGCCGACGCGGTGGCCGCGGTCCGCGCGGGTCGTCGGCCCCCGCGGCCGGGTGCCGTCGCCGGCGCGGCAGCGGGTGCTGCCGGGGCCGCGGCGCTGGGGGCCGCCGTCGCGACACGCGCCACGACGTCGCCGGGCACCGCTTCGCGTCCAGTCACACCGCGTCCGACGTCCCGGACGGCGGTCGCGCCGCCACCGGACAACAGCTGGACGACCGGCCAGAAGGTCCTCGCCGGTGTGGCCGCCGCGCTGCTGGTCGGTGCGATCGGCCTGATCGGCTTCTACCTGATCAGCAGCGGTGGCAGCGATGCCGCACCGCCGGCCCCGTCCACCTCCTCGACAGTCACCCAGACCACCACTGTGGCCCCGACCGAGGAACCGACAGAGACCACGACCACGCGGCGCCCGACCCGCACCACCACGCGGGAGGAGACGACCACCAGCGAACAGACGACGGAGACGACGACACCGGCTCCGCCGACGACCACCGAGGACACGACGGACACCGGTGCCGCCACCGGTACCCCGTGCTTCCCCGGCGTGCCGTTCCCGCTGTGCTAGACCCCCGCGCCATGCTGACATCACGTCCGACCACCACACCGAGCTGAGATCCGAGGCTGACCCCGAGGCAGATGACGACACCACACCACCTCTCCGACCGCTACGAACTCGGCGAAACGCTGGGTTTCGGTGGCATGTCCGAGGTGCACTATGCCCGGGATCTGGTGTTGCACCGGGACGTGGCGATCAAGGTGCTGCGCGCCGACCTCGCGCGTGATCCGTCGTTCTACCTCCGGTTCCGGCGGGAGGCCCAGAACGCGGCGAAGCTGAATCACCCGACGATCGTCCAGGTCTTCGACACCGGTGAGGCCGAGACCGAGGACGGTCCGCTGCCGTTCATCGTGATGGAGTACGTCGACGGCGACACCCTGCGAGACGTGCTGCGCGCCAACGGTCCGATCGCACCGCGGCAGGCGATGACGTGGATGGCCGACGTCGCGGCCGCGATGGACTTCTCACACCGCAACGGCATCGTGCACCGCGACATGAAGCCGGCGAACGTGATGATCGACAAGTCCGGCGCGGTGAAGGTGATGGACTTCGGCATCGCCCGCGCGATGAGCGACTCGACGTCGACCATGACGCAGACGTCCGCGGTGATGGGCACCGCCCAGTACCTGTCGCCGGAGCAGGCCCGCGGCATCAAGGTCGACCCGCGCAGCGACATCTACTCGATGGGTTGTGTGCTCTTCGAATTGCTCACCGGAGAACCGCCGTTCACCGGTGACTCACCCGTCGCGGTCGCCCACCAGCACGTGCACGAGGACCCGCCGTGGCCGTCGCACGTGCGCCCCGACATCCCGCGTGAGCTCGACTCCGTCGTGCTCAAGGCGATGAGCAAGAACAAGGAGAACCGGTATCAGTCGGCCGCGGATCTGCGCGCTGACCTGATCCGGGTGCTCGCCGGCGGCAAGCCGTCGGCGCCGATGCTGCTCACCGACGAGGAGCGCACCGAGTTCATCGACACCGGGCCGCGACGCCCCACCCGGTCGGAGACGACCGGGCCCCGGCGCGCCGTCCCCGCGCGGGCCGGCGGCAACCATCGACGAGACGACGCATACCGGGTCGACGCCGACGACGAGCCGCCACGCCGAAGGTCACGCCGGCTGATGGCCGGCGCGATGGCCGCAGTGGTGCTGCTCGTCGGAACGCTGTTCCTCTGGTCCCCGTGGAGTTCGGGGTCCGATCCCGAGGTCACCGTGCCCGCAGTCGCCGGACTCAGTTCCGACGACGCCCGGTCCTCCCTCGAACGCGCCGGTTTCGAGGTGCGGGTCCTCGAGGAACCCAGCCTCGACGTCGGGCCCGGACTGGCCACCAGGTCGACGCCGGGCGAAGGGGTCCTGGCGGCCGAGGGATCCGAGGTCGCGCTGTACATCTCGACCGGTCCACAACGGCACCGGATACCGTCTGACCTGGTCGGGAAGACCCCGTCGGAGGCGCAGGACGCCCTCAAGGTGCTCGGGTTCACCAACGTCAGGACCGAACGTGTCGACTCGACGATCGACATGAAGGACAAGGTCGTCTCGACCGCACCGAAGATCGGCACCGAGGTGCCGGTGAACGGCGCGGTGGTCCTCAACGTGGGCAACGGCCCCAAGGAGATCACCGTCCGCGACGTCGTCGGCATGCCGGCGGACCGCGCCCGCGCGGTCCTCGAAGAGCTCGGTATGACGGTCGAGGTGATCGCGGTCGACTCGGAACAGCCCGCGGGCGAGGTCATCTCCACCTATCCCGGGCCCGGTTCGACGGCCGAGCAGGGCAGCACGGTGCAGCTCTCGGTGTCCCGTGGCAACCTGTTCACCGTGCCGAACCTGCGGGGCAAGACGCCCGTCGAGGCCCAGGCATCCCTCGAGCAGGCCGGGTGGGAACGGTCGACGCTGACGCGTCAGACGCGCAACGTGCCACTGAACAGTCCCGACAGCGGACGGGTCATCGGGCAGGACCCCCCGGTGGGATCGAAGGCGCGCAAGAACGGCGCGATCACCATCGTCGTCGGTCAGGCCAGCCTGCTGCCGAACTGACGGACGCCCGGTCGGCAGGGTCGGATCACGTCAGCCGACCGCGCTGGCCATCTCCGCTTCGAGCGCCGCGACACGTGCCTCGTCGACCTCGATTCCGCAGATCTCGAGCCAGTTGGCGAGCATCCGGTGCCCGCCCTGGGTCAGAACGCTCTCGGGGTGGAATTGCACCCCGTGGATCGGCAGCTCGCGGTGGGCCATCGCCATCACGATGCCGGACTCGGTGCGTCCGGTGACGACGAGCTCGTCGGGGATCGTCTCGGGCAAGACGGTCAGCGAGTGGTAGCGGGTGGCGGTGAACGGATCCGGCAGGCCGGCGAGCACACCCTTGTCGTCGTGGAAGACCAGCGAGGTCTTTCCGTGCAGCAGTTCCGGAGCTCGGTCGACGGTCCCGCCGAAGGCAGCGCCGATCGCCTGGTGCCCCAAGCACACGCCCAGCAGGGGGAGTTCCTCGGCAGCGGCCACCTCGACCATCGGCATCGTCGCACCGGCACGCTGCGGGGTGCCCGGTCCCGGGCTCAGCAGCACTCCGTCGAATCCGGCGACCGCCTCACGCAGATGTTCGGCGTCGAACGGGGTCAGACGCGGGTCGTCGTTGCGCCACACGACGGCCTCGACACCGAGCTGACCCAGGTATTGGACCAGGTTGTAGACGAAGCTGTCGTAGTTGTCGATGACCAGGATGCGGCTCACGGACAAAAGGCTACCGCCGAAAGCGGGTACCGCCGTCAGCGACCTGGTGAGATACCGTAGAAGTCGAGTGTTTCCGACCCCGGACCGCTCGTCGCCACGACGTTCGGGACGCCAGGGCACGCATACGACCGCTGCCGCGGTACAGCACAACAGAGGATGTCATGCCGAAGTCAAAAGTCCGGAAGAAGACCGACTACACGATCAACACCGCGAGCAGGACGCCGGTCAAGGTCAAGGCCGGCGCTTCGAGCACCATCTACGTGAGCGTGATGCTCGGCCTGATGCTCTTGGGGCTGGCCTGGCTCGTCGTCTACTACCTCGCCGCCACCCCCACCGCGTACGGCGGCGAGGGTCAGGTCCTCCACTGGATGGCGCAGCTCAACTCCTGGAACTTCCTCATCGGGTTCTCGCTCATGGTGGCCGGCCTGTTGATGACCATGCGGTGGCGCTGATCGCATTGCCGCTCATGTGCCGGACGAATCGCTCTGAACTGCGGAAACACATGTGTGTAAGTTGTCCACAGTGTGGAAATAACATGTGTGTAAGTTCTCCCCACTGTGAGTAACTCCTGTGGATAACTCTGGCGACTCATCCACACACGCATGGTCGACGCCCGTCGGCGCGGGAGTCGCGGGCTGCCTCGGAGGAGTGATCCTGCTCGGCGGCGCGGTTCTGGTGTCCAACGACCCGGGCGGCTCCGTGCTCATGGGAATCGCCGGCATCCTGCTGGTCGGCCTGGGTGTCTACACGCTGGTCGTCCGGCCGCGCCTCGAACTCACCGCCGGATACCCGGCCACGCTGACCGTCCGCGGTCTGACCGGGCGACGCAGCTACACGCCCGACCGCGTCGAGCGCATCCGGCTGTTGTCGATGCGCCGCGTCGGGCGTCGGGTGGGACAGCTCGAGATCGACGTCCTCGACGACGACGCCGAACCCGTCCGCCCGAATGACGGAACCGGGAGAGACGGACCCCGGGACGACACCCGGTTGCTGGTCTTCAGCCGATGGGATCTCGGCACCGACCTCATCTCGGTCGTCGACGAACTCCGCGCTGCGGGATTCCACGTCGACGACGACAGATGACGTGTGAACGTCAGCGGATGTAGGTCAGCCCGTCGTAGGTGACGCCCCCGGCGATCCCCAGGCCGAGCGCGACGACGAAGAGCACGCCGAGCGCGATCCAGCCGACCCGGCCGGTCGCCTGCGGGGTCCGGCGCCCCTCGGGCAGGACCAGTCCCGGGAGATACACGACGGCTGCGGTGGCCGCGGAACCGAAGGCGAGACCGCCGAGGTGCCCCAGGACGGAGATCCCGGGCAGCGAGAACGACAGGACCACGTTGAACCCGATGATCAACAGCACCGGCACCGGCGAGACCCGCGCCTTGAGGATGATCACCAGCATCGCGCCCATGAGGCCGTAGATGGCGCCCGAGGCGCCCGCGGTCAGGGCGCGGTCGTTCTCGAAGAGCATGACGGCGGCGCTGCCGCCCAACAGGGCGATCAGATACACCGCGAGGTAGCGGGCCATGCCGAGCGCGAGCTCCAGGTCACGGCCCAGGATGTAGAGCGAGAGCATGTTGACGGCCACATGCATCACGCTGAAATGCAGGAAGCCGGACGTCAGCAGTCGCCAGTACTCGCCGGCGGCGACGTCGCTCTTGAGCAGATCTCCGGAACTGAAGATCGTGGCGGCCCCGGGGTCGCCGAAGCCTCCCTGCACCGCGCACAGGAGGAAGACCAGGATGTTGATCCCGATCAGGGTGTAGGTGACGTAGGGCTTGCCCTCGGACAGCCGGGTCCTGGCCATCCTCCGGATCCCGCGGTCGCCGAAGGCCGGCGTCTGCTGGATGCCGTCACCTCGAAGACATTCGAGACAATGCTGGCCGACCGACGCCGGTCGAAGACACTCCGGACACGCCGGCCGCCCACACCGGCTGCAGGACAGGCCGGTGGGACGGTCGGGATGCCGGTAGCACACCGCCCGCTGGGGGGCGGTGTGTTCCGGAGTGGTCAGTTGACCTCGATCTTCTCGATGACGACGGCGTCGAGCGGACGATCCTGACGATCGGTCGACGTGGTCGCGATGGCGTCGACGACCTGCTGCGACGCGGGGTCGGTGACCTCGCCGAAGATGCTGTGGCGACGGTTGAGGTGCGGGGTCGGGCCGACGGTGATGAAGAACTGCGAGCCGTTGGTGCCCGGCCCGGCGTTGGCCATGGCGAGCAGGTACGGACGATCGAACTGCAGCTCGGGATGGAACTCGTCACCGAACTGGTAACCGGGGCCGCCCATGCCGGTGCCGGTCGGGTCACCGCCCTGGATCATGAAGCCGGCGATCACACGGTGGAAGACCGAGCCGTCGTAGAACGGTCCGGAGTTGCCGCCGGACGCGTTCGGCTTGCTGTACTCCTTGCTGCCGTCGGCGAGGCCGACGAAGTTCTCGACTGTCTTCGGCGCATGGTTCGGGAACAGGTCGACCTTGATGTCGCCGCGGTTGGTGTGGATGACTGCGGAGGTTTTCTGAGTGGTCACCCCACCATCCAACCACTTGTGGCCTTTCGGGTGGTCGGGAGATGGCTCTCAAATGCATGGATCCGATTCCGCAGACGTGGTCGGCGCGCGCAGGGTCACACGATCCGAGGTGGCATCGGCGGCCGTCCGGCTGGCACTCTGGTCGACATGCCGAAGAACTACCTCGTCGTCGCGGTGACCGTGCTCGCAGCGGCGCTCATCGCAGGTGCCGGCGCGGTCATCCTGCGTCGTACGCGCCAGGATCCGCCGCCGGTCTCCCCGACTGTTCCCCGCGTCGAAGAGGTCCGTCAGGCCCTCGTGGAGAGCACGGAATCACAGGCCTCGTGACGACACCGCCGACGGTCGATCCGGGCGTCGGCGGCGTCCACGGGTAATTTGAAACACGTGACCTCAGACGACGAGCGCTCTACGACCACGCCCGCCTCCCCCGGTGGCGCGTCCGAGCGGGCACGCGAGCTGTGGTCGATGTCCGACGACGCGAGGCCTCGCGACCCGGAACCGACCCGTTCCGGTCCGAGCGGCGCCGGCCCGGTGCCCACCGGCGGATCCCATGGCACCGCCCCCTGGGAGCGTGTTCCGAGCGCACCCATCAGTGCACCCTCCCCGCCCCGCGGTCGTGACGTGACCGAACCGAACCGTCCCGGGCCCAGCGGATCCTTCCCACCCGCATCGGGTGGCCCGACGCCCGGTGGTCCCACATCTGCCCAGCGTCCCGGTCCGCCTCCCGGCAGTCCCCGTCCCTCGGGCGGACCCGGCGGGCACGGCGGTCCGCGTCCGCAACCGCCCGGCACGAACGGTCCCCGCCCCGGCGGTGACCCGGGTCCTCCCCCACGTCCGGCCGGCGCGTACACGACCGGGCCCCGTCCGCGGCCGGTTCCGGGTGATCCGCAGGGCAATCCCCGTCCGATGCCCCCTGGCGCCCGGCCCCCGGCCGGACACCACCCGCCGCCCGGAGCCCCCCTCCAGTCGCCCATTCCTGGTGCGCCGCAAGGTAATTCGTCGCAAGGTGATCCCTCGCAACGCACCGGTGCACCACGTCCGGACGCGCTCGGTGCCCGTCCGGGACCGCCCCCGTCTCGTCCGGAACCGTCTCGTCCGCGCCCGGAGCTCGACGGCGAGACGTCCGACTCAGACGACCGCACGGTCTTCGCGCCGGTCTCCCAGGCCTACTCAGCAAACAACCCAGCACTCGAGGACGATCCGGAGGACAACGTGGCTCCCCAGTCCGGCCCACGCCTCAATCGCACGGCCGTGTGGGCCCTGGTCCTCTCCGGGCTGGGCATCACCTTCGTGATCGGTCTCGTACTCGGCTACCGCGCGCGCGCCCAGATCCGTCGCACCCGGGAGGCCGGACTGCCGTTCGCGAACGTCGCGATCTGGTTGGGCTGGGCCTACCTCGGCGTGCTGGTGTTCGGGCTGCTCGTCTACGGCTGGATCCTGTTCGTCGCCTGATGCGATTCTGCGCGGCACTATGACATCGGTCTCAGCGGAAACGGGCGAATCGCCTTCCTCGAGATCGCGGATCGGCACCGAATTGTGCGCCGTTTCGGTAGGAAGATCTGATAGCGGAAAAGAGGCTCCATCCAGCGCGTTCCCGGTCACGGCGAGCCGCGGGGTCGCGCCGAGGAGATCCCGGCGCGCGTGAACGTACTCGCGCGTAATGGCTTCGGTCCGCAACTATCGATCTGTTGAACCACCTCGCGTGTGCCGAAAACACCCTCGGCACGACGAACCGAAGGAGTCGGTGATGTTCTCCCGAATCGCCATCGTCAACCGTGGCGAGGCCGCAATGCGCCTCATCCACGCCGTCCGTGGCCTGTCCGCCGAGACCGGGCAGCCGATCGAGGTCATCGCGCTGCACACCGATGTCGACGCCGCCGCCACCTTCGTGCGCGAAGCCGACATCGCCTACGACCTCGGTCCCGCCGCGTCGCGCCCGTACCTCAACATGAAGGTGCTCGAGCGCGCCCTGCTGGAGACCGGCGCCGACGCGGCGTGGGTCGGCTGGGGCTTCGTCGCCGAGGACCCGGTGTTCGCCGAACTCTGTGAGCGGATCGGCGTCACCTTCGTCGGTCCGTCGCCCGACGCGATGCGCAAGCTGGGCGACAAGATCGGCGCGAAGCTGATCGCCGAGGAAGTCGGTGTGCCGGTCGCACCGTGGAGCCGCGGTGCCGTCGACTCCATCGACGAGGCCCTGACCGCGGCCGCCGACATCGGCTACCCGCTGATGCTGAAGGCCACCGCCGGCGGCGGCGGGCGCGGCATCCGCGTCATCAACAACGACGACGAGCTGCGCGACGCCTACGAGCGCACCCGCGACGAGGCCGCCCGCGCCTTCGGCAGCGGCGTCGTCTTCCTGGAGCGCCTGGTCACCGGTGCGCGCCACGTCGAGGTCCAGGTCATCGCCGACGGTCAGGGCACCGCGTGGGCGCTCGGCGTCCGCGACTGCTCGGTCCAGCGTCGTAACCAGAAGGTCGTCGAGGAATCGGCATCGCCCGTCCTCTCCGAGGAGCAGGTCGCCGAGCTCAAGGCCTCCGCCGAGCGGCTCGCCGTCGCCGTCGGCTACCGCGGCGCCGCCACCGTCGAGTTCCTGTACCACCCCGGCGAGAAGCTCTTCGCCTTCCTCGAGGTCAACACCCGACTCCAGGTCGAGCACCCGATCACCGAGATCACCAACGGCTTCGACCTCGTCCGTGCCCAGCTGCACGTCGCGTCCGGCGGCAAGCTCGACGGCGAACCGCCGCGCGAGCGCGGACACGCCATCGAGGCGCGCCTCAACGCCGAGGATCCCGACCGCGACTTCGCACCGGCCCCCGGTCGCATCAACCTCCTCGAACTGCCGGCCGGCCCGGGTATCCGCGTCGACACCGGCGTGAGCGAGGGCGACACCATCCCCGCCGACTTCGACTCGATGATCGCCAAGATCATCGCCTACGGACGTGACCGCGACGAAGCGCTCGGCCGCCTGCGCCGGGCGATGCGCGAGACCCGCGTGATCATCGCCGGTGGCGCCACCAACAAGTCCTTCGTGCTCGAGCTGCTCGACCAGCCCGAGGTGATCGACGGCAGCGCCGACACCGGCTGGATCGACCGCGTCCGCGCCGAGGGCCGCCTGGTCGCGAACCAGCATTCGGCGATCGCACTGATCGCCGCCGCGATCGACGCCTACGAGGAGCAGGAGCAGGTCGAACAGCAGCGTCTGATGTCGACCGCCTCGGGCGGCCGTCCGCAGGTCCAGCACGACAGCGGTCGTCCGCTCGACCTCAAGCTGCGCGGCGCCACCTACCGGGTCCGCGTCGCGCGGATCGGCGCGCATCGCTTCCGTGTGAGCATCGAGGCAGGTACCGACACCCGCACCGTCGACGTCGAGCTCGAGCGCTTCGACGACCATGCCGCCCAGCTCGTGGTCAACCGTGAACGGTTCCGGCTCGTCACCGACACCCACGGTCCCGTCCACCTCGTCGACGTCGACGGGATCACCCACCGCGTCAGCCGCGACGAGGGCGGCATCGTCCGCTCGCCGGCACCCGCGCTGGTCGTCGCCACTCCGCTGCAGGTCGGCGACGAGGTCGAGGCCGGCGCCCCGGTGCTGGTCCTGGAGGCCATGAAGATGGAGACCGTGTTGCGCGCTCCGGTCCGCTCACGTCTCAAGGAATGTGCGGTGTCCGTGGGCGCACAGGTGGAGACCGGAGCGACGCTGCTGCGGCTCGAACCGCTCGCCGACGAGGACGAAGAAACTCCGGAGGAAGTCGCGGGCGTCGACATCGAGCTGCCCGTCGAACCCGAGGTCGAGGCCGACGAGCGCACCACCCGTACGCAGGAGGACCTGCGCGCCCAGCTACTCGGCTACGACGTCGACCCGCACGACCGCACCCGTCTCCTCGACGAGTACCTCGCGGTGCGGCGCGCCGCGATGGCCAGCGGTCGCCGGCCGCTCGCCGACGAGCTCGAACTCATCACCGTGTTCGCCGACATCGCCGAGCTGAGCCAGAACCGGCCGTCCAGCGACGAGCTCGGCGTCGAGCACGTCCACAGTGCGCGCGAGAACTTCCACACGTACCTGCAGAGCCTCGACGTGGAGCGGGACGGCCTGCGCGCCGCCTTCCACGATCAGCTCAGCCGGGCGCTGCGGCACTACGGGGTCACCGAGCTCGACCGGACCCCGGAGCTCGAGGCCGCGGTCTTCCGCATCTTCCTGGCGCTGCAGAACCCGACCGGGTCCGTCACCGTCATCAGCACCCTGCTGCGTGAGTGGCTGCAGGAGCCGACGCCCCGCGACGAGCTGCGCGACGACGTGGGCCCCGCCCTCGACCGCCTGATCGCCGCGACCCAGATGCGCTACCCCGCGATCGCCGACCTCGCCCGTGGCGTCGTCTACGCGTGGTACGGCCAGCCGCTGCTGCTCCGCGATCGTGCCCGCGTCTACAGCAACGTGCGCAAGCAACTCCGCTACCTCGACGAGAACCCGAACGCCGCGGACCGCGACGAGCGCATCGACAACATGGTGCGCAGCACCGAGCCGCTGGTCCGTCTCCTCGGCCAGCGCATCGAGCGGGGTAGCACCGACAACCGGGTGATGCTCGAGGTCCTGACCCGCCGCTACTACGGCAACAAGGGGCTCTCGGACATCCGCAACCACGAGGCCGGCGGCACGACCTTCGTCGTCGCCGACCGCGAGGGCGGCAGCCTGATGTCCGCGGCCGTCGGTTTCGCGGCGCTGCCGTCGGTGCTGGAGGGTCTCGGCAAACTCGCCCGGGGCGCGGCTGCGGTCGACTCGGACATCTATCTCAGCTGGGAGCAGCAGCCGAACGACTTCGACGTGCTGGCCGAGACGCTGCACGAGATCGTCTCCAACGCCTCACTCCCCCCGCAGGTCCACCGCGTCACGATCACCGTGGCCGGCAGCGGCGATGCGCGGATGCACCACCACGTCACCTTCCGGCCGTCCGCGACCGGCATGGCGGAGGAACGACTCATCCGCGGTCTGCACCCGCACATCGCGCAGCGGATGCGGATGGAGCGCCTCCGCAAGTTCGACCTCACCCGGCTCTCCTCGGCCGACGACGAAGAGGTGTACCTCTTCCGTTGTGTTGCAAGGGAGAACCCGTCCGACGAACGGCTCATCGCGTTCGCTCAGGTGCGTGACCTCACGGCGGTCCGCGAACCCGGCGGACGTCTGCTGACGCTGCCCACCGCGGAGGCGACGCTCGCCTCGTGTGCGGACTCGATCCGCCGCGCCCAGCGCGGAGCGGCCCGTCCGTCGAGCACCAACCGCATCGTCCTCTACGTGTGGCCGCCCATCGACGACGACGCGTCGATCCTCGACATGATCGCCGGTCACATCCGCGGTGTCACACAGGGAATCGGCCTCGAAGAGGTCCAGGTGATCGCTCGTCGACGCAATCCCGAGACCAGGGATCTCACCAAGGTGTCGATTCACTTCTCGCTCACCGCGACCGGCGAATTCGACGTCAAGGTCGGGGAACCGTCCGAGACCCCGATCGAGCCCGTCGACGAGTACCGGCAGAAGGTCAAGCGCGCCGCGGCACGCAACACCGTCTATCCGTACGAGTTGGCCGAGATCCTCGGTGCATTCACCGAATACGACCTCGACGCCGAACATCGTCTCGTCCCGGTCGACCGACCCAAGGGCCGCAACACCGCGGCGATGGTCGCCGGTCTGGTCACCACCCCGACCGAGAAGTTCCCCGAGGGCGTCACCCGCGTGGTCCTGCTCGGCGATCCCACCAAATCGCTTGGTGCGCTGTCGGAACCGGAATGCAGCCGGGTCATCGCCGCACTCGATCTCGCCGAACAGATGCAGGTGCCGCTCGAGTGGTACGCGCTGTCCTCGGGCGCCCGGATCTCGATGGACTCCGGCACCGAGAACATGGACTGGGTCGCCCGCGCGCTGAAGCGTGTCGTCGAGTACACCCAGGCGGGTGGCGAGATCAACATCGTCGTGGCGGGCATCAATGTCGGTGCGCAGCCGTACTGGAACGCCGAGGCGACGATGCTCATGCACACCAAGGGCATCCTGGTCATGACCCCGGATTCGGCGATGGTCCTCACCGGCAAGCAGTCGCTGGACTTCTCCGGCGGTGTCTCGGCCGAGGACAACTTCGGCATCGGTGGTTACGACCGCGTGATGGGCCCGAACGGCCAGGCGCAGTACTGGGCACCGAATCTCGGTGCGGCACGCGATGTCCTGATGTCCCACTACGAGCACACCTACGTGCTTCCGGGCGAGCGCACCCCGCGTCGTGCGATCACGACCGATCCGTCGGACCGGGACGTCTCCGATTACCCGCACGTGCTCGCCGGCAGCGACTTCACCACGGTGGGTCAGGTCTTCTCGCGGGAACACAACCCGGATCGCAAGAAGCCCTTCGACATCCGCACCGTGATGCGCGCCGTCGCCGACCAGGATCACGTCGTCCTCGAACGCTGGGCCGGCATGGCCGACGCCGAGACGGCCGTCGTGTGTGACGTCCACCTGGGCGGCATCCCGGTGTGCATGCTGGGCATCGAGTCGCGTGAGGTCGCGCGTCGTGGCTACAAGCCGACCGACGGACCCGACACGTACACCGCGGGCACGCTGTTCCCGCAGTCGTCGAAGAAGGCGGCCCGCGCGATCAACGTGGCCAGCGGCAACCGTCCGCTCGTCGTTCTCGCGAACCTGTCGGGCTTCGACGGTTCGCCGGAGTCGATGCGCAAACTGCAGCTCGAGTACGGCGCCGAGATCGGCCGAGCGATCGTCAACTTCCGCGGCCCGATCGTGTTCTGCGTGATCTCGCGCTATCACGGCGGTGCGTTCGTGGTGTTCTCGAAGGCGTTGAACCCGAACATGACCGTGCTGGCCATCGACGGTTCGTTCGCGTCCGTGCTCGGCGGTGCGCCCGCGGCCGCGGTCGTGTTCGCCGGTGAGGTCGCCAAGCGCGTCGCCGCCGATCCTCGCGTCCGCGAGCTCGAGGCGAGCGTCGCCGAGTCGTCCGGTACCGATCGCTCGAGCCTGAACGCGGAACTCGCCGACATCCGGCAGTCCGTTCGTGCCGAGAAGATCAGCGAGATCGCCGCCGAGTTCGACAAGGTGCACAGCATCCAGCGGGCCGTCGAGGTCGGTTCGGTCGACGCGGTCATCGGTGCCGAGGAGCTGCGTCCGCGGATCATCGGGGCGATCGAGAACTCCCCGGCGTGGGGCAAGACGGACTCGCATGCCGTGAGTTCCTGACCCTCTGAGTCCTGAACTCTCAGCACAATCGCCTTTACGTTGGAGTACGTCCGGGGCGGTTGCCTCGGACGCTTGTCCGCGGTTCGGGGCGTGGCTCGACAATCACCTGTCGTCGCTGGTGGCTTGGCGTGGAAGGTCACCCCGGATCGTGACGGGTCGTTTCGGCCGCTGATTGAGATGTGTTCGCGAACTTGTCGCTGTGTAAAGGTGTGCCGGCGAAACCACCCTGACGAGCCAACCGCACACGGAAGGGTAGTATGGACGAAAAGGTTTGGGTAGGAATCGATGTCGGTCGGCATGCGCACCACGCCGCCGCGGTCGACGAGACGGGAACAGTGCTGTGGTCTCGGCGGCTTCCCAACGATCAGCCTGCTATCGAAGCGCTGGTGGACCGGGTCGCTGGTGTCGAGACGGTGGTGTGGGCGATCGACATGACCGCGCCGGAGTCGGCATTGTTGCGGGGTGTGCTGGCTGTACGGCGCCAGCACACCCGATATGTGCCCGGTCGTGTCGTTCACAGCATGACCGGTGCGTTTGCCGGCGAAGGCAAGACCGATGCCCGCGACGCGGTCGTGATCGCCCAGACGGCCCGCCTACGTGGCGATCTCACGACGATCTCGGTGCCCGACGATGTCGCGATCGAACTTGACCTGCTGACCGGCCAGCGCAGCGACCTCATCACCGAACGTACGCGCGGAATCAACCGCCTACGCGGCCTGCTGACTCGCATCTTCCCTGGTCTGGAACGATGTTTCGACTACTCGACACTGACCGGTCTGGCGTTCCTCACCCGCTTCGCCACGCCATCTGCGATCGCTGCGGTCTCAGACGACGAGATCTACGACCACCTCCGCGGGCACGGCGTCCGCCGACCGACCATTCCGAAGATGATCAACAAGGCGCGCGCCGCGGCTGCCTCGCAGACGATAGCCCTGCCTGGCGAGGCGACCACAGCACTGCTGGTGCGACAGGCGGCGGCCTCCCTGATGGCGCTTACTCGCCAGATCGCCGAGCTGGACAAGCAGATCACCGAAGTGTTCCGCCGACACCCTCACGCGCAGATTCTCGAATCCGTACCTGGCATCGGCGCCCGAAGCGGCGCCGAGCTCATCGCGATCACCGGTGGCGACCTCGCCTCGTTCGGCTCAGCCGCCAAACTCGCCGCCTACGCTGGACTTGCTCCGGTACCGCACGACTCCGGAAATCGGCGTGGAAACGTGCGTAGACCCCAGCGCTACCATCGAGGTCTGCGAAAGGTGTTCTACATGGCAGCACTCAACAGCTCGCAACGCGACGGGCCCTCTCGCGAGTTCTACCAGCGCAAACGATGCGAGGGGCGCTCGCATGTCCATGCCCTCATCGCTCTCGCAAGACGTCTGGTTGACGTGGTCTGGGCACTGATCCGCGACGGTAGGGTGTGGTTGCTGCGCCCGACCGTCGAGCGGGTGTCAGTCGATGAGGTAGGCGCGATGGCTGGATGACTGGCTGAGCCGGTCAGATCCGGTACGTGTGCGTACTAGCGGGACGCTGGATGCGTGGCGGTTCGGGTACTCGGCCACCAGCTTGCTCTGCCGACAAGTGTGGCGATGGTCGGCACAACGATGGTGCGAACGATGAAGGTGTCGAGCAGCAGGCCGATGCCGATGATGAGTCCGACCTGGGTCATGATCGAGATGGTGCCGGCCATGAGTCCGAACATGCTGGCAGCGAAGATGAGTCCGGCCGAGGTGATGACTGATCCGGTGTTGGTGACGGTTCGCAGGACGCCGATGCGGATGTTGTTTTGGGATTCTTCGCGTAGGCGAGAGATAAGAAGCATGTTGTAGTCGGCGCCGACCGCGACGAGGACTATGAAGGCCAGTAGTGGTACGGGCCAGGCGATATCGGTTTTGAG
>NZ_JANRHB010000034.1:0-55652 GCF_024733855.1 Gordonia sp. GONU
TGAAACAAGCCGACATTCCGAGATCGGCAGACCACCCACGCCCACATACCACCACCCCCAAAACCGCACGCCCACAACACCCTCCACCACCACCGGCACACCACATCGGTGCATCCAGGCTCAGGCAGCAGGGGGCCTGCACTCCTCACACCTCAGGCATCGATGGGCCTGTGCGCCAGGTGATCCGGACGAGGTGCCGTACCGTCGAACGGTTCCTGCAGGGCGTTCGACTTCGCGTTGAACACGACGAAGAGGTTGCTCCGCGGGTACGGGGTGATGTTGCCGGCCGAAGCGTGCAGGCAGTTGGAGTCGAAGTAGAGCGCCGACCCCGCGGGGCCGGTGATCGTGTCGATCCCGAGTTCGTCGGCGAGGGTCGCGACATCCTCCTCGTCCGGCGTGCCGAAGGGCGGACGGTACGAGGTCAGCGATTCCCGGTGGTAGCCATCGGGTGTCGCGCCGACGCAGCTGACGAACCGACGGTGCGAGCCGGGGATGATCATCAGCGGCCCGTTGGTGGACAGGTTCGGGGTGAGTGCCAGCGACACGCTGAGTGCTCGCGGTGCGGGCATCCCGTCCTCGGCGTGCCAGGTCTCGAAGTCGGAGTGCCAGTAGAACGGTCCACCGGCGAAGCCCGGCTTCAGGTTGATCCGGCTCTGGTGGATTGTGACCTCGTCGTCCAGGATCTGTTCGGCGACACCGCGGATCGAGTCGCGGTCACAGATCTCGGCGATGATGTCGCTGAGGCGATGTACCGCGAACAGCGAACGCACGTCACCGTTCGAGGACTCACGGATGACCCGGTCGTCCTCTCCGAGTCGGTCGGTGATGTCGGAGACCTCACGGAGACACGCGTCGATGTCGGCGGCCGACAGGACCTTGTTCTCGGTGTGGTACCCGCGGTCGGCATAGTGGCGCAGCTCGGGCGCCGACAGCGGCCCCGGGTTCCCCATGCTGCCCCACACGGTGTTGTGGGGTCGCGGTTCGATCTGGCTGCGGTGGGCGAGACGGGTCCGGTACACGTCGACGCCTCGGGTCAGGCTCTCGGTTCGGGCATTGCGGATATCGATGTTCTGGCTTGCTGTTTGAGTTACCACGATCGATTCGATCCTTTCCCTCATCCGGCAGGCCGCTCGGGACAGGGCATTCCGGCGGCAGGCAAGGTGATTGTGTTGTGCGCGAATCCGTCTCACGGGAACGGACCGCGAAAGATACGGCCGCACGAGGCACGCGATGATCTGCACGCACCTGACAGGGCCGTATGTGTGCAGCCTGCCAGGGAAATGCGGCCCCCCGCAACCATGCTGGTATGCCGGTTGCGAAGGCCGTGCATCGTCGCGATCTCAGATGTGTTGCACGACCACGGTTGCGATCGACGACGGTTTGCCCGACGAATTCGCCGATATGACGCGCACCACGGACAGGCTTCGGCCACGGTGCAGGGTCTCCGACGTGAAGGTCGTGGTGTCGGCGGCGTTGCACGGGCGGACATAGCTGATGTCGATGCTGGTGGTGCGCAACTGCCCGTCCGCCTCGACCGACGACATCGCCGCGAGTTCGGAGGCGCAGATCAGGATTCCGCCGTGCACGCTGCCCATCCCGTTGGCCGAGAGGAAGGTCGGGGGCATGGTCAGAACGCCGGGCGCGGTGGGGACCAGGCCGAGCTGGTCGCGAACCGGGCTGGCCGGCGCGTCGAGCACGTCGGCAGTCGCATGTGCACCCGGTGAGGTCGGGGCGTCGATGAGGTGGGACCGCTGGACGATCGTCGCGATCGTGCGACCGGAGGGATCCGAGATCCTTCCGGTGGTCATCGCGCCCCGCTCGTCGCGGGCGACGAGTTCGCCGGTGACGTCGAGGACCGTCCCGTCGAGCGGCGGGTCGGCGACGAAGTCCATCCGGATCCCGAGGGACACCGGCCAGCGTCCCTCGGGGCTACCCGCGTCCACGACATATCCCGTCACGTCGTCACAGACGACGGCCAGCGCCGCCCGGGTGACGCCGGCGGCGGGATCGGCGAGCCACGGCCCGGTCTCGATGCGGGCCTCACCGCGTTCGGCGGACATCGAGAGTCCCCTGATCCGCAGCATGACCTCGGGTCCGCCGAGGTAGAAGTCAGACGAAGTCGTCGGCATGGAACGAACTTACTCAGCGTCGGGAATCGGCGTACTCCAGGATCACGTCGACGGCCCGCGCCGCGCTCTGGCAGGCGCCCTCCATCGTGGTGGTCCAGTCTGTCCTGGTCCAGTCGCCGGCGAGGGCCAGACCGTCGACGGTGGTGCGCTGGTCCGGCCGGATTCCCGCGGTACCGGGACGCTGGGCGAACGTCGATTTCGGCATCCGGACCACGTGACTGTGGATGACCTGCGCGTCCGCGGCCTGCGGGTAGTACCTGCGCAGCATGTCCATCTGGATGTCGGTGATCTCGGCGTTGGTCTTGCCGATCAGGTCATACGACGCCGACACCGTCGTCGAGTAGAACCAGTTGTCCTTCGGTTCCCGTCCGTGCATGCGCTGACGGTCCCAGACCTGTTCCAGCACTCCCTCACCGCCGTGGAGGATCTCACCCCAGTCGGTCATCCCGATCGACCGGTCGAGGTAGAGGTTGACGCTCACGATCGGGACGGGCGTGAGGTTGTCGACGGCCTCGTAGATCCGTTCGTGTCCCGGGACCTGGTCGAGCAGCCCCTTGACGCTCCACACGGGTACCGCGCAGATGACCGCATCCGCCGCGACCTTCTCCCCGTCGGCGAGTGTCACCCCGGTGACGGTGCCGTCAGCAACGTCGATCGTCGAGACCACGGCGCGATGCCGGACGTCGACGCCGGCGTCGGCGAAGCGTTTCTCCGCGCCCGCGATGAACAGGGTGTCGAGGTCGACGGTCGGGAATCCGATGGAGACCGGGGTGCGGGTCGCGAGAGCGCGCCGCGCACCTGTGACGAGCAGATCGGCGGGCACCTTCGCCGACGAGATCTCGGTCTTGTCGCCGGTCAGGCCGATGACGATGCCATCCCACAGTGCGTCGCGTGCCGACTGTGGCATGCCGATGCGGCGGAACCACTCGTCGGCGGTCACCTCGTCGAGCCACTCGGGCTGGCGGAACGCGTGCCGGATCAGCCGTGCCTGGGCGATCGCGGTCCGCACGCGGTCCACACCGGTCACCCCGGGGAGGTCGCCGATCGCGGCACGCAGTCCGGTCACGCCGCCGAACGCCGACTTGCGGGTGGCGCCGCCGGGCATCCGGAACGTCATGTGTCCCGGGAACTCGACGTGTTCGCGGGTCCCGACGCTCTCGAGGTACCGCATGAGGTGTTCGTATCCGCTGGCGAAGACGTGTTGCCCGTTGTCGGGGACGTCGTCCACCGCGGCCAGCGGCATCGAGATGGTGCGGCCACCGAGCGAACCGCGCCGCTCCAGGAGCGTGACCCGCTGCCCGGCCTCCGCGAGCCACACCGCCGACGCCAGACCGGCGAGTCCCCCACCCACGACAACGCAATGCATGCGCCACAGCGTATCGGCCAGCGGTGACCGATGTGAGATGGTTCGACCGTTGCGTCTCAGTTCGTCATCCTGACGTTCCTGGCAGCACGCGGTCACTGCGCTACCGGCGGGCGAGCACCGGTCAGCCCGGCAACGTCTCACCACCGATCGGGGCGAGCACCTCGCCGGTGTAGTAGGACGACAGCTGCTCGGCCGCGAAGAACACATAGGACGGCGCGATCTCATCGGGTTGGGCGGCTCGGCCCATCGGCGCCTGCGTCCCGAAGTCCTTCACGGCCTCGGCCGGCATCGTCGCCGGGATCAGCGGGGTCCACACCGGTCCGGGCGCGACGCAGTTGACGCGGATCTTCCTCTCCAGCAACGACTGTGCGAGCGAATAGGTCAACGCCAGGACCGCGCCCTTGGTCGCCGAGTAGTCGATGAGACTGTCGTTGCCGCGCAATCCGTTGATCGACGAGGTGTTGATGATCGCGCCACCACCGGTGAGGTGGGGCACGGCGGCGCGGGTGGTGTGGAAGAAACTGTGGATGTTCACGTCGAACGTCCGGTACCACTGTTCGGGGTCCACCTCGAGGAAGTCGTCGACGACCTCCTGGTAGGCGACGTTGTTCACCAGGATGTTCAGCCCGCCGAGCTCGGCGACGGTGCGTTCGACGACGTCGGCGCAGTGGGCCGGGTCACCCAGGTCGCCGCGGTAGGCGCGCGCCTTGCGACCCTCGGCCTCGATCAGCGCGACGGTGTGGCGCGCGTCCTCGTCCTCGTCGAGGTACGCGATCGCGACGTCGGCCCCTTCCTTGGCGAAGGCGATCGCGGTGGCCCGGCCGATACCCGAGTCGCCGCCGGTGATCAGCGCCTTCTTGCCGGCCAGCAGGTCGCGGCCGCGGTACTCGCGCATCTCGTCGCGCGGACGGTCCGGCATGTCCCCGGTCTCGCCCGGGTAGGGAATCGTTTTCGCTTCGTGTGGGGAGTTGCCCTGATCGGTCATCGTCGTCGGTTGCCCGCTGTGCCGCAATCGAAAACCTGCTACCGCGTTCAGGGATTCTCGTCGGGGATCTCCTGATCGAGTTTCTCGTCGAGCGTCTCTCCCTCACGCTGCTCGCGGGCCGTCGTCCCGGTACGGTCACTGGCCGACTAGTCCTCCGGCGGGTCCATCCCGTCCTCGAGCGGATCGCGGGCGAGATGGTCCTCGTCGAGGTCCTCGGCACCCACCGTCGAGGTCAGATCGGGGTTGACTCCCTCCGTCGCCGCAGTCGCGTCGGTGCTCTCACTGTCGGTGCTCACCACGACCTCCTCAATCTTCTCGGGAAACGATCTCGTCGGCGACAGGTACGTTCGCCACGGCACCGTGCCTACCCGAGCACCGAACGACCAAAACAAGAGCGTTGACCTGCTTGTTCGTCCATGTCTCCGATCGGTCCGCGACACGGGTCGGGCCAATTCTTGCCGCTGATGAAACCCGGGTAAGCTCATATCTCGCCCGAGACCGCCGGCGCTGTCGTTTTTGCGTGCCTTCTTAGCTCTAGGGGTGACCGTGCCAAAGACCAACAACATTCCTGCCGATGATTCTCGGATTCGTCACGTCGGCAGCTTCCGGTTCCTCTTCGACACCGAGGAGTGGTGGTGGTCCGACGAGGTGGCCGAGATGCACGGTTACCAGCCAGGTGAGGTCACCCCGACCACCGAGCTGCTGGCCGGTCACAAGCATCCCGACGACCGCCACGCCTTCGACGAGATGGTCGCGACGATGCTGAGCCGACGCACGCCGTTCTCCAGCCGTCATCGCATCATCGATACCTCCGGCACGGTCCATCACGTCGCGGTGGTCTCGCAGCAGATCATCGACGAGCACGGCGTACCCATCGGAGCCGAGGGCTTCTACCTCGATCTGACCGGGTACGACGAGCAAACCGTCAAGTTCCAGGTCGACGAGCACGTCGCCCGCTTCCGCGAGAACCAGGGCGTGATCGAACAGGCCAAGGGCATGATCTCGATGGCGTATGGGGTCAGTCCCGAGCGCGCGTTCGAGGTGATGCGCTGGCGTTCGCAGACCGCCAACGTCAAGGTCAACGAGCTGGCCAAGAACATCGTCTCGGGCGTCCACAGGTACGTCGTGCTTCCCGACCCGGTGCGACAGTCCTTCGACCACCTCCTCCTGAACGCTCACCAGAACGAGAACTGAGACCTTCCCGACACGCATCGTCGTCGGGTTTCACAATCGTCGTACCGGGGTATCCGCAAGCCAACTGCCGCTCTCGGCAATTCTGCGGTGAAGACGCCGCAATCCTGCGGACCCGGTTGAGCCAACAGCCGTTCATGTCTCGAAGTGAACGGATGGAACAGTGGACGGACGTGTTATCGGGCAGCTCGGCGGTGCGGCAACCCTCGAGAAGGTGCACAGCTCACGGACGACGCGGTCGAGCACCGCGCACATCCGCGTCGCTTCCGTCCCGCAGTCGCATGTCTACGTCCGGCATCTCTCGCCGGTGAACGGGTCGGTCAGCCTCCTGGACACCGGTGCCGTGTCGGTGACCCGGCTGCCCGACCCGGTGCCTGCTGACGGCGCCAAGGTGCCCGGCGGATGGTGGCCGCCGTTGATGCTCGACCCGCGGTGGATTGCCGAGCACCACAACGAGTTCGACGTGTTCCACATCCACTTCGGCTTCGACGCCGTCGAACCGTCGGTGATGGCCGACGTCCTCGGTGAACTCGACCGTCACGACAAGCCGCTCGTCTACACGCTGCACGACCTCCGCAACCCTCACCACCCGGAGCCCGGCGCCCACGAGGAGGTCCTCGACCTCCTCGTCCCGGCCGCGGACGAGGTCATCACGCTGACCCCGGGTGCGGCCCAACAGATCTCGCAGCGTTGGGGTCGGTCCGCGGCGGTACTCCCGCACCCCCATGTGGTGCCGCCCGCCCGGTTCGCCCCCCGCGAGGCACCGACC
Source organism: Gordonia sp. GONU (assembly GCF_024733855.1). NCBI lineage: Bacteria > Bacillati > Actinomycetota > Actinomycetes > Mycobacteriales > Gordoniaceae > Gordonia > Gordonia sp. GONU. The sequence continues at coordinate 6,441 of NZ_JANRHB010000034.1, forward strand.
GACGAGTTCATCGTCGGCGTGCACGCCAAGAGTGTGCGCGCCAACATGGACCCGCTCCCCGTCATCATGACCCTGCTGGACGCCGCCTCCGACTATCCGGACATGACGATTCAGATCAACCTCCACGACGAGGTCTTCGTCCCCGGGAACCACTGGTACAACCCGGACTTCGGCACCGCCGCACTCGCGCTGTCGCGCCACCCGTATGCCCGCGTGCGGGTGCACGAGTACTACACGGACGATCAGCTGTGGGACTACCTCGGCAAACTCTCGGTCTCGGTCCTGCCCTACCGGTTCGGTACCCACTCGGGGTGGCTGGAGGCCTGCCACGACCTGGGCACCGCGGTGATCGCGCCCAGCTGCGGCTTCTACCACGAACAGCAGGAGTGCTTCACCTACGACTTCACCGAGGACCATTTCGATCCGGAGTCGCTGGTTGCCGCACTGGCGCAGGCATATTCCGCTCGTCCGGCACCGGCGATGTGGCGCGATCGTCGCGCACAGCGGCTGTCACTCGCCGAAGCCCACGCGGGCCTCTACACCCGGGTGCTGCATGAGTGAGTCGCTCCGAATCGCCGTTGTCGCGTCCAGCCGGTACCCGATCGCACAGCCCTTCGCCGGCGGCCTCGAAGCCCACGTCTGGCATCTGACGCGGGCGCTGACCCTTGCCGGTCACGAGGTCACGCTGTTCGCGGGAGCCGGCAGCGACCTGCCGGTCGAGTCGGACCGATTACGTGGCGACCTGTTCGAGCCGTCGGCGGCGGCTCGGTCGGATGTGTCGATGCCGCCGATCGAGGTGCTGCACGATCATCACGCCTATCTGTCGCTGATGCTCTCGTTCACCCGGAACCCGGATGACTTCGACGTCATCCACAACCACAGCCTGCACTACCTGCCGGTCGCGATGGGTCCAGCCGTCGACACTCCGATGGTCACCACCTTGCACACCCCGCCCACGCCGTGGCTCGAATCGGCACTGGCGCTGGCACCGGATACCAGGTGCGTCGCGGTGAGCCGGCACACCGCCCACGCGTGGTCGCATGTTCTCGGTTCGATACCGGTGGTACACAACGGTGTTCAGCTGAATCACTGGCCGATCGGCACCGGCGGTGACGACCTGGTGTGGTTCGGCCGACTCGTGCCGGAGAAGGGCGCCCACCTCGCGATCGAGGCCGCCCGAATCGCCGGTCGTCGGCTCCGGCTCGCCGGACCGATCAGCGACAAGACCTACTTCCGTGATCACGTCGCGCCGGCCCTCGGCGACCAGGTCAGCTACGAAGGTCATCTACACCAGCACGAACTGGCCCGGCTGGTCGGGTCGTGCGGCGCTGCGCTCGTCACACCGGTGTGGGACGAGCCCTACGGACTCGTCGTCGCCGAATCCCTCGCCTGCGGAACACCAGTGGCGGGATTCGCTCGCGGCGGCATCCCGGAGATCGTCGGTGACACCGCCGGCATGCTGGTCCCGGGCGATGATGTCGTCGCGCTCGCGGAGGCCGCCGAGAAGGCATTCACGATCGACCGACGGGAGGTGCGCCGGCGCGCCGAGCAGCATTGTTCCGACATCGCGATGATCGACCGGTACACCGACATCTACACCGAACTCGTGGCCGAGCGAGAGCGCCGAGGCTCCCGCCGACTTGCCGGGGCGTTCTCGGCATGATCGGCTATTACGTCCACCATCAGGGTCGCGGACACTGTTCGCGGGCCGCCGCCATCGCCGCGCGCTTACAGACCGACATCGTCGCACTCACGAGCGCCGAACTGACCGATCCGGCCTTCGACGAGGTCGTCGTCCTGGACCGCGACGACGCCGATCCCGCTCCCTCCGACATCGACGCCGGCGGTCTGCTGCATTGGGCGCCTCGGCACGACGCCGGGTTGCGCAACCGGATGGCCCAACTGGCGGATTTCGTCGCGACGCGGCGGCCGGCCGCGATGGTCGTCGACGTGTCGGTGGAGGTCACTCTGTTCCTCCGGCTGCTCGGCGTACCGGTCGTGGTCATGGCGATGCCGGGCGTGCGCGACGATCTTCCCCACCAACTCGCCTACCGCGCCGCCGACGCCATCATCGCTCCCTGGCCCGGCGACCTGTACCAGCCGGACTGGCTCGTCGAGCACCTGTCCAAGACGGTCTTCACCGGCGGCATCTCCCGCTTCGACGGCCGGCCACAGGTCGCCCACCCGACCTTCGCCGCCGACATCCTCGTTCTCGGCGGGGCCGGCGGCAACGCCGGGGCAGCGCATCCGGCGATCGGCCTGGCCGACGCATTCCCCGATCTCAAGGTGGTGGGCCTCGGCCCGGCCTTCCGAACCTGGGTCGACGACCCGTGGCCGTTCCTGTGCAGTGCCCGCCTCACCGTCATCGGCGCTGGGCAGGGGAGTGTGGCGGATGCCGCCGCGGCTGGACGTCCCGCTGTCGTCATGCCGGAGGACCGTCCGTTCGCCGAGCAGCGCGCCACCGCGAACACTCTCGCGCGTTCCGAGCTCGCTCTGGTCGCCTCGACGTGGCCCGACATCGACCGTTGGCGATCGATCGTGGATTCGGTCGGTGATTCCGAACCGGCGTGGTCCCGGTGGCAGACCGCCGGCGCCGCCGAACGGGCGGCCCGCGCCATCGAAGCGGTGGCGAGATGACGACCGGAAGTGCAGAGGAGACCGTCGCGGTGATCACCATCGTGTCGGGACGCCACCTGCATCTGCGCCGGCAACTCGAGGCGTTCGAGCACTCGACCGCGCGACCCGACGTCCACATCGTCGTCGCCATCGATGACCCCGACATCGATGGGGTCGTCGCCGATTCGGCTCCCGCGGCGCATCCGACGCGGGTCGTCCACGTCGAGAAAGAGGAGTCCGGCACGTTGCCGCTCGCCGATGCTCGCAACACCGGCGCGCAGGCCGCCATCCACGCCGGGGCAACCCTGCTGGTGTTTCTGGACGTCGACTGCATCCCCGGGCCGGACCTGGTGCAGCGTTATCTCCGCTCATGCGCTGCGACACCAGAACTGCGTCTCCTCTATTGCGGGCCCGTGACCTACCTGCCACGCGACCAGGAGGTGTTCGACGCACGAGAGCTCCACCACTTCACCGACCCACATCCCGCGCGTCCGGTGCCTGGGCCGTGCCAGACTCAACTGTCCTCCGAGATGACACTGTTCTGGTCGCTGTCCTTCGCCGTCCGCTCGATCGACTGGCTCAGGATCGGCGGGTTCCACATCGGTTACCGAGGCTACGGAGGAGAGGACACCGACTTCGCGATGTGCGCCGCACGCAACGGCTTTCGCATCGCCTGGGTCGGCGCCGCCCACGCGTACCACCAGCACCATGCGGTGTCGGACCCGCCCGTCGAGCACCTCGAGGACATCCTCCGCAATGCGCGAGTGTTCCACCGGCGGTGGGACCGATGGCCCATGGAGGGATGGTTGAACGCCTTCGCGCGACAGGACCTCATCACCTACGACGAGACCGTCGACGACTGGCGCCGGACTACGGTCGAACGGTTGAGCAGATGATTGGCCGGACTTACTTCCGGACCTTCGAGAACCTGATGGTCACGTCGCGAGTCGCCTCGGCGGGCGACGATTCCGCGTAACTGATCGCGTGGGTGTCGGTGACGGTCTGGACGACTCGCCATCCGAACGTCGACTCGTCCAGCTCGACGCCATCCACGAGCTGACCCCGGACCTCCCCGACCACGCCGTTGGAAGCGAGGTGCAGAGTGACCTCCATCGAGGAGCTCTCGGCTGCTGCGGAGATTATCTGTGAGCAGATCTCGTCCACCGCGACCTTCGCGTCGATCACGTCGTCGAGCGACCAGTCGTCGATGTACAGAGCCGTCTCGACCAGCGCGCGCACCAGCGCAAGTCGATCAGTGGCCGCCGGGACCCGCAGCACCGTTGGCAGACTGCCTTCGATCGATAGCTGGGAAGTGGCGTCGGAGTCGGTCATCAAGTGAGTCTTCTTCGCACGTCGATATGAGTGGATCTTCATCGGTCTGCTCATGAATGCCCCGCGATGGTCTCGTCCAAACCGTGGTTGTTCAGCCGACATGCTGATCGTGCTCCCCGAAACACGTCTTCCGACGTTAGCAGAGGCGTCAACTGAATCGACTGCACCCGCCGACCCCAGAACGCGACGTCCACCCGCCCTCATCTGGGACAACGGCCGACGGCCGCAACGGCGACGTTTCAGCGCGAGGCGCCTGCGGTACCCGACGGACACAGTCACATCGGAGTTCACCACCACCTGGCGAAGGGACAGCTATGCCAGATCTCACACCTGAACGGGAGGTCGCCTCGCGCGAAGCCATCGCCCGACGACCGGCCCGGAAGTCGCGCGGACTCAACGCCATCGGTCTTCTCGGAATCTTCTGTCTCGGACTGATGCTGGTGCTCGGCGGTATGGCGATCGCGGCCGGTGCCGGCGACCGGGACGCGACCGTCTGGCTCGCCATCGGCGCCGTCATCGCCGGTCTCCTCGCGGTCGGCCTCCTCATGGGCAGCCGAGTTCTCCTGCGGCGGCGGGCAGGTCGCGACGGCGAACGAGCCCACCAGGATCCGATCCAGCCCGAGACCACGGCCGAGGAGGCCGAGCGCTACGAAGAGCGGTACCACGGTTTTCCCGTCGACCACGACGGCAAGCACGAACGGGCGCGGGTAGAACGCCGCGAAGACCACAACGACCACGGAAAGGCCTGAAAGCATGCGCGCAGTGACCTGGCAGGGCAAGCGAAACGTATCGGTGGAGACTGTGCCCGATCCGAAGATCATCGAACCGACGGACGCCATCATCAAGGTCACCTCGACCAACATCTGCGGTTCCGATCTGCACCTCTACGAGGTGCTCGGTCCGTTCATGAACGCGGGGGACATCCTCGGCCACGAGCCGATGGGGATCGTCGAGGAGGTCGGTTCCGACACCGGGGATCTACGGGTCGGGGATCGCGTCGTCATCCCGTTCCAGATCTCCTGCGGCTCATGCCAGTTCTGTAATGACGGATTCATGACGCAGTGTTCGACCACCCGCGTCACCGACCAGGGCACGGGGGCGGCACTCTTCGGCTACTCGCAGCTCTATGGCTCGGTGCCGGGCGGGCAGGCGGAGTATCTCCGTGTGCCGCAGGCACAGTTCACCCACATCAAGGTGCCGGTGGAGAACCCGGATTCCCGCTATGTGTACCTGTCGGACGTTCTCCCGACGGCATGGCAAGCCGTCGAGTACGCCGAAATCCCCAGCGGCGGAACGGTGACCGTCCTCGGACTCGGACCCATCGGTGACATGGCCGCACGTATCGCCGCCCACAAGGGCGCGCGGGTGATCGGCGTAGATCGCGTGCCCGAGCGCATCGCGCGTGCACAGGCGCGCGGCATCGAGACGGTCAACATGGACGACGTGGACGATGTCGGCGAGGCGATTCGCGACCTCACCGGTGGACTGGGCACGGACTCGGTCATCGACGCCGTCGGCATGGAAGCCCACGGTTCACCACTGAACAAGGCCATGCAGACCGTCGTTGGTCTGCTCCCCGACGCGATCGCGCGTAAGGCGATGTCGGAGGCGGGTCTCGACCGGCTGGGCGCGCTCTATTCCGCCATCGACATCGTCAAGCGCAGCGGGACGATCTCCTTGTCCGGCGTGTACGGCGGTGCCGCCGACCCGTTGCCGATGCTGACGATGTTCGACAAGCAGATCCGGCTCCACATGGGACAGGCCAACGTGAAGCGGTGGGTCGACGACATCCTTCCGCTGCTGACGGATGAGGACCCGCTCGGTGTCGACACCTTCGCGACGCATGAGCTCCCGCTCGGCGAGGCACCCGACGCCTACGCCAAGTTCCAGCGCAAGGCCGACGGGATGGTCAAGGTCATCCTGAAGCCCTGACCGAGACCGAGGGCCCGCGCCGATGCCTCCGGCGCGGGCCCTCGGTACCCGAGCGTGTGACCGCAGTTGGTGGACCGCAGTGGTTACGCGTGCTTGAGCAGGGGCTCCTCGTACTCGTCGTCGGCAACCTCTTCACGCAGCGTGTCGAGAATCCGGGTGAGAAGCCTCGACACATGCATCTGTGAGATCCCGACGTGCCGGGCGATCTCACTCTGGGACATCGAACGGAAGAACCGCAGGGTGAGGATCGTCCGTTCGCGTTCGGTGAGCCGCTTGAGCGCCGGCTGGAGGGTCACGAACTCCTCGATCATGTCGAGTCGCTCGTCCTCGTCACCCAGAGTGTCGGCGAGCGTCCAGCCGTCGGTGGACGAACCCGCCTCGGCATCTATGGAACTCGCTGTGTACGCCGACCGCGCGACCATCCCTTCGATGACCTCGCTGACCGGTAGTCCGAGGTGCTCGGCGATCTCACTCGGCCGCGGTGACCTACCGAGGGATTGCAAGAGCTCCTCGCTGGCCTTCGCGATGTTGAGTGAGGCCTCCTGCGCACGGCGTGGCACTCTGATCGACCACGTGCTGTCACGGAAATACCTCTTGACCTCACCCATCACCGTCGGAACGGCAAAGGCGAGGAAATTGTTGCCACGCTCGACATCGAATCTGTCGACTGCGTGCATGAGACCGATCCGCGCCACCTGGCGGAGATCGTCGACCGGTTCACCACGATCGGAGAACCGTCGTGCGACATGATCGGCGAGCGGTAGACACCGCTCGATCACTTCGTCGCGTTTTTTCGCACGTAAATCGTCATCGCGTTCACTGCGGATCTCACGCAGTATCGGGAGGACGTCGCTGTAATCGTCGTGCTCGGCGCGTTCTTGTGCCGCCATTTGTCACCACCCAGACGTTCTGATCTTGCGACCGATGGGCTGACTACTGCCCCATCTAGCATGGATTGCGATGTGCGCACGCGACTCGACGCACATCGCTACTAGACAACCACGTTCTACGGCGCAGGTCCAGCTACGGCGTCTCACGATGCGGGATTCCGAAACCTACGAACGTAACCTTCTCGACCTTGTTCGGCACTCGAAACACCCGTAGGGTTGGTAGAGCGGTTCAGGTAGGAGCTGCACAGTAATAGCGAGAGGGCACCCAGGGCTCCTCGGCTCACGCGACATCACGGTTTATCTCCATTCAGGACGATCGTGAACTTGGGGTCTCGCGCCGTCACCGGCGTCGGACACTGACCGGGCTCGATCGTCGATCGATCGCTCGGCACGCTTCCTACTGAGACGAGCAATCCATGCCACTCACCACCTCGACAGTCTTCCGTTCGGCGTTCGACACCGGCAGAGGGCCGTCGACAACCACACCCAGGCGCTTCGATTCCGCGAAATCCTATTGTGTACAGCGCTTTTCCGGCAGCGTCGACCGTGAAACGGCCGCCGACTTCGCGGCCGCCCTCGACCGCGTCGCGCGTGATCGAGTCCATGGCGTCGTCCTGGACTTCTCCGCGGTGAACTTCTTCGGCACGATCGGACTCGTACTGCTCCAGACCTTCGTCGACGACGCCACCGAGCGATCGATTCCCGTTGTCCTGGTTGGCGAACGAACCGTCAGCCGTCCACTGGAGATCTGCGGGATGACATCCTACGTACGGGTCTTCGACACCGTCGACGACGCCGGACGCCAGCTCACCGAAGGTGAGATCGGTCCCAGTGCAACGGAATTCGCTACCTTCGAGTAGAACTCCGCCGGCTCGCCCCGGCAGGTCACCTCTTCAGGGTGATCTGCCGCGCTATCTCGACGAGCTTGGTGTTCGATTCCTGGGACAGCTTCTTCAACAGCTCGAAAGCCGCCACGGCATCGATGCTGAAACGCTCCATCAGGATGCCCTTCGCCTGGCCGATCACATCGCGGTTGGCGAGGGCGCTGTGGAACTGATGGTCCTTCTTGATGGTGTTCCAGGCCAACGCGGCGTGGGTGGCGTAGACAACGCCGATGTCCTCGGCGTGTAGGTCGAAGACCTGCGGCTCATCCGCGAAGAGGTTGAGCGCACCGATCTTGTTCTGATTGGCGAAGAGTTGGAAGGACAGCACGGAACGGATCGGCACCTCGTCCATCGCGCGACTCCGGTATACCGGCCACCGCTCGTCCTTCTCGAGATCGTCGACGCGGACAACCCGGTCGTGGAGGGCAGCCGAAAGGCACGGTCCCTCACCGACCTCCGCCTGGATGCGATCATGCAATTCTGCGATCTCGTGCGTCGAACCGAAGGACTCGATGGATCGTCGATCCGTCGCGACCGTGAGTCCGGCGTATTGGGCACCGGGGATCTCCGACACCGCACCCTCGACGATGGTCTTGGCCACCAGTTCGTCGTCGGCGTCGTCCCCGTGCAGCTCCCGAGCCATCTCCGCGATGCGGAGATGGACGTCGTCGTTCGCGTCGGTCACGATCGAACTCCTTCCCGGCGGGCGGGGCGTAGCGGGACCGTCCATGGCCGCCGTGACTATACGAACCCGAGTACCCAACGTACCGCCTGCAAACCCCCTGAACGGGGTTTCAGTGCACTGGACGATCTCCACCCGTCCAGCTCGCAAATCCACCCCTTTTCCGCAACGTCACCCCCGAGTGGGTGGTATGGCGGAAAAGGGGTGGGACTACCTCAGCGGAACGCGGTTTCGCCGGTGAGGGCACGTCCGATGGTGAGCTGGTGGACCTCGGAGGTGCCCTCGTAGGTGAGGACGGACTCGAGGTTGTTGGCGTGCCGAATGACCGGGTACTCGAGCGTGATGCCGTTGGCGCCCAAGATGGTTCGGCATTCGCGGGCGATCTTGATGGCCTCTCGGGTGTTGTTGAGCTTGCCGGTGCTCACCTGTTCGGGGGTGATCTCGCCGCGGTCCTTCAGACGGCCGAGGTGGTAGGCCAGCAGATGCCCTTTGCCGACCTCGAGTGCCATGTCGGCGATCTTGGCCTGGGTGAGCTGGTACCCGGCGAGCGGCTTGTCGAAGACCTCGCGGGACCGGGCGTAGTCGATGGCGGTCTCGAGGCAGTCGCGGGCGGCGCCGATCGCACCGAAAATGATGCCGAACCGGGCCTCACCCAGGCTGGTCAGCGGGCCGCGCAGGCCCTGTGCCTTCGGCAGCACGGCGGATTCCGGCAGGCGGACGTTGTCGAGGACGAGTTCGGAGGTCACGGACGCGCGCAGCGACATCTTCTTGTGGATCTCCGGCGCGGAGAACCCGGGGGTGTCGGTGGGGACCACGAAGCCGCGGATGCCCTCATCGGTCTGGGCCCACACGACCGCGACGTCGGCGATCGAGCCGTTGGTGATCCACATCTTGGTGCCGTTGAGCAGCCAGTCACCGCCGTCGCGCTTGGCGTTGGTGCGCATGCCGGACGGGTTGGACCCGAAATCGGGTTCGGTCAGGCCGAAACATCCGATCGCGTCACCGGCGGCCATGCGCGGCAGCCACTCGTTCTTCTGCTCCTCCGAACCCCAGTGGTGGATGGAGAACATCGCGAGCGAGCCCTGCACCGACACCAGGCTGCGGATACCGGAGTCGACGGCCTCGAGTTCGAGGCAGGCGAGACCGTAGGCGGTGGCACTCATGCCCGGGCAGCCGTAGCCCTCGAGGTGCATACCGAGCGCGCCGATCTGACCGAGTTCCTTGGCGATCTCGCGGGCCGGGAGTCTCGCGTCCTCGAACCAGTCGGCGATGTGCGGCCGCAGACGCGCGTCGGCGAAGTCGCGGACGGTGTCGCGGATCGCGATCTCGTCGGCGTCGAGCAACGAGTCCAGGGCGAAGAGCTGGGTCAGAGTGCTGGGGCGAGACATCGGAACCTCCGGGGAGTCGGGCGGCGTAGAACTGATCCTACAAGTCCGTCGAGAACGTTTGCGAGAACGTTTGCATGGACTAACGTAAGGGGTCCGACGCGCAGCGTCAACAGAGGCACTCGACAGGAATGGGGACCAGCGTGGCCGGTGGTCAGCGGACGCCGACGCTCAAGGAGATCGCCCGACGCGCGGGGGTCCATGTGTCGACGGCGTCCCGGGTGCTGCGACAGTCGGAACCCGCCGACGGCTGGTCGGAGTCGGCACTGAGGGTCCGCGAGGTCGCCGACGAGCTGGGCTACCAGCGCAATCTGTGGGCGGCGAGTCTCCGCACCCGCAAGACCACCACCCTCGGCGTCGTGATGACCCGACTCACCGACGGCGTGGTCGCCACGACCTACCAGGGCATCGAGCAGGAGGCGACCCGCGCCGGCTACTCGGTGCTCCTGTCCAGTCCGCCCGACGACCCGGAAGCCCAGCGTGCGGCTATCGAACTGCTCGTGGGACGGCAGGTCGACGGTCTCCTCCTCAGCGGATTGCATCGCCCGGGCCGGAAGTTCATCGCCTCGTTGCGGGTCGGCGACGTACCGATGCTGACCCTGACCCGGCACGCAGACGCCGGACTCCCCTTCGTCGGCGGCGACGACGTGCGCGGCGGCGCCCTCGCCGCACGGCACCTGATCGATCGCGGGTACACCGACCTCGCCGTCATCGCCGGTCCGGCCCACGCGACGACGGCAACGGATCGACTCGCCGGCTTCCGGGCCGAGACCACGGCGGCAGGTATCGAACTTCCCGACTCTCGGGTCGTCGCATCGAGTTTCGAGGTGCGCGGCGGCACCGAGGCCGGGCAGGTTCTGCTCGACGCACCGAACCGGCCGCGGGGGATCTTCGCGGTGTCCGACACCATCGCCGTCGGTGTGCTCGGCGTCGCCCGCGACCTCGGACTACGTGTCCCCGAGGACCTGGCCCTCGTCGGCTACAACGACATCCCGATCGCCGCGCAGCTTCCGGTGCCGCTCACCACGATCCACTCCCCCGCCCTGGAGATCGGGCAGACCGCGGTGCGCGGGTTGCTCGATCTGATCGCGGGACGCGACGTCGAGTCGCGGCGCCTGCCGGTCGAGCTGATGGCACGCGGAACCACCTGAAAGCCGCGCGCCGCGTATCAGAAATGCTGCGCGCCGCCGTCGATCGAGATCTCCTCGGCGGTGATGAACTTCGACTCGTCCGATGCCAGGAAGGCCACCACGCCGGCGACCTCGTCGGCCTCGGCGGCGAACTGGTTGAGGAATGTCATGCCCATCCCGGCAAGGCGCGGGTTGGCCTTGTTCGTCTCCTCGATGCGTTCGACCATGCGGCCCGAGCCCATCGGCGTGATCACCGCGCCGGGATGGACGGTGTTGACACGAATGTCGTGCTGCCCCAACTCCGCGGCGAAGGCGCGCGACATCCCGACGAGCGCGTGCTTGCTCGTCGTGTAGTGAACCATGAACGGCTGCAGCTTCTTCCCGGCGAGCGAACTGATCAGGACGACCGATCCCCCGCCACGGCCGATGAGGTGGGGAGCCGAGGCGGTGACGGTGTTCCAGACGCCGGTCACATTGATGTCCATGGTGTCGCGAAAGCTCTGCGGGGTCACCTCGTCCCAGGTCTCGGGGATGCAGATACCCGCGTTGGCGACGACGACGTCGAGCCCGCCGAGCTCCTCGACCCCATCGGCAACCGCCGCCCGAAGACCGTCGAGATCTCTTGTGTCGCAGCGGGTGAGAATGGCCTTGGCGCCGAGGTCCTCGACCAGACGCTGGGTCTCGGCGAGATCGTCCTCGGTGGCCGGATCATACGGAACGCCCGGAAGCGGTCCGACGACGTCGACGCCGATGATCTGTGCCCCCTCGGACGCGAGCCGTACCGCGTGGGCTCGCCCCTGTCCTCGGGCGACGCCCGTGATGAACGCAACCTTGTCCGCCAAACGCGCCATGCCGATCCTTGTCTGCCGTAGATGTCGGGTCCGTGATCAGTCGACCGACTGCATACTGGCCGACCCTACCGACGACGGCCGGACGCGAAGTGGTTTCCCCCACTCACCGGTACGCGACGGCCCGATCAGGGATTGACCGCCGCGGCATGTGCCGAGTCGAGCGCGAACCGATTCTCGTCCCATCCGTCGGCGAGCGGGCCGAAGAAATGGAAGCGCACCCTCTTCACGCGGTAGAGCCACCGCCCGTCCTGCTTGACCAGCTCGTCGGTGTAGCGACCGGCAGCGATCGACGCGACACCGTCGAGGACGCACGGCTGCCAGAGAAATGACCGGGCAACAGCCGTGTCATCGTCGATCTCGATCTCGAGGTTGGTGATGAAGTGCCAGAACGAGGTGAGGCCGCCGTCGGCGAGACCTGCGAAGAAGGCGCGCATCTCGATCTTGCCCCGCGGGTTCGACAGGCCGTCGAACTCACCGTCGTCCGTGAACAGAGTCATCAGGTCATCCCAGTTCCCGTCGTCGAGGTGACGGCAATATCGCGCGTCCAGTGCGCGGATCGCCTCGAGATCCTCGAGGCGCGTCAACCGCGCGGCCAGATCGGGTTCGGTGCTCATGCTCATGCTCCAGAGTTCGTCGACGGACAGCGCAGCATATTAACGATTGTTCACGTGATCCACACCATAAGCCGGGTCGCCTGAGAGCGTCAACCAACCCGCGATCCGCTTCCTTGCTGGTGGAACCGCACCGCCCTACCCTGAGCGGATGAACACCCGATCGCCATCGGCCACCGCCGCATCCCGCGACCGCATCCTCGACGCCGCGCTCGACGAGTTCTTCACCGCCGGATTTCACGGCGCGACGATGCGCACCATCGGTAATCGCGCTGGTTGCAGCGCCGCAAACGTGTACAACCACTTCGAGAACAAGTCCGATCTGCTGGTCGAGATCCTCCGCACCGCGAGCGACGAGCAGTTCACCGCGACCCGCAACGCGATCCGCCGGGCCGGCAAGGACCCCGTCGAACAGTGGCGCGCAGCCGTCGTCGCACACGCCCTCTACACCGCGCAGAAGCCGCGCGAATGTCTGGTCGCGAACACGGAACTGCGCTACCTGGGCGAGATCGACCGCAAGCGTGTCGTCGGCTCGCGCGACGCCCAGGAGCAGCAGTTCATCGACATCGCCGAAAGAGCGGTCGATCAGGGGCTATTCCACATCGACCGCGTACACCAGGCTGTCACCGCGGTTCTCCTGATGTGCGCCGGAATCCCGGTGTGGTTCCGCCCGGACGGGCCGCGGACCGCGTCCGAGGTCGCCGAGGACTACGGCCAGTACGCCCTCAACCTCGCCGGATACCGCCCAGACGTCGGTCAGGCATTGACCGCGGGCTGACCCGGTGCTCTAATGGTGAACGCACGTTAATGAGTGGCCGGCGAGTACGACCCGGTTCACTCCGGCCCGCATTCACCAGGAGAAGGCCATGACCCATCGGCCGTCACAGCCCCGGACCGACAGCCCGCGATACCTGACCGAGGATCGGATCGCCATCCGCGACCTCGCCCGCGACTTCGCCATGAAGCAGGTGCTGCCGGTCGCCAACGAGCTCGACCCCGTCCAGGGGACCATCCCCGACACGCTCAAGAAGGCGATGGCCGAGGTCGGGTTCTTCGGCATCATGATTCCCGAGGAGCACGGCGGCCTCGGGCTCGGCGTCTTCGAATACTGCCTCGTCGCCGAAGAACTCTCGCGTGCGTGGATGAGCGTGTCGGGACTGTTGGCGCGCGGCAACGGCATGGGCGGCGGATTCACCCCCGAGCAGGAGTCCGCACTCCTGCCACGCGTGGCGCGCGGCGAATACCTCGGCGCCTATGCGCTTTCCGAGGCCGAGGCAGGCTCCGACGTCGCCAACATCTCCTGCCGGGCGACCCGTGACGGCGACGACTGGGTCGTCAACGGCACCAAGATGTGGTGCACCTATGCCGACGAGGCCGACTACCTCGTGCTGTTCGCCCGTACCGATCCGAACAAGGACCCGGCCAAACCGCATCGCGGCATCAGCGCCTTCCTCGTCGAGAAGGATCGCGGCGTGTTCCCCGAGGGCATCTCCGGCACCAAGGTCCGTAAGATCGGCTACTTCGGCTGGAACACCTGGGAACTGTCCTTCGACGATTTCCGCATCCCCGCCGACCGCATGCTCGGCGGGGAGGGCAAGGGCTTCTACCTCGCGGTCAGCGGGCTCGAGGTCGGTCGTGCCCACACGGCGGCTCGCGCGATCGGCCTGGCCCGCGCCGCACTCGAGGACTCCATCGCCTACATGCACACCCGCAAGCAGTTCGGCCACGAACTCGCGGACTTCCAGCACCTGCGTTTCAAGATCGCCACGATGGCCGCCGACATCGAGGCCGCGCGGCAGTTGATGTACTCGGTCGCCACCGACATCGACACCGGCCGGCGTTGTTCGCTCGAGGCCTCCATGTGCAAACTCGTCGCCACCGAAATGGCCGAACGGGTGACCAGCGAGGCCGTCCAGATCCACGGTGGCGCCGGCTACACCACCGACTTCCAGGTCGAACGTCATTGGCGCGACGCACGTCTCACCAAGATCTTCGAAGGCACCAGCGAGATCCAGATGCGGATCATCTCCGACGAGTTGCTGGGCAGGGCCGGGTCATGAGCTCCGCCCTCGCATCGATCCGCGTCGGCGTCCGGACCGCGACCGGCACCGAACCGGCCGCCGATGTCCTCGACCGCCACGGGCTCCGCATCCCCGCTCGTTCACCGTCGTTCGGGATGGTGGTGGCGGAGTGGCTGACCGACCCGGTCCCGGCTGCCGAACGGGTCGGCGTCACCTGGTCGGCCACAACGCCGATCACCGGGTCGGACCGTGTCCACGCCACCACCGTCGTGACCCGCGTCGGACCCGACGGCATCGACCGCGAGGTCCGGCTGCTCGACGACACCGGGCGGGTTCGCGAATCCGGGACGGAGACCTGGCGTACCGAGATCCGGACCGAAGTGATTCCGTCGCTTGACTTCTGCTCGATCGAGTGGGGTGAGCAACTGCGTGGACGCCTGCATCACGACGCCGCGTTCACGTCGTCGGTCTCCACCTGGGACGGCACCGTCGGACTGCGGTGCGGCAACCGCGAAGTGCACCTGCGCATCTACAAGGGCCAGGTCATCGACGTCACGCGGCGCGCGCTCCTGGGTGCCACGTTCACCTTCGAAGCGGCCCCTGTCACCTGGGTGGATCTGATGCTGTCCGACTCAGACGACTTCATGCGTCGCGCACTCCGTGGTGAGTTCTCCTCAGCCGGAAACGGATACGAGTATCTGCGATTGACCAAGCCGTTACACGCGATCATCCAGAACGCGCGAGCGATGGCGCGGGAGGTGCACTCATGATCGAGGCACGCTACCTCGAGATCCAGGGCGCCTTGGCGTTCGTCGAGATCGTCACCGCCGACCCCACCGCGCCGGGCCGACGCGTCGCCGACATACCGACGGTGCTGTGCATCCACACCGCCGGACAGAGCGGCGTCCAATGGCGTTGTGCCGCACAGGACATCGCCGACCGCGGCTACCGCGTCATCGTCCCGGACCTACCGGGTCACGGACGCTCCGAGCCCTGCCCAACCGGCCCGATCACCGGCCTCGGCGACTACGCCGACTGGCTCACCGCCGTCCTTCGGCGTCTGGACGTCGAGCGGCCGTATGTCATCGGGTGTTCCATCGGCGGCAAACTCACGCTCGAACTGGCGACGCGGCCGGAGTACCCGCTCGCCGGGGCCGTCGCCATGGCCGCCGAGACCGGGCCGGGCCGGGTCAGGATCGCCGGTCTACGACGCGAACTCGAGGATGTCGCCGGGCCCGCCCGCGCGGACCGCACCTACCTCGGCAGCCTGGCCTCCGTAGGACGGGCGGTGCCTGCGGCGCGGGCACATCTCATCGGCCTCATGCACAAACGTGAGGACCCGGAGATCTCCTCGTCGGATCTCATCGGCTGGGGCAGTCACGATGTCCGCGACCGGCTCACCGAACTCACCTGTGGCCTGCACCTGGTCTGCGGCGCCGACGATCCGTGGATCAGTGTGGACGCCGTCCGCCGAGCCGCCGACGAGATCAACGAACTCGACGGTCCGCGTGCGGAGTTCACCGAGCTGGCCGGATACGGCCACTATCCGATGGAGGAGCTCCCCGACTTCGGTTCACGCGCCGACGCCTGGCTGCGGTCCCTGTCGTCCGGCATGCGCACCCCGGAGGTCGTGTCATGACCGTCACCACCCGTCCCACGCTCGCGGGAATGCTCGCCGACCTCGTCCAGAAGTCCCCGGACAGTCCGGTGGCGATGGACGTCGCCGACGGCGAGGTGATCACCCTCACCCGATCCGAACTCGCGCGACGAGTCGAGCAGCTGCGCGAAGAGCTGTCCGACATCGGTGTCCGTCGAGGCCAGTGTCTGGCGGTATATCTGCCGAACTGGTCCGACGCGCTCGTCTGGCAGTTCGCCGCGTCGGCCGTCGGTGCGCACGTCATCGGGGTCAACACCCGGTACAACGTCGGCGAGGTCGCCCACATCCTGAACTCGGCGCGGCCCGTGGTGGTCGCCGTCCCCGCACAGTTCCACGGGCTCGACATCTCCGGCACCTTGCGCGATGCGAGTTCGGCGGCCGATCCCGTTCCCGCGATCGCGGTCGTCCCCGGGCCGTTGAGTCCCACCGCGACGCCGTCCGACTTCGATCTCGGCGCGGGAGCCTGGATCGCCGGAAGTGGCGACACCACCGGCGTTCACGCACCCGCGACCCCGTCGACGGCGGCATGGACACCTGCGGGTGAGCGCGCTGCGGACACCGGTGAACTCGGGGTCGCATTCACGACCTCGGGCTCCACCGGGACCCCCAAGCTCGCCGCGCACCGGGATTGTGCCGTCGTCCGACATGCGCATGCCGATTCCGTCATCATGGACGTCCGCGAGGGCGACGTGGTCCTCGGCGTCCTACCCGTGTCGGGTGTCTTCGGATTCAGCACGGCCATGGCTGGTCTCGCCGGTGGCGCAGCCATCCTGATGGAGCCCGTCTTCGACGCGGTGGCCGCCCTCGATCGAGTCGAATCGCTGCGTGTGACCCACATCGTCGGCGGCGACGACCTCTTCGGGCGCCTGTACGACACCTGGCATGACGGCCGGCGTACCGACCTGAGTTCGTTGCGTTGGCTCGGCATCGCGGACTTCCTCGGCCGGTCCCATGACATCGCCCGGTGGGCGCGTGACGAGGCCGGCGCCGAGACGACCGGTGTCTTCGGTTCGTCGGAAGTCTTCGCCCTCGCTCTGCTGTGGTCGTCGGACGACCCGGAATCGTTGCGCTGGAACGGCGGTGGCCGGCCGGTGGAGGATGCCATCGAGGTCCGTGTCGTCGATCCGTTCGACGACCGCATCCTGGGAGCCGACGAGGAGGGTGAACTGCAGTTCCGCGGTCCCAACGTCGTCGACGCGTATCTCGGCAACCCGGAAGCCGCCACGCGGGCATTCACCACCGACGGCTGGTTCCGCAGCGGCGATCTCGCGCGCACCCTCGGCACCGGCGGCTTCCGTTATGTGTGCCGTATGGGAGATGTGTTGCGGCTACGAGGTTTCCTCGTCGACCCGGCGGAGATCGAGCACCGCCTCGCCGAACACGAGAACGTGCAGACCGCGAAGGTCGTCGGGGTCACCGGTTCTGGTGGTTACACCGAGGCGGTGGCCTTCGTCGTACCCGTCGACCCCGACGCCGACCTCGACGCCGCCTCGTTGAAGGCCTGGTGCCGCGACCGCCTGGCCGCATTCAAGGTGCCTGCCGCCGTACACGTGATCGAGGAGATGCCGACCACGGTCGGGGGCAACGGAACCAAGATCCGGGCCGTCGAGCTGCGAGACTGGGCGCAGCGGTGGTCAGGCCAGGAAGTGGACTACCGCAAAGGAACACCCGCATGAGCGTCAACACCGCACCACCCGCAGCCGACGACGTCGTGCTCTGTGAGCCACTCCGTACGCCCGTGGGACGCTACGGCGGTTCGTTCGTCGACGTCCCGGCGACCGACCTGGCCGCGACGGTGATCTCGGAACTGTTGCAACGCACCGCGATCGACCCGGAGAGTATCGACGACGTGATCTTCGGCCAGTGTTACCCCAATGGCGAGGCGCCGGCCATCGGTCGCGTCGCCGCACTCGATGCGGGACTCCCCGTCACCGTGCCGGGTTCCCAGCTCGACCGGCGTTGCGGCTCCGGTCTACAGGCCGTACTCGACGCCGCGATGCGCATCCAGACCGGGGTCGCCGAGCTGGTGATCGCCGGCGGCGTCGAATCCATGAGTCGCGCAGAGTATTACACCGAATCGATGCGATGGGGCGCCAAGGGCGCGCCGGCCGCCCTGCACGACCGGCTGGCCCGCGGCCGCGTCACCGCGGGCGGAAAGAACCATCCGGTCCCCGGTGGCATGCTCGAGACCGCGGAGAACCTCCGCCGCGAGTACTCGATCCCGCGCCGGGAACAGGACGAGTTGGCCGTCGAATCGCATCGACGCGCCGTGGCCGCCATCGAGAGCGGCAAGTTCGCGGAAGAGATCGTGCCGGTGTCGGTTCCGCAGCGCAAAGGCGACGACCAGGTCGTCGACCGCGACGAACATCCCCGTGCCGACACCACGCTGGAGTCACTGGCCCGACTGCGCCCGATCATGGGCAGATCCGATCCCGAGGCGACCGTCACCGCCGGCAACGCCAGCGGCCAGAACGACGGCGCCGCCGCCACACTGGTGACCACCCGGGCGAATGCCGAACGCCTGGGTCTCGATCCGCTCGCCCGCCTGGTCACCTGGGCGGTCGCCGGTGTCGGCCCGGAGGTGATGGGCATCGGCCCGGTCCCCTCCACCGCCAAGGCACTCGCGCGGGCGGGTCTCGAACTGTCCGACATCGATCTCATCGAACTGAACGAGGCCTTCGCCGCCCAGGCGCTCGCGGTCACTCGAGAGTGGAAGTTCGCCGACGCCGATTTCGAGCGCACCAACGTCAACGGGTCGGGTATCTCATTGGGTCACCCGGTCGGTGCGACCGGCGTGCGGATCCTGACGACACTGCTGCGTGAACTCGACCGTCGTGAGGCACGTTTCGGACTCGAGACCATGTGCATCGGGGGCGGCCAGGGGCTCACCGCGATCTTCGAGCGGGTCTGAGACCCGGTTCAGCCGACGAAGGTGGCGACCCAGCGCTCGAAGCGCGGGACGTCGCCGCCGTGGGCCTCGAACCATCCCCAGGCCCCGCCCGGCGTGCCGGTCACCTCGTCGATGACGAGGTCGATGGCCTCACGCGGAGTCCGCAGGATCGGAGCGGCGAGTGTGGTGCCGGCCGGGATTCTGCGCCGCTCGCGCAATCGTGCGAAGACCCCGGCGATGAAGTCCTCGGTGCGCTGGTAGTCGGCGATCACCGAATCCGCCTCGACCCCGGCGAGGAGCAGTGCGATCGCCACGACCATGCCCGTGCGATCCTTGCCGGCCGCGCAGTGCACGAGTGTCGAACCGGTGGAATCGAATTCGTTGAGAGCCGCGGTGAGCCGGTGTTGCCCGGTGCGGATGACCGACGAATAGATCTCGATGAGCGCCGTGTCGGCGAGCCGGTCGATACGCGCACTCGACGACACCTGCCGATTGACGACCCGCACAGCCGACGGCCAGGTGACGGCTATCGGCTCGATCTCCGTGGGGTTCCGCAGGTCGACGACGGTACTCGGCGGCCACGGCACCCCCGCCGGGTCCTCGTCGGCGGGATAGGGCGCGTCGCTGCGGATCAACACGTTCGGCACCGTCACACCGCCCGACGCGAGGGGCAGCCCACCCAGGTCCCGAAGATTTGCGAACGTCCGGAGCCTGGCATCGGAGGAGGAGAGGGTCACGCGATTCCCGTCGTTGTCACTGACAAGTCGCACCTCAGGATACTGAAGTCTGGACCCTGCGGTATCCGTGCGTGAGCTATCTCTCCGGAGTCGCCTCCAGGCGGGCCTGCGCATCCCGGAACATCGCCACCACGGCCATGCGTACGTCCGTCCGGTTCACCACCGGACGGTCCCACTCGAATCGCATCTCGACGACCCCTTCCGGGACGGTGACGTCGAAGATCGCGGCTTCGTGATCGAATCCGGTCATCACGGCCGCAGTCGCGTCGCGTCGTTGTCCGAGAGCGTGGCAGATGACCAGCGAGTCGTCGGCGTGGTCGCCGTTCATGTGCGCCAGCACCCCGGCCACCACGTCCTCGGTGAACTGCGGTGTCGTGTCATGACCAGCCATGTCAACCTCTCTCGTCGATCTCGTCGAGGGTACTCGGCGCCGTCACCTCGTCCCCGGACGGTGTTGCCCCGGGACACGATGCAGCACTCACGTACGGTGAAGCGATGACCGGGTACCACTCCTACGAGCCGGCCGCGGGCCACCGGCTCGCCCATGACCCCCTCAACGCGATCATCGCGCCGCGTCCCATCGGCTGGATCTCCACGGTGTCCGACGACGCGGTGCGAAATCTCGCCCCCTACAGCTTCTTCAACCTCTTCAACTACTCCCCTCCGATCATCGGCTTCGCCAGCATCGGCTGGAAAGACACTGTCGCCAATGCCAAGTCGACCGGTGAGTTCGTGTGGAACCTCGCGACCGAGGCGATCGGCGAGCAGATGAACCAAACCTCCGCCGCGCTTCCTGCAGACGTCGACGAGTTCGACCACGCCGGCCTGACCGCGGTCGACTCCGACCTGGTTCGCCCGTCCCGGGTCGCCCAGAGCCCGGTCAACTTCGAGTGCCTGGTCACCGAGGCCTTCCAACTGCGGTCCGCCGCAGGCGAGTCCGTGGACACCTGGATGGTCCTCGGCGAGGTCGTGAAGGTGCACATCTCGACGGCGCTTCTCGATGACGACCTGACCTACGACACGGCGCGCCCCCGGCCCCTGTTACGCGCCGGCGGCAAGGGTGACTACTTCATTCCGAGCGACGAACATCATCTCTACATGGAGCGGCCCCAGCCGATGACGCGTTAGGTTCCCGACGCCGCGCGCTGGATCGCCGGCGCCGTCGGCATCCCGGTGCGCGCCCCCACGTGAACCACCGACAACGACGCTGCTGCCGCACCACGCCGCGCAGCCGTCACGAGATCGTCGCCGGCCGCAAGGGAAGCCGCCAGCACGCCGTTGAAGGTGTCGCCGGCACCTGTCGTGTCCACCACCGTCTCGACCCTGCCCGCCGGCACGGCGGTCGCACCGGCGCGGTCGACGACCAGCAACCCATCGGCGCCGAGCGTGACGATCACGGTCACCTCGAAGTGTTTCGCGAGGGCGACTGCCATCTCGGTCTCGGTCATGCGGTCATGATCCGCGACCACCGACGTCCGCACGTACAGGTCGCGCAGTTCCGAGGCGTTGGGGGTGAGGATGTCCGGAACCGAGATCACGCCGACGAGTTCGTCGAGGACGGGGGCCGGATTGACGACGCACGGGACACCAAGTTCCGCAGCGGCTTTCACCGCTGCAATGGCTGCATCGGGGGCTATCTCGGTGCTGACGAGTACGCAACCGACTCCCCAGTCCGCGGCGCGGTCGACGGCCGCGCGTACCCGCTCGGGGTCGACACGCGCATTCGCCCCCGATCCCACCGCGATCTGATTCTCGCCGGACGGATCCACCACGATCAGCGCGGCGCCGGTGGCGACTCCGGCGACCCGGGTGACCTCGGTGACGTCGACGCCCTCGTCCGCGAGCTCCGCGAGAGCCCCCGCTCCCATCTCGTCGTCACCGACCGCGCCGCAGTATCGGACAGCCGCGCCTGATCGCGCCGCCGCGACAGCGGCGTTCGCACCCTTGCCACCTCCGTGGCGGGCCACGTCCGGCCCGACGACGGTCTCCCCGGGGCCGGGCAGCCGATCGGCACCGACGACGAGGTCGACGTTCACGGCCCCGACTACGAGCACCTTCCCGGTGTCAGCATCGGTCATGAGGGCTCCTTCGACGTCGGCACAGGCAGGTGCGCACGATTCTGGCACCTCAGAAAGGCGCCGGACCGGGGCGCGCGTGAAGGAGACGCACACGTCCCGCGCGACCCCGGTACGTCACGGCGTGGTCGACGCACCGCGCCTGGGAAGTACCCAATCGGCGCGCGGGAAGTGGCAGGTGTAGCCGGACGGATACCTCAGCAGGTAGTCCTGATGCTCGGGTTCGGCCTCCCAGAACGGCCCTGCGGGCTCGATGGTCGTGACGGCCGCACCCGGCCACAGGCCCGACGCGTTCACATCGGCGATCGTGTCCCGGGCCACCTGCTCCTGCTCCGGGCTCAGCGGGAAGATCGCCGACCGGTAGCTCGTCCCGACGTCGTTGCCCTGGCGGTTACGAGTGGTCGGATCGTGGATCTGGAAGAAGAACGCCAGAATGTCCCGGTACGTGGTCTGCGTCGGGTCGAACACGATCTCGACGGCCTCGGCGTGACCGGGATGGTTGCGATAGGTGGCGTGGTCGTTCTGCCCGCCCGTGTAGCCGACGCGGGTGTCGAGGACACCCGGCTGCTTGCGGATCAGGTCTTCCATCCCCCAGAAGCATCCGCCGGCGAGGACCGCGGTCTCGGTGCCGGGTCGGACGGTGATCTGGCCGGTGTCGGTGGTCATGCGGTCTCCCCTTCGGTATGGGTGTCTGCGGTTGTGGTGTCGCGGAACAGCCCGGCGTACTGCCCGTAGCCCTCGGCTTCGAGGTCGCTAGCCGGGATGAAGCGCAGCGCTGCCGAATTCATGCAGTAGCGCTGTCCGCCGGCTTCGCGCGGACCGTCGTCGAAGACGTGGCCGAGGTGGCTGTCGGCCCCCGACGAACGCACCTCGGTGCGTCGCATCCACAGGGTGCGATCGGACTTGGTCGTCACGGCGGCGGCGTCGATGGGTCTGGTGAAGCTCGGCCATCCGGTGCCGCTGTCGTACTTGTCGGTGGACGAGAACAGCGGCTGGCCGGAGACCACGTCGACGTAGATACCCGGCTCGTGGTTGTCCCAGTACTCGTTGTCGAAGGCGCGCTCGGTGCCGTCGCGCTGGGTGACGCGGAACTGCGCGTCGGTGAGGCGGTTCAGGGCCTCGGGGGTCTTGCGGTATTCGGTGCTCACGATTCCTCCTGTCGACGCCGGCCGCTCGTCGATCTGGCAGAGCTTTCCGGCGTCATCATGCGCAACAACGCGGGGTCCCGATTTGGTCCCGCGTGAGTGAATCCGACAATTCAGGCTGGTGAATCCGGCTGCGAGGTCGTCGTTACCCTGAGGACCGCCAACCAACACAAAGGCGGTCAGGAGTTCTCCACGTGACGATCGAGCACGGAAGCGCCGAAACCGGCGTCGAGGCAGACGAGGGTTACCAGCGCGGGCTCACCGCGCGCACCGTCCAGATGATCGCCATCGGCGGCGCGATCGGCACCGGACTCTTCTACGGGTCGGGCGGAGCGATCGAGAAAGCCGGACCGGCGCTCGTCCTCGCCTATGCACTCGCAGGCCTGGCCATCTTCATCGTGATGCGAGCCCTCGGCGAGTTGCTGATCTACCGTCCGATCTCGGGCGGGATCAGCGAGTACGCCGACGAGTTCCTCGGCCGCTTCGCCGGGTTCAGCCAGGGCTGGACCTACTGGGCCGTGTGGACCACCACGTGCATGGCCGAGATCACCGTCGCCGGCAAGTACATCAACTACTGGTGGCCGGCGGTCCCCGTCTGGCTGACCGCACTGGTCGCGCTCCTCGTCCTGTTCTGCGCGAACCTCATCTCGGTCGGGCTGTTCGGAAAGGCCGAGTTCTGGTTCTCCACGATCAAGGTGACCGCCATCGTCGGCATGATCGTCGTCGGCATCGGCGTGCTGCTCCCGATCTCCGGGTTCGGCCCGGAGACCGGACCGTCGGTCACGAATCTCTGGAACGACGGCGGATTCTTCGCCACCGGCTTCAGCAATGCCCTGCTCAGCCTGCAGATCGTGATGTTCGCCTATGTCGGCGTCGAGCTGGTCGGCGTCACCGCGGGTGAGGCCGAGAATCCGCGGGTCACGCTGCGCAAAGCGATCAACTCGGTGCCCTTCCGCATCGGCATCTTCTACGTCGGCGCCATCATCGTCATCCTGTCCGTGCGCAGCTGGAAGGACTACCAGGAGGGCGAGAGCCCGTTCGTGTCCGTCTTCTCCTACATCGGCATCCCCGGAGCCGCGGGGATCGTGAACTTCATCCTGCTGACCGCTGCCCTATCGTCCTGCAACTCGGGTATCTACTCCACCGGCCGGATGCTGCGGTCGCTGGCGCACACCGGTGACGCCCCGAAGCAGCTGACGAAGCTGTCGAGCCGCAAGGTCCCGGCCGCGGGCATCGCCGTGAGCGCTGCGGTGATGGTCCTCGGCGTGGTGGTCAACGTGCTGGACCCCGAACACGCCTTCGCGTACATCACGGCGGTCTCGACGGTCGGCATCATCGTGATCTGGTCGACGATCCTGCTGTGTCAGATGGCCTTCCGGCGCCGGGTCGCACGAGGCGAATTACCCGCCTCCGACTACCGGGTGCCCGGGGCGCCGGTCACCACCTGGCTTGCACTCGCCTTCCTGGTCATGGTTTTCGTATTGCTCTTCTTCGACGAGGACGGGCGTATCGCGCTCATCGTCGGCGCGGTGTGGTTCACCGGAGTCGGCATCGGTTACCTCGCCTGGACGCGCAACGCCGGGGAGCTGGCCGACCGCGAGGTCTGACGATCCGCCGACGAACGAACCCGGACCAGATGGACGAGCGGCCCCGACGGAGATGTCCGTCGGGGCCGCCCGGGTTCGGGGGCGCCGAATCCGGTCAGAGAAGAGTGACCCTGCCAGA
This sequence comes from Gordonia sp. GONU, assembly GCF_024733855.1. Taxonomy (NCBI): domain Bacteria; kingdom Bacillati; phylum Actinomycetota; class Actinomycetes; order Mycobacteriales; family Gordoniaceae; genus Gordonia; species Gordonia sp. GONU. The sequence goes on from NZ_JANRHB010000034.1 coordinate 31,004, forward strand.
GGTGCCGTCGACCTCGACCATGGCTCCGTCGGTGATCCGCCGGGTGGCTTCGGTGGCCGACACGACGCAGGGGATGCCCAGCTCGCGACTCACGATCGCGGCGTGGGAGAACGGGGCGCCCACGTCGACGACGACCGCAGCGGCGGCGACGAACAGCGGAGTCCACGACGGATCGGTGATCGGTGCGACGAGGATGTCACCCGGCTCCAGGGCCGAGGGATCATCGGGATTCGTGAGAACCCTGGCGCGGCCGCGTGCAGTGCCGCCACAGGCGGGAACGCCGGTGATGGTGTCACCGCTGGATGCGGCAGCGACACTCGACTCCGAACGCAGCGGCCATTCGCTGACCGGGGGCGGGGTGCCGTCCACGACGAACGGCGGTGTGCGATCGAAGAGGTCGAGGTAGACCTTCTCCCGCTCCACGAGGGTTTCCCGGTAGGACTCCGGGTTCTCGAGGAAGTCCGGCAGTTCGTCGGCGAACACCATGAAGATCTGGCGGCTCGAGTCGATCGCGCCCTTGTCCGCGAAGCGACGACCGAGTTCGAGAGCCGGTAGACGGAGCTCGTGGATGAGCATGGCAGCGGTTGTTCGGCCTCGTTCGCGGCCTCGCATCCACAACGCGGACGCATTGAGAACCGCCTCGAACTGCGCGGAGGCTTCCGCGTCGGCGGCCAGGGTCTCGCGGATCGCCGCTGCTGCAGCATCGCGTTGCGCGGCGCGCTCGGCGGACTTCGCCTCCGGTGCTTCGTCATCCGAGACATCGCGCATTCGATCGATGGTTGCAAGGGCCAGGTCCGGGTCGACACCCCAGGTGATGGCTCGGATCTCCCACTCGGCGGGGCCACGGAAATCCCAGTCGGCGAGGAATGTGTCGAGCTCAGCGGTGAACTCCGCGACCGCGGCCGACTCGGAAGCCCTGAGCTTCGCGTAGAGGCCCTTGGTGCCTGCGTCGAACAGAGCCGCGACGTCCGGATGCTGAGCCCGACGGCTGAGATCCCACATACGCAGCGAGGGGCCGGCGGAATCGACGTTGCCGAGTCCCGCGACGAGGGTGAGGGACTGTTCCGGCTTACCGACCGCCTCGGCCAGCTGTGCGATGGCACCGAGCCCGACACCGGACTTCAGGCTCGCCTCGATGTGATGCTTGAAGAGTCGACGCAAGAGGGTCTCGAACGAATTCATCCGCTCGACCAGCTCGGCGTCGGACAGCGTGGTCATGTCCGGCCGATTTCGACGGATCTCGTCGACCTCGTCGCGATCGGCGTCGTAGGCGGCGAGGTCGGTCGCGCCGAGGACCTGCTCGGCGAGCCACGCGTCGGCCTTGGCCTCGTACTCGGGGCTCTGGTCGAAGTCCCGCTTCTCACTCTCGTAGCTCGGGATGCCCGGCATGTCGCCGAAGTACTGCAGGTCGACCGCCTCGGCGCCCATGCCCGGTACCCGCACACCGAACAGGCGCATCAGGGACATGTTGATGTAGAGGTAGCTCCCGAAGGCCGGAAGGATGTTGAAGTCGACCGAGTCGTCGTAGAGGTCGTCGTCCCACACCCCGCACGCGATGAACGCATCGCGCCATCCGGGTTCAAGAGTGTGCTGGAACCCGAGGGAAGCGTTCAGCGGGGTGATCGGGTCGGGGAAGATCTCACCGACGTTGGCGCGGGAGTACAGCGGGAAAATTTTCGAAGTCTCGTTCGAGATCGGCCAGGCAGTCATGTGTCCGGGCGTCCTTCCATTTCGTCTTGAGCCAGCGGCCGAATCCTCGAACCGCTTCCGGCATCGCGCCACCGATTTGTCGGTTAGCGAACGCTGTGTCACATTATCCTGTGACACCACTCACGTTGTCAACCACCTGTGACTGCCTATTACCCGTCCAAACACGCGCTTTCGTCCGAACGTCCCATCTCCACTGGACACAGATGTGATGAGTGAGTCACTATTTATGGCAGGCACGCCGGTGATGACAGGCTGCCGAGAGGAGAAGTCTGATGCGAGTGCTGGTCACCAACGACGACGGATACGACGCCGATGGGTTGATCGCGGTCGCGTCGGCGCTAATCACGGCAGGACACGAGGTGGTCGTCGGCGCGCCGAGTTCCGAGCGCAGCGGCAGTGGCAGTTCGTTGGGCACCATCGAGGACGGCGCGCTGATTCCCACGACCGAGCACCGGCTCGCCGAACTCGGTGACACCCCGGTGTTCGCGTTGGACTGTCCGCCGGCATTGACGACAATCGCGTTCTGCTCGGGCGCGTTCGGACCGCCGCCTGAGCTCGTGGTCAGCGGCATCAACGAGGGCCACAACACCGGACGGTCGATCCTGTTCTCGAGCACGGTCGGGGCCGTCCTCGCCGCGCGCGTGGCCGGCGTCGGCGGCATCGCGGTCAGTTCCGGCTTCGCCCCGCATAGCCGCTACGACACCGCCGCAGCGGTGACCGAGCGCATCGTCGGCTGGATCGCCGAATCCAACACCCCGCGAATGACGTTGAACGTCAATGTTCCTGACGTCGACTTCGCCGACCTTCATGGTATCCGGATGACATCGCTCGCCGCCAGGAGCATGTTCTCCCTTCGACTCTCACGCACCAAGAACGCACTGCTGATCAATCGCGTGCTGCGGGACGCCGGCTTCCGCGAGGGCACCGACAGTGCCGCCGTGGCCGACGGTTTCGTCTCGGTGTCGGCGTTGCGCGGAGTCGACGCGGACAGCGATCCCATTCGCGACGCGGACGCAGCGGCGCGATTGGACGACGCATTGGGTCTAACGCGACTCGCCTGACAGCGCCGAGCAACCTGTACACCGATTGAGCCGCCCGTCACCAGGTGACGGGCGGCTCAATCGATATGGGGCTCAGTCGCTGCTGCCGGACCGAGTTCTCACTCGTCGCCGGCGCCGCGCTCGCGGCCCGACGTCAGCAGCAGGTCCTGGTGCAACTCCATCCAGATGTCGTGGTAGCTGTCGTACATCGGACGGGCGAACGCCGCGGTGTCGCCGTCGCGCACCTTCTGCAGTGCGACCGACAGTCGGGCGCTGTAACGACCCAACCGGGGAATGTCGGTGCCGACCGCATCCAGCGCAGCGGAGACCCGCTCGTGAACCTCACCCAACTCGGCGACGACAGATGCGTCGTAGTCGGGATCGGTGTGATCGTTGGGCGTTTCGTCCGGACGAACCTGCCACGCGGAGCAGATTTTCTTGAAGTCGCCGTTGATCGGTCTGAAGGCTTCGTGGAACGTATCCACTGCCACACGCTCGGAATCACCGAGCACGAACTCCGTGGCCAACCGCTCGTACTCCTCGCGGCCTGCCGGAGTGATCATCGTGCCGGAGATGCGTCCGCCCTCACGGCGCAGGACGAAGCCCGTTTCCCGGAGCGCATCGACCGTCGCGGTCAGTGTGTCGGAGGCCAGACCCGTCAGCGCGGCCAAGGCCTCGTCACTGGCGAGTCCTTTCACCTTGAGGGCGTGCAGCACATCGAATTCGGCGGTTGAGGTCTTCGTCGTCATACTTTCTCTCCTTGAAACGTCGACGGACTGGGCAACTGTTGCGAATCGGGGAACTTCGACGAACCGGGGCCGGCGCCTTCGTCCGCGGTGGCGAAGCGGTCGACCAGTGTGCGCTTGTCGAGCTTGCCGGTGGGTAGGCGGGGTAGGTCGGTGGTGAAGCCGACGGATCGGGGCGCCTTGAAGTGCGCCAGGTGCTCGCGCGCGTGGTCGATCAACTCGGCCTCGGTGACCACCGCTCCGGGGCGCACCTCGACGACCGCCTTGACCGACTCGCCGAACTCGGCATCCGGGACACCGACCACCGCCACGTCGGCGACGGCGGGGTGAGCCATCAGGGCCGTCTCGATCTCCTCGGGGTAGATGTTGACCCCGCCCGAGATGATCATGAAGCCACGACGCCCGACGAGATAGAGGAAACCCTCGTCGTCGAGGTACCCGATGTCTCCCATCTGCTTCAGTGCCGGACGGGACGCGTCACCGGAACCGGCGGTGGCCTCGAAGCAGACTGTGCCCTGTTCGCCGGGGTCGACGTCGGCGCCGTCGGCGTCGGTGATGTGCACCCTGGCAGCACCGAGGGGGCGGCCGACCGACCCGGGGTGCGACTGCGCCTCCAGCGGCGAGATGTAGGTGTGGCCGTAGCCTTCGGAAGCTCCGTAGTACTCGTGGAGGATCGGCCCCCACCAGTCGAAGATCGCCGTCTTGACGTGCGGCGGACACGGGGCACCAGACGTGAAGGCCACCTGGTGACGGGGCGAGAGCGCGATGGACTCCCGATCCGGTAGACGCAGCAGGCGGACGAGCATGGTCGGCACCCACTGTGAGTGGGTGACCCCGTAGTCAACGATCGCCCTCATTGCCCCCGCGGCGTCGAACCTCTCCATACACACCACCGTGCCGCCGGCAGCCAAGGTGATCAGTTGGAACGTGAACGGCGCCGCGTGATAGTTGGGTGCCGGGGAGAGCAGGACAGAGTCGGAACCGACCCCGAGCTTGTCGACCAGCCCGGAGTGTCGGCGCGGCGCCTCGGAGGGATGTATTCCGAGCAGTGGCTGGGCGAACCGTTTCGGGCGCCCGGTGGTCCCGCCGCTGTAGAGCACTCGCGCACCGAGCAACTCGGTTTCCAGCGGGTCGGTGGATTGATCGGCGAGGGCCGTATCCCACTCGACACACCCCTCGGCCGCCCCGTCGGCGCACACGATCACCGGGTGCTCGTCGGTCGTGCCGCCCACCGCGGCGACCACCTGCTCGGCGAGCGCAACGCTGGTGACTATCGCCGCCGGACGGTCCTCACTGATGAGTGCCGCCAACTCGGCAGGCTTGAGGTGCCAGTTCACCGGCGTCACGTAGAGGCCACTGCGCATCCCGGCGGCCACCGCCACCGGCCAGGCCAGGTTGTTCTCCATCACCAACACGACCGAGCCGCCCGGGCCGACGCCCCGCGACTGCCAGAATCGAGCCAGCTGGTTCGATCGTCGATCGAGCTCGGCGTAGGTGATGCGCTCCCCCGACCCCGCCATCACATAGGCGATGGCTTCGGGGCGGTCACGCACGGTCGACGGTGGGTACACGTCACTCCTGATTGCGAATCGCAAGTCGCATTGCTTACCCCCGGCCGATCACCCGGTTATCGCAGGCAAGCAACCTCCGACTTTTCTACTGTTGTGGTTCACAACACACCATAGACTATGGTTTAGTGAAAGTGCAGTCACAAACCAGAGTCTTTTGGAGACGACATGACAATCGCTGACAACATCGACCTGATGGATCTCAGCCCCTTCGCCGCGGGCGTCGACCACGAGCTGTTCGCACAGCTGCGCGACACGGACCCGCTGCACTGGAACGCCGAACACGATGGCCCGGGATTCTGGTCGGTGACCCGCTACGAGGACATCAAGGCCGTGGCCTCCAACGCCGAAGACTTCACTGTCACGCAGGGTACCCAGATCGCCAGTCGACGCGCGGAAGGAGAGGGTGCGCGCAGCATCCACCACGTCGACCCTCCCGAGCACGGCAAGCTGCGCGGCATCGTCACCCCGCACGTGCGGCCCGTGAAGCTCAAGTCGCTCGAAGGGGACATCGCCGCCGTCATCGACGAACTCCTCGATGCCCACACCGGCACCGGTGACATCGACTTCGTCGCCTCCATCGCCGCGCAGCTCCCCCTGGTGATGATCGGGCGCCTCCTCGGCGCACCGCTCGAGGACTGCCCGAACCTGTTGCGCTGGACGAACCAGATGGCCAGCGAGGATCCCGACTACTCCGAAGGACCCGAAACCGCGGTGAAAGCGCGTGACGAGGTCTTCGCCTACTTCCGCGGAGTGGAGAAGCTCCGCCGCGAATGCCCCGCCGACGATCTGATCAGCGTGCTGACCGCGGCCGAACTCGACGGTGTACCGCTCAGTCGTGGCTACCTCGACGCCTACTACCTGATCCTGATGGTCGCGGGCAACGAGACGACGCGCAATCTGCTGTCGGGCGGGGTCAACGTCCTGTCCGAGAATCCGCAGTGGTGGGACTTCATGCGTGAGAACCCCGCCAAGATCCGGGTGGTCGTCGAGGAGATGGTTCGCTGGGTCTCGCCAGTCCTTTCCATGCGGCGCACCGCAACCCGCGACATCGAGATGCACGGCAAGACCATCCGAGAGGGCGACAAGGTCGTGATGTGGTTCTGCTCGGCAAATCGCGACGAACGCGCCTTCGAGAACCCGGAGACGTTCGTCGGCAACCGCTTCCCCAACGAGCACGTCGGTTTCGGGTGGGGCGCGCATGCCTGCCTCGGCTCGAACCTCGCGCGGATGGAAGCACGGCTGTTCTTCACCCGCGTCATCGAGCGCGGACTGGACATCAAGGTGATGGATCAGCCGAATCGGTTGCAGAGCAACTTCTTCCGTGGAATCAAGACGCTCCCGGCCCGAATCGAAGCGACCCGATGAGCACTATCGGCGAGCTGGGGACACCCGCCGGCGTCGGAGCGGGTCCCGCGGCCCTGATCGAGGACCGCGTCATCGCCGATGGCGCACCGATCCCGGTGATCAACCCGTTCACCGACCGCGAGATCGGTACGACCCATGAGGCCGGTAGTGCCATCGTCGACGAGGCCGTCGCCGCAGCCGTGGCCGCCCTGCCGTCATGGTCCCGGACCAGCGCGGCGCATCGGGCAACGGTGTTGCGTGCGACCGCGGATCTGATCGATCACCATGGTCACCGGATCGCGGCGACCGTGACCTCCGAAATGGGAATGCCGACCGCTCTGTCGACTGCCACCCAGCAGGTATTGCCTGCATCGGTCCTGCGCGCCACCGCAGACGCTGCCGAGCGCTTTCCCTGGGAACAGACCGTGGACGGGGCGATCGTGCGCCGCGTTGCCGGCGGCGTCGTCGCGGCGATCACACCGTGGAACATGCCCGTACATCAGATCATCGCCAAGGTCGCCGCCGCCTTCGCCGCCGGCTGCACCGTGGTGCTCAAGCCCTCCGAGGCGACGCCCTTCGATGCCGCACTGGTCCGTCGGTGCTTCCTCGAAGCCGGACTTCCCGCAGGCGCATTCGCCATCGTGAACGGCACGGGACCAGAGACCGGGCAGGCGTTGTCGTCACATCCCGACATCACCCACGTGTCGTTCACCGGTAGCGTCCGCGGCGGAAAAGCAGTCGCTGCGGCGGCCGCAGAGTCACTGGCCCGGACCACGCTCGAACTCGGCGGCAAGTCACCCGCCGTCGTGCTGCCCGACGCCGACCTCGACGCCGTCGTCCCGAGGATCCTGGCCTCCGGGCTGGTCAACTCCGGCCAGGCCTGCAACGCGACCACGCGACTCGTGCTCCCCGCCGCGCATGCCGACCGCATCGAGCAGCTGATCGGCGATGCGCTCGCCGAACTCGTGTTCGGCGACCCGACCGCACCCGAGACCACCCATGGTCCGCTGGCATCAGCCGCGCACGCCCGACGAGTTCTGGACCACATCGATCTCGCCCGGCACGACGGTGGTCGCGTGATCGCCGGTACCGGAGAGCAACTCGGCATAGGCAACTCCCGCTGCTTCGTGGCCCCGATCGTCTTCGGTGATCTCGACCGCTCCGCGTCCGCGGTGCGCGAGGAGATCTTCGGGCCGGTCCTGGTGGTGCAGTATTACCGCGATGTGGCCGAGGCGATCGAGGTGGCCAACGACAGCCAGTACGGCCTGTCCGCTGAGGTGTGGTCCGCCGACCGGGATCACGCGGTCGAGGTCGCGACACACCTCGAGGTCGGCCAGGTCAAGATCAACGGGGTGCGTACCCGCGAACGGCCCACCGTCCCCTTCGGTGGGGTCAAGAACTCCGGCTACGGACGCGAACTCGGCAGTGTGGGTATCGCCGAGTTCACCGAGGTATCGGCGGTGATGGCATGAGCGACGCCTCCAGCATCGCACGTACGGTGGTCATCACCGGCGCCGCGTCGGGAATCGGTCTGGCCCTGGTGAATCGGCTGCTCGACCGGGAGCCGGACACCCGCGTCATCGCGATCGACATAGCCGCCTGCCCGGACGATCGCGCACACTCCCTCCGGTGCGACCTGTCCGACCTGGCGGCCATCGCCGCACTGGATCTACCCGACCACGTCGACGCATTGGCCAACGTCGCCGGCGTGCCGGGCACCGCGCCGGCCGAGACCGTCCTGGCGGTGAACACCCTGGGCCTGCGGGCGCTGACATTCGCTGTGCTCGAACGGATGTCAGGAGGTGCGGTCGTCAACGTGGCCTCGATCGCGGCACACCGGAACACCCTGGGACACGACGATATCGTCGGACTCCTCGAGGTCCGCGACCGCGACGAGCTACGTGAATGGCTGGACCGGACACAGCTCGACGGCCCGGCGGCCTACGACACGTCCAAGCGTGCTGTCGTGGATTGGACCATCGCCTTGTCGGCGTCTCTGCAGGCCCGAGGTATCCGCGCGCTGTCGGTCAGTCCCGGACCCACCGAAACCCCGATCCTCACCGACTTCGAACAGTCCATGGGCGTCGACGCCATTGCACGATCGGCATCGATGGTCGGCCGCCATGGCACCGCCGCGGAATCGGCGTCGGTGATCGACTTCCTGCTCAGCCCTGCTGCAGACTGGGTCAACGGCATCGACGTCCCCGTCGAAGGCGGACTCACCGCGCTGCGTTCAGCAGCCCTCCCCACTCCTCTGTCCCAGCCTCGAGCTCGGGTCGACACCACCGAGTGAAAGGACCACTCTGATGAACACACCCGCTGTCCTGGCACTGGACGGGACCGCTCCGGCCGACCGGGAGTTACTGGGAGGCAAGGCCTACAGCGTCAACCGCATGCGGTCGCTCGGGCTGCCGGTCCCGCCCGCCTTCGCCATCACCACGCCGGTCTGTGCACGGTTCCACGACAACGGAGGCCAACTCCCCGACGAGGTGTGGGACGAGGTCGTCAATCAACTGCACGTCCTCGAACAGCAGACCGGAAAGACCTTCGGTGCCGGACCGTTTCCCCTTCTTGTGTCGGTGCGTTCGGGTGCCGCGCAGAGCATGCCCGGGATGATGGACACCGTCCTCAACCTGGGGCTGACCGAGCAGCTGACCGCCGACCTCGCCGAGGCGACCGGGGACCACGACTGGGCGCGCGACACCTGGGCGCGGTTCTGCGCGGGATACGGCGAGGTCGTTCTCGGTGACGCCGCGTCCGCACCGCCCGTCGATCCGCACGACCAGTTGCGCGAGGCCATCGGCGCGGTGTTCCGCTCGTGGACCAATGAGCGGGTCACTGCGTATCGCCGCCACCACGGACTCGGCGAGGGCGGTGGCACCGCGGTGACCGTGCAGGCCATGGTGTTCGGGAATCGCGACGAGCAGTCCGGTACCGGTGTGATCTTCAGCCGCGACCCGGCCACCGGCGACCCTCAGCTATTCGGCGAATGGCTTTCGCAAGCACAGGGAGAGGACGTGGTCTCCGGAGAACGCACTCCGCAGACGATCGATCAGTTCCAGGTTCACTCCCCGCAGTTGCACCAGGAGCTGAGTGCGATCTCGGCCACTCTGGAAGCCGAGCATCGCGATCTGGTCGACATCGAGTTCACCGTCGAGAGCGGCACGCTCTACATGCTGCAATGTCGATCGGGCAAGCGGTCTGCACGTGCGGCGGTGCGCATCGCCGTCGATCTGGTCCGTGAGGGCCTCATCAGCCGTGAGGAGGCCGTCTCGCGCATCAGCGCAGAGCAGGCCGAGACCCTCGCCCAGCACAACTCGGCCGACGCGGGCGCCGAACTGCTCGCCTCGGGCACGGGCGCAGGACCGGGAGCCGCCGTCGGCGTCGTCTACACGGACACCGACGCCGCCTGCATCGCGGCCGCCGAGGGCGAACGCGTGGTCCTCGTGCGCCCATCGACCTCCCCGGCCGATGTCCCGGCGATGTTCGACTCCGTCGCCGTGGTCACGGAGGTCGGCGGAACCACGTCTCATGCCGCACTGGTGTGCCGCGAGATCGGCGTGCCGTGCGTCGTCGGCTGTGGGATCGGCCTCTCGCAGACCTTGGCGGGACAGACGGTCACCGTCGACGGTTCGACCGGAAAGGTCTACGCAGGCGACGCACTGAACTCCGGGGACACCAGCGACGAGTATCTCGACGAACTGCTGTCGTTCCTCCCCGACACCATGCCGGATGGCCATCCGCTGAAGGCACTACAGGCAGCACGGTCGCTGGAAGGAGCGACCCGATGAGTACCGAGACCGGCCCCGACACACGCGAGCATGACGGGATCAACGCGGCCTATTCGGCGGCCGGACTGCTCGACGAGACAGCGGTCTCGACCAAACGCGCCAACAAGCGCGGTGAACAGACCCGCGACAAGCTGGTGAAGGCGGCCACCGAGTGCTTCACCGAGTACGGATACACCCGCACCCGCATCTCGGACATCACCCACCGCGCCAACGTTTCTCAAGGCAACTTCTACCGCCACTTCGTAGGCCTGGACGACATCTTCCTCGCGGCTCTCCGTCCGTCGCTGCAGGAACTGGCCACCGCCCGGCTGCGGCCCGACCGAACCCACGGTGAGTTGGAATCGCTGATCGAGGTCAACACGACATATCTACAGGCCTACGCCCGTAGCCGCCACATGCTGCGCCTGCTCCGCGAGGCCGCCGCGGCCAGCGAGAATCCGGGATTCAAACAGTTGTGGCTCAACCTTCGTGGCGACTTCGTCAAACGCACCGAACGTTGGCTGGAACGCCTCGTCGCGAGCGGCGCGATCGAAAGCTGTGACACCAACCTGCTCGCGGAGACGCTGGGATGTGCCACCGAACAGATGGCCTACATCCATGTCGGCCTGCCGACCAGCACGCCTCGACGAGAACGACTCGAAGCGCTCGGCACCGCACTCGGCGAACTGTGGTACCGAGCGATTCCCCTCATCTCCAGGACCACCACATGACCCAATCGACCATCTCTCCCGTCGCACGGACCCTCGGCATCGACGTGACCGTCACCGCGGTCATCGACGAGACCCCGGAGGCCCGCACGATCGTACTGGACTTCCCCGACGGCACCGACTACCGGCCCGGACAGTTCATCACCGTCCGTATTCCCAGTGACCGCACCGGCCTCGTCGCCCGCAGCTACTCCCTGTCCACGGCCCCGAACGTCGACGCTTCCCCGGCGATCACCGTCAAACGAACCCGCGACGGCTACGGGTCGAACTGGTTGTGCGACAACGCCGAACCGGGATTGGTGCTGCATATCCTCCCACCGTCGGGCGTCTTCACGCCACGGTCCTGGGAAGGACCGCTGTACCTCTTCGCGGCCGGCAGCGGGGTGACCCCGGTGATGTCGATACTGCGTTCGGCACTGGCGGAGCACGACACCGACGTGGTGTTGTTCTACGCCAACCGCGACCATGAGTCGACCATCTTCGCGAGCGCGATCGACGAACTGACAGCTCGTCATCCCGCGCAACTGACCGTGAACCACTGGCTCGAGACCGAGCGGGGTCTTCCCACCGCGGATGCGGTCAGCGGGGTCCTCACCGACGCAGTCGGTACGGGCGAAGCATTCATCTGTGGCCCAGCACCTTTCATGGACCTCGTCGAGCACACCCTGCGGGAACACGGCATCCACCACGACCAGGTTCACGTCGAGCGATATGTGTCGTTGACCGGCGATCCGTTCACGCTGGACACTGCCGACCACGAGGGCTCCGGTGCATCGGAGATCACCGTCACCATCGACGGAGACGTCCGAACCGTCCGGTGCGGCACGGACACCGTCCTGCTCGACGCGCTCCTCGCCTCGGATGTCGACGCCCCGTACTCGTGTCGCGAAGGGGACTGCGGGTCGTGTGTGGCACGCCTGACCGCCGGGGAAGTAGACCACGGCAACGGGATCGCACTGGAACCCGAGGACATCGACGACGGCTACCTGCTGACCTGTCAGGCGACCCCGAAGAGCGGCCGCATCGGGATCGAGTTCGACTGAACTCTCAGACCTGATCCGATCCGGTCATCGGCGCAGCGCCGTCCGGAGCACTCGCGCCCGGGGAACCCTCCGGGCCGGATCTTCTCGTGTAGTTCCTGGAATACATTGAGAATCACCACTTTCCATCGCGCCTGAATGTGGCGCCCCTTCGTGAAAGGACCAGTCGTGCAGACTGAACCCGAGGACAGATCGCTGGAAGGCCGCACCCTGATCATGTCAGGCGGCAGCCGAGGCATCGGCGAGGCGATCGCAATCCAGGCGGCCCGTCGAGGAGCCAACATTGCCCTGATCGCGAAAACGACCGAGCCGCACCCGAAGCTGCCCGGCACCATCTACACCGCGGCTGCTGCGATCGAGTCGGCCGGCGGCAAGGCGCTGCCACTTGTCGGTGACATCAGGGACGACGAGTCGGTGGCCGACGCCGTCGCGCGCACGGTCGAACAATTCGGTGGCATCGACATCGTCGTGAACAACGCCAGCGCGCTCGATCTGACACCGACTGCAGATATCAGCATGAAGAAGTACGACCTCATGCAAGACATCAACGCGCGCGGCGCCTTTCTCCTGACGAAGACCGCCATCCCGCATCTACGGCGATCGGCCAACCCGCACGTCCTGACCCTGTCGCCGCCGCTCAACCTCGAACCGAAATGGTTCGCGGATATAGGGACTGCGTACACGATCTCGAAATTCTCGATGTCCCTCGTAACCATCGGACTTGCCGCCGAGCTCGCCGGCGACGGTATCGCCGTGAATTCCCTGTGGCCGCGAACGACCATCAACACGGCAGCGGTTCGCAACATCTTGAGTGAGGAACTCGTCGCGCGTAGCCGAACGCCGGACATCATGGCCGATGCAGCGATCAGCATCATCACCAAGCCCTCCGACCTCGTCACCGGACAGTGCTTCATCGATGACGAGGTCCTGGCCGGTGACGGTGTGACCGATTTCTCGGGCTATCGAGTCGTACCGGGCGACGTGGAGCTGGAACTGGACTTCTGGATGGAGTGGGCATGAGTTCGGTCATCTTCCGAGTGGACGAACGAGGTGTTGCGTCCATCGAACTCAACCGGCCATCCGCGGGCAATGCACTCGATCTCGAGGTCGCCGACGGCCTCGCCCAGGCGATCACGTCGATCCGCGAGAATGCCGACGTACGGGTCATCCGTCTGTCTTCGACCGGAAAGATCTTCTGCGCGGGCGGCGACGTACGGGCAATGGCGGCGGCGTCGGACCGCCCGCGGTTCCTCGCCGACCTCGCGGGGTCCATACACCGTTCACTCATCGCACTCGACGAGCTGCCCGTCCCGATAGTCGCCGCAATCCAGGGACCGGTTGCGGGCGCCGGGCTCGGCCTTCTACTTGCAGCCGACTACGTGGCCGCCACTCCCGCCAGCTCTTACGTAGCTGCGTACTCGACGATCGGGTTGTCACCGGATTGCGGGGTGTCGATCGGCCTCCCCCGCGTGATCGGCATGCGGCGGGCGCTTCAGATGCTCGTTCTCAACGAACGTATCGATGCGTCGACCGCACTCGCGTGGGGCCTCGTGGATACGGTCGTGGAGCTGGACGAACTCGCCTCCGACGTCGACGGTGTTGTGTCCCTGCTTCTCGATCGGCAGACGTCGGCTGTCGGCCAGGCACGGAGGCTCGTTCGAGCGTCCTACCAGCGGGATTTTGCCGAGCACCTCGACGATGAAGCCCTGACCATCACCCGTCTGGGCGGTACCGAAGAAGTGGGCGCCTTGCTCTCTTCCCGTTCGAAGTGACCGCCTGGAAGCGGTCCTGTCCGGGCTGGTGACCGGCCGCGCTTCCGGCTGATCGTCGGCTCACCGCGTCGTCGACGTCGCAGACTGCGCGGTCGACGTACTGGACACGTTCAGCCTCGACAGCCGTCGACGTCTTCGATGCCGCGATACTGCCACAGGTCCGACCCACGCACGGAGGTTGCGGCGATCTTGATGATCGCGTTGGTGGGCTGCTGGATCGTCGGGTTCTCTCGTTCGTCCATCCGGATCTTCCCAGGGTCGTCCATGATCACGCCGAGCAGTTTCTTCCACTTCAGCCCGCCGTCCGCGGCGGGGCGGTCCGTACTCATCGACGCAGGCGACTTCGTCAGGGCGGGTTCCCAACGACTTGGGAGCGAAACCCGCTGACCCGTCGGCGATCAGCCCTTGCCGTCGCCCTCGTGGGTGTTTATTGTTTGTCATACAAACATCTACTTCGACCAGGCAGGATGCTGTGGCGACCTCCGGACGCGCTAGCCGGGAAGCGGGCAAGGCGACCCGCCAGACCCTGCTGCGTGCCGCTGCCGAGGTCTTCGCCGAACAGGGGGAGACGGCATCGGTCGCCCAGATCTGTCAGCGAGCCGACGCCTACCCGAACCAGGTGACGTACTACTTCGGTTCCAAGGAACAGCTGTTCGTCGAGGTCGCCTGCGTCGGCGTGCTGCGCGCCGGGCGTCGAGCCGAGGAAGCCGCCGCCGGAACGACGACCGTTCGCGACTACACCAACACGCTCGTCGGCACCTTGCTCGGCCCCTGCGCGCGGGACGTCGAATTGTTCACCACCGCCATGCTGCTGACGGCGCGTCGGACCGACCTGCGCGAGCACATCACCGACACGCTGCGCACGCTCCACGAACGCGGCGAACAGGCGCTGATGTCGACGCTCGTGCGCACCGGCTGGAAGCTGCGCGCGGGGATCGACGTCGAGGCGAAGGCGTTCTGGTCCGCGATCTTCGGTCTCGCAGTCCAGAAGGCCGCCACCGGAGCCGATTTCGGCTATCGGCTCGAGGACGCGGTCGCGGTGATCTTCACGAACCTGCAGATCCCGGACCGGGTTCTGGATCGGCCACTCGTACCCACGTCCCAGGAGGCATGATGTCCCAGTCCGCAACGCACATCCATCCGCAACCCCACCTCACCCACGAGGTGTTCAACCAGTCCGCGCCGCGGGTGGACGTCAACGAATACGAACTCGACACCGTCCTGACCGAGGCGGTCGCCCGCCACGACGGCGCCTGGGGCGACGCCGAGCTCCGCGAGATCGGTGCGCTCGTCGGCAGCGAATCCTTCAAGCACGACGCCCATCTCGCCAACACCGTCACCCCCGTACTGCGGACGTTCGATCGCTGGGGCCACCGCATCGACGAGGTCGAGTACCACCCGGCATATCACCGGATCATCTCCGCCTCCATCGCGCACGGTGCCCATACCCGTTGCTGGGCCGACCCGCAGCCCGGGTCGCACGTCGTCCGCGCGGCGGCCTTCATGCTGTTCGGTCAGATCGAACCGGGCCACGCCTGTCCGGTGTCGATGACCCATGCGGTCATCCCCTCGCTCGAACTCCAGCCCGACGTCGCCGCGAGCTGGGTGCCGAAGGCGTTGTCCCGCAGCTACTCCCCCGATCTGAGCGCCACCAAGGAGTCGGCGATATTCGGTATGTCGATGACGGAGAAGCAAGGTGGCTCCGACGTCCGCGCCAACACCACGGTCGCCGTCCCCGCCGGGACCGGCGGACAGGGCGCCGAGTACCTCCTCACCGGGCACAAGTGGTTCTGTTCGGCGCCGATGTCCGACGCATTCCTCGTCCTCGCCCAAGCGCAAGGCGCTGGCGGCGAGGGACTTTCGTGCTTCCTTCTCCCACGGATACTGCCCGACGGGACCCGCAACGTCTTCCGCATCCAGCGACTCAAGGACAAGCTCGGCAACAAGTCCAACGCCTCGAGCGAGATCGAACTCGACGGCACCGTCGCCGTGATGGTCGGCGAACCGGGACGCGGCGTGCGCACGATCATCGAGATGGTCGCGCAGACGCGGCTCGACTGCGTCCTCGGTTCGGCGGCCGGCATGCGGCAGGCGGTCGCCGAGGCCGTGTGGCACGCCCGCCACCGCGCCGCCTTCGGCGCGACGCTGGCCGACCAGCCGGCGATGACCGCCGTATTGGCCGATCTCGCACTGGAATCGGAGGCCGCGACCACCACCGCGATCCGGCTGGCACGCGCCCACGACGAGGATGCCGATCCCCAGGAACGGGCCTTCCGCCGGCTCGCGACCGCCGTCGCCAAGTACTGGATCTGCAAGCGCGGACCCCACCACGCCTACGAGGCGCTGGAATGCCTGGGCGGCAACGGATACACCGAGGACTTCCCGCTCGCCATGCGCTACCGCGAACAGCCGGTGATGGCCGTGTGGGAAGGCTCCGGAAACGTCATCGCCCTCGACGTCCTGCGCGCGATGACCCGCGAACCGGAGTCGGTGGCCGCCTTCGATGCCGAGGTGTCACTCGCCCGCGGCGCCGACCGCACTCTCGACGCCCACCTGGACCGGCTCCGCGACCAGCTCGGCGAACTGTCGCGCCTCGGCCCGGCCGACGCCCAGCGCAGGGCCCGGTCGACCGTCGAGGCGATGGCCCTGGCGCTCGAGGCGTCACTGCTGGTGCGGCACAGTCCGTCCGCCGTCGCCGACGCCTTCATCGCCAGCCGGCTGGGTCCCGACCGCAGCTTCGAGTACGGCGCGCTTGCCGACGGTGCCGACCTCGCCGCGATCCTGGAGCGTCACTGAGGTCCACACCCTTCCGCTCTCACACAACACCTTCCGCCGCGGCCAGGATCTGTCGGCGTAGCGTCGACGCGGTGTTGGGCAGCCACATCGCCCGGACGGGGGCGAGCGGCGGATCGGTGAATTCGATGATGCGGATGGAGTTCGCATAGATCCAGCCGGGTTCGTTGGTGACGAACGCGCAGGCTTTCGGGTGTGCGATCACCGCGGTGTGCGGTGGCGTACCCAGGAGCGTCGACAGGATGATCCGCGGTTCGAATCCCGCACGCCGACACAGTCCGACGAGGATGTCGGTGTACTCGTATTCGTGCTCGGGGCCCCACACGACGATCTCGTAGTCGGCGAGGTCGGCCATGTCGACGTGAGCGTGCGCGGCGAGCGGGTGATCACTGCGCACCGCGAGCCGGAGTTCGTGCTGGGTCGCGATCGTCGTCGCCATGTCCGGGGGCGCCGCCACACCGCGGCCCAGTGCCAGATCGATCGAGCCCGACAGCAACTCGTCTCGCATGAAGTCGGCGAACACCGGGCGCACCGTGATCGGTATCGAGGGGTCGGCGAGGACGACGGGTTCGATGATGCGGAACACCTCCGACGACGCGAGGTCTGGTGCGTGGCCGATGACGAACGGTGCCGGCGACCCGGAATTGACGCGCCTGACCTGGGTGGCGAGCTGTTCGCCACCGGCCAGCAGCGGCACCGCGCCGCGGTAGAGCGCCTCCCCGGCCGGCGTCGGCGTCAGGCTGCGGCGCGACCGGGAGAACAGCTCGACACCCAACTGCCGCTCGAGTTCACGAATCGCCGACGACAACGCCTGCTGGCTGATGAACAGGGTGTCGGCCGCGACGCGAAGGCTCGGAGCTTCCATGACGACGACAAACATTCGGAGTCGACGCAAGTCGATATCGCGGAGTCCGGCGTCCCCAGAACCATTCATCAACCTTCTCCTGTCAGTTATCCAGATTGATGTGATTGTAGGTTGACCTTTGACCCAATATGCTCATTTCTGCATGGCGTCGTATTCAGATGTCAGTCGCGTTTGGGCTACCTGCTGAGGTCCCCCCGCGGAGGGGACGGGAGGACCTCGGCAGGTGCTTCCCACTCATATCTTCCTGCTTTCGCTTCTGCGACCGGGCTTCGGCGAATATTTCTCGCGCTGATGAAGTATCGTTAACGCCCCTCTAGACTTCGCATTGTTCGCCACACCCTCATTTCCGGAGCTCGATCAGGTGGAAGAAACGGTCGGCCGTTCGCCGAGATCCAGACCGTTGAGCGGGCTCGGTGGCGACTCGCTCACCGCTGAGATCGCACGAGGCGGGCAGCTCTACGACGAAACGCATCACGTCCTTCGGCAATTACGACTGCGCGAACGTCATATCCGCTACACCATCGCCGGGCTGGTACTGATCTTCGGCGTCGTGGGGGCACTCGGGCTCTTCACACCGAGTGGTTCGCAGGGGTCGGTATGGCGGTCACTGATCCTCGGCACCGCTGCCGCCACCACCGTTCCCACCGCGATGGCGGTGAGCCGAGTTCATCTGGGCGAGATGTGGTGGACCAAGAAATCACACGTCCGAGGATTCAACAACGTATTCGTCGCCTACGCGGACATCGGAGTGGCGGTGTGTCTGTTCGCCATCGCCGACCCACGTCTCGCGTTGTACTTCTCGGCGCTGTTCGCCGTGGTGGGTTCGTACAGCGCACATTTCGTGCGGGCACGCGTCGTGTATCTCCACATGGCTTTTTCGAGCGCGGTGACATGCACTCTCGGCATTCTCGCGTGGCACGACGGCGTTCCGCCGGTCACCGCGTTCTCCGCGACGCTCGCGCTGCTCGTCGCCGTGAACGGGACCGTCACCCTCCACCACGGTTACACCTCCGATCTCCAGCGGACCCTGAAACATCAGCTGCGGATGGCCAACACCGATCCGCTCACCGGATTGCTGAATCGCCGCGGATTCATCCTGGCGACGTCCACGCTGTTGCGCCGGGGGCAAGGGGATCGGTTCGCACTCCTCATCGCCGACGTCGACCGCTTCAAACGGATCAACGACGACCACGGCCACGGCGTGGGTGATCTCGTACTGCAGCAGGTCGCCGAGATCCTCCAGGGAGCAGTGGACGAGCCGGCGGTCGTCGCCCGGCTCGGTGGGGACGAGTTCGCGATCGCGATGCGGCTCGACGAAGCCGCGGCGCGTGCCGTCGCCGAAGACATCCGGGCTCAACCGATCGATACCGAGGACGGCGAGTGGGCGACCGTGAGTCTGGGTATCGCGGTGGGTCCGCTGGACCGCGACCAGATGTCCGACGTGGATGCAACCGCACGGATTCGACGCGACCTCGCCCTCGCCGACGATGCCCTGTTCTCGGCCAAGGCGAAGCGCCGCGGCAGCTATGCCGTCGTGCTGACCACGTCTACAGGATCACGCCCGGATTGAGGAGCCCCTCCGGGTCGAGGGCGTTCTTGATGAGCGCGGTCAGCTCCATCACGTCCGGTCCCACCTGGTCGGGCAGCCAGCCCTTCTTGAGGCGCCCCACGCCGTGCTCGCCGGTGATGGTGCCACCGAGTTCGATGGCGAGGTCCATGATATGACCGAACGCGGTCTGCGCACGGCCGGCCTCGGCGGCGTCGGTCGGGTCGAAGACGATCAACGGGTGGGTGTTCCCGTCGCCGGCGTGCGCGATCACCGAGATCATCACCTGATTGTCCGCGGCGATCTTGGCGACGCCGTCGATGAGATCGGGCAACGACGGCAACGGCACGCCGACGTCCTCGAGGAGCAGCGACCCGAGCTTCTCCACGGCCGGGATGGCCGCGCGCCGGGCGGCGGTGAACGCCTCCCCCTCGGTGGGATCGTCGGTGGCGAAGACCTCACCGGCGCCGTTCGTCTCGAAGGCGTTCCGGATGAGTTCGACCTCCTGGGCGCCGGCCGCCCCGGGTGCGTCGGACTGGGCGACGAGCAGCGCGCCGGCGTCGCGGTCGAGCCCCATGCGCAGCATGTCCTCGACCGCGTTGATGGCCACCGAATCCATGAATTCGAGCATCGCCGGACGGATCTCGCCGGTGACGGCGAGGACGGCACGGCTCGCGTCGTGGACCGAGTCGAAGATCCCGACGACCGTGCTCGCCGGCCCCTGGGGTGGCAGCAGCCGCAGGGTCACCTCGGTGATGATCCCGAGGAGTCCCTCGCTGCCGACGAAGAGTTTGGTCAGCGGGAGGCCTGCCGAGTCCTTGAGCTGTTTGCCGCCCACTCGCACCGCGCGGCCGTCGGCCAGCACCACCTGCAGGCCCAGGACGTAGTCGGTGGTCACCCCGTACTTCACGCAGCACAGTCCGCCGGCGTTGGTGGCGACGTTGCCGCCGATCGAGCAGATCTCGAACGACGACGGGTCCGGCGGGTACCAGAGACCCTCGGCCGCCGCCGCGGCCTTGACCTCCGAGTTGAACAGCCCGGGCTGCACGACGGCGGTCCGCGTCGCCGGGTCCACCGCGATCTCGCGCATCTTCTCGGTGGAGAGCATGATGGCGCCGTCCACCGCGGTCGAGCCACCCGAGAGGCTGGTGCCGGCACCCCTCGTGATGATCGGCACCCGGTTCTCGTGACACCAGCGAACCGTCGTCTGAACGTCTTCGGTCGAGGTCGGGCGGACGAGTGCGAGCGGGGTGCCCGCGGTCGGGTCCAGGGCACGGTCCTGGCGATACCCGGCAAGGATGTCGGGGTCGGTGATCACCATCCCATCGGGCAGCGCGGCGGCCAACGAACTCGTATCGGCACTCATACGTTCAGCGTATTCTTCGCCGCCCGGACCGCGGTTTCACTTTGACACACCGGCCGGTCGTCGCCGGGAAGGCGTATCAATGAGATCGTGAACGACTTCAACACCACCATCATCAACGAGTTCCGCACCAACAACGGACATGTCGAGACCGCAGGGTTCGGGAAGAACCTCGTCCTGCTGCACACCGTCGGCGCCAAATCCGGTGAGCCGCGGATCAGCCCGCTGTTCGGTCTCGCCGACGACGGCTCCTGGCTGGTCATCGGGTCCTTCGCGGGTTCCCCGACGACGCCGGCGTGGGTGCACAACCTGAGGGCCCACCCCGACTCGGTTGCCGTCGAGGCCCCCGCCGTCGACGGCATCGAGCGTCACGACACGCAGGTCACCGAGATCACCGACGACGACTGGGATGAGGCCTGGGCGAAGTTCACCTCGTTCACCGATCAGTTCGTCAAGTACACCGAGACCGCACAGGGCCGAAGGTTCCCGATCTTCCGCCTGACGCCGACGGCCTGACCGCGAGCCCGGGTCCCGACACCCCGATCGTCGCACCGCTCCGACCGGTCGTCGTCGCCTTACGCTGACAAGGTGTTCGAGGTTGGCGAATGCGTGGCCGGCTTCACCATCGACGAGTTCCTCGGCGGGGGTGCGAGTGCCGACGTCTTCCGTGCCCATCGCGACGACGGCAACGGGCCCGTCGCGCTCAAGGTGCTGCACCCGAACGCCTCCGACCACGGCCGGGTCCGCGAACGGTTCGAGCGGGAGTTCGGGATCGCCTCGCTGCTCGACCACCCGCACATCGTGCGGATTCGCGCGCACGGCGAGATCGCCGCGCCGCCCGGGTCTCTCGGCCCCCACCACCTACCGTCGATGTGGCTGGCGATGCAGTACGCGCCCGGCCCGTCAGCCACTGCACTCATCCCCGGTCGCACCGACGAACCCCACGTCGACACGATCCTTCGGGTCGCCGCACAGATCGCCGATGCCCTCGACTACGCCCACCGCCAGGAGATCCTCCACCGCGACGTCAAACCAGCCAACATCCTGCTGTCCCGACCGGTCAGCCCCGACGGCGACACCCCCACACCGGTCGACGCCTATCTCTCCGATTTCGGGATCGCCCAGTTCCTCGACGACACGAGGCCGCTCGCCCGGAACGGGCGGGTGCAGGGTTCCATCGGGTACGCCTCACCGGAACTGCTTCAGGCACAACGTCTCTCGCCGGCCAGCGACAACTACTCCTTCGCGTGCAGCCTCGTCGAGATGTTCACCGGCGAACCGCCGTACCCTCGACACACGTCGTTCGCGATCACCTACGCACACATCAACGACGAGCCGCCACGCCTCACCCGACGCCGGCCGTGGCTGCCGTCGGCGATGAACTCCATCTTCGCCAAGGCGCTCGCCAAGGCGCCGCAGGACCGCTATCCGACGTGTACCGAACTGGTCGACATACTGGTCCGCCTCATGCGCGACGTGCCCGTGCCCGAACCGACCCGCTCACGAAGGTGGGGGCGTCCGCGTAATCCGTGACGGGATTCGACACGTCACGCGTCGTCGAGCTTGTAGACCCGGACCGCGGTGTCGCGGAAGATCCGTCGCAGGGCCTCGTCTCCCCATTGCGACGCGCAGTCGACGAGCGCTCCGACGAGTACGTCGATCGCGGCGTTGGGCCGGTCGATCGGGTAGTTGGACCCGAACATGACGCGATCGGTACCGAAGTGGTTCACGACGTGTTCGACGAACGGACAGATCATCTCGCCGAGTGTCGTCTGCCCGCCGATGTTGCCCCACCGTTCGTGGCCGTAACCGAGGACCGGCATCGCGAGACCGGAGAGTTTCACCACCACATTGCGATACGACGCCAGGGTGGTGATGCGTTCCCGCCACAGCCGCCAGATGTCCGCGCGCGCGGCGGCCGTCGCGCCCGTACGAGTCCCGATCGGGCCGAAGACCCCGGCCGGCATCCCGAAATGATCGAGCACGATGGTCGTGTCCGGATACTCCCTCGCCAGCACGATGACGTCGTAGAGCTGATGGGAGTAGACCGCCGCCTCGAAGACGAGCTTGCGCCCCGCGAGCTCGGCGAAGCCGTCGAGGAAGGAGGTCGACGACAGGATGTTGTCGGCGTCGCCACCGTCGCGGACGCGCGGATCGGGGTGACGCGTCGCCACCAGCCGGACGCCCCGGACCCGCGGTGAGATGGTGAGCTGCTGATCGAGTGTCTCGGCGAAGTCGTGGTCCCGTGGATCACCGTGGGCGACGATCGCCCCGAGACGGGGAGCCCCGGCCTGACCGAACGGGAGGTTCTCCAGGTAGCGCGTCTCCTCCACCGCGGTGCTGTGGGCGGACGCCTGTTCCCCTGCGGGTAACGCCTTGCGCCAGTGCGACTCGACGTGCACGACGGTGTCGATGGGCACACCGACGACCGTCGGCACGAGTGCGGCATCGGTGGCGTACTGCCGCGGCTCGTAGGGTCGCGCGACTGTCCGCGGGGTCAGTACGAACTCGCGGTCGGCGCGCGAGGCGACGAGCGGAAACACCCGGTCCCCCAATCGGGGGACGAACCCGTACAGGCGCGACGAACGGGTTGCCGCCCAGGGAGTGCGCCGCGGATTCCAGTGCTGCACATGCGCGTCGACGATGGCCGGGAGGACACCGTCGAGGGACGTCATGCTGGTACCTTGCCACACCGGATCACAGTCCGACATACGATGACGGATCCTTAATTCTGTCGGGTCGAGAGGCTAGTGTTGGGTCTCTTGGAAGAGGCGGGGACGAACGCCGACGGAGGTTGTCCAGAGAGAATGGCGAGCCACTCACGCCACACGTTGCATCAGCTGCGAACAGCGGTGAACCGGCAGCCCGACCGGTTCGCGACCAACGTCTTCACCCGGATGTTCGCGATCGACCCCGACCTCCGGGACCTGTTCGGCGTCTCGATGGCCGCCCAGCAGATCGCCTTCCATCGCGTGATCGATCACGTCCTCGAAGCCATCCCGGCAGAATCCGGCCACGCCGACCTCGTCGAGTTCCTCGCCCAGCTCGGTCGCGACCATCGCAAGTTCGGCGTCGAACCCGAGCACTACCACGTGATGTACGCAGCGCTCATGGGCGAGTTCGCCAGTCTGATGGAGGGGTACTGGGACTCCGAGGCCCAGCAGACGGTCTCCCAGGCGATGATGCTCGTCACCGGCGTGATGCGTGGGGCGGCCGAAACCGCCACCCATCCGGCGCGGTGGACGGCGGAGGTCGTCGAGAAGTACCGCATCAGCCGCGACCTCGCCGTCGTACGGCTCATCGCGCACGCGCCGCTGACGTTCATCGCCGGCCAGTACCTCGAGGTCCACATCCCGCAGTGGCCGAAGCAGTGGCGCAACTTCTCGCCGTCGATCCCCCCGAATCCGGCCGGTGAGCTGGAGTTCCACGTACGGGCGATCCACGGTGGGACGGTCAGTTCGGCGATCGTCAGCGAGACCGCCGTCGGGGATGTCTGGACGCTGTCCCAGAGTCACGGCACATTGCACGTCGACCGGGATCAGCCCGTGCTGATGGTCGCCGGCGGTACCGGCCTCGCCCCGCTGCGTGCGCTGCTCATCGAGATGTCCAAGCGCGCGGACTCGCCGCCGACCCACATCTTCTACGGCATGCGCCATCCCGGCGAGCTCTACGACCTCAGTGTGCTGCGGCGGATCGCCGCCACCAATCCGTGGTTGCAGGTCACCGCGGTCTCGGAGGAAGAACGCGACCCGTGGTGGATCAGGGCGGTGGCGACGCCGGCCGAACTCGGGATCGAACACCGCATCGGCACCCTCGCCGACGTGGTCGTCGGCGCCGGGAACTGGGAAGACCATCAGGTGCTGATCGCGGGGTCGGCGCAGATGATCGAGGCGACCCGGCGACAGCTGATCATCGCCGGGGTGCGGGCGAGCCGCATCCAGCACGACCCCGTCTACTGACCCCGGGGCGCTAATTCTCCCGGCGCCGGCACCTCGATGGTGGTCGTCTCCGTCTCTGTGATCGTGGCAGCCGACACCTCTTCGGTCACCGTGGTCGTCCGGGTGACCGGACGCGGCGTGCTGGTGACCGTCGTGGTGCGGGCCTGCGGCGTCTCGGTCTCGGTCTCGGTGACCGTCGTCGCGTCGGCGGTGACGGTCACCGCCGCAGGGGTCTCGGTGACCGTCACCGGAACAGCGTCGGGGGTAGCCCGCCGGAGCGCACACTATGCGCGGAATGCGTCGGACGGAGCTGGCCGTCCCGAGAAGATCAGAGGGCCGTAGGCAAGCCGCAGGCCCGCCAGGATTTCCTCGAGGGGCAAGTCGTTGTAGACGCCGCGTTCGTGCACGTACTCCATGTGCGCG